>VFBG01000135.1:3884-12168 GCA_006515835.1 bacterium | reverse complement strand
GCTTTTTGGCGGCAGGCTTCGGCGCGGCCTTGACGGCGGGCTTGGCGGCGGCCTTCGGAGCGGCGGGCTTGGCGGCAGGTTTTGCAGCCGCTTTCGGCGCGGCGCTCGACTTTGCCGCCGGTTTCGGCTTGGAAGCGGCGGGCGCCGCTTTTGGTTTGGCAGCCGCCTTAGGCTTGGATGGTGCTTTAGCCATGAATTCCCCGACCCCTCGGTACAGTTGGTTGATGCTGGCGCAGGAGAGCGCACCAGCGTGCGTCTCGATTCGCAATGATAGCGGTGTTTGAGAAATGTCCGAGTCCGCAGTTCAAATAATCGCCCGCGGCCCCCGTGCGGTCGCTGAGGCCGCCGCCGTGTCGCTGGATTCCGATCCGCTGCTGGAAGGCGCGACCTATTCGATTCTCGAGGAAGACGAGGACAAGGGCATCTGGCGCATCGACGCCTTTCCCAATGACGCCGACGATGCTCGCGGCATCGAGGCGCGGCTGAAGGCGCACGACGGTCTGACCGTGAAGGTGGAGAAACTGGCCGACGCCGACTGGCTGGCCATGTCGCTGTCGGGCCTGCCGCCGGTGCGCGCCGGCCGGTTCTTCGTCTATGGCGCCCACGACGAGGGCATCGTTCCGAACAACACCGTCAATCTGAAGATCGACGCCGGCGCTGCCTTCGGCACCGGCCACCACGGCACCACGGTCGGCTGTCTGATCGCCTTCGACGAACTGCTGAAAAAGGAACGGTTCGAGCGCGTACTCGATGTCGGTTGCGGCACGGGCGTGCTGGCCATTGCGGCAGCCAAGACCGGATCGAAGGTCGCCGTCGGCACCGACATCGACCAGCCCTCGGTGCGGATCGCCAACGAGAATGCCAAGCTGAACATGGCCGACGCCCGCTTCGTCCACGCCTTCGGCCTGAACGACCGCAAGGTCCGACAGCACGGTCCCTATGATCTGGTCTTCGCCAACATCCTGGCCCCGCCGCTGGTTTCGCTGTCGCAGGACATCAAGAATGCGCTGAGCCTTGGCGGCGTTGCCATCCTGTCCGGCCTGCTGCGGACGCAGGAGCGGCGTGTGTCGGCGGCCTATCTGTCCCGCGGGTTTGTGCTGGAGCGGCGCATCCATCGCGACGCCTGGAGCGCGCTGGTGCTGAGGCGGGTGGGCTAACGGCGGAACGGGTTACGCCCGCAACCGTTGCGGCAGTTCAATGGAGGACTGCCCGTGACCCAGTACGACCCGAACACCGATCCGACCCG
Source organism: bacterium (assembly GCA_006515835.1). Lineage (GTDB taxonomy): Bacteria > Pseudomonadota > Alphaproteobacteria > Caulobacterales > Caulobacteraceae > Brevundimonas. Next base: position 10,922 of record VFBG01000135.1, on the reverse strand, counting down.
CGTCCCGCCCCCGGTCTATACCGAGACCGTAGAAACCGTCGTCGTCCGGGAGTCCAACACCGGCTGGTGGATCGCCGGCATTCTGGGCGGCGTCGTGCTGATCGCCGTGCTGTGGATCCTGTTCGCGCGGGGGCCTGAAACGCCGTCGGACCAGGCGCTGATCGAGGCCCAGATGGATGCGGCCGCGGCCCAGGCCAATGCCGACTCCGCCTTGATCCAGGGTCAGGTCGCGGGCGCACAGGCCAGCGTCGACATCGCCCGCGCCGACGCTGCCCGGTCGCAGGCCGACGCAATCCGCGCCGCGAGTGAAGCGCGCGCCGCTGAAGCGCGGGCGCAGACGCCGGTGGTGATCGAGCGGGAGGCGTAAGTTCCGGCACCCGCGCCGAGCGGCGGCGTGGCGGTGGTTACGCCGACGGCGCCGCAGTAGCCGAGTGCCTTCTCCCCTCCGGGGGAGAAGGTGGCCCGCGGAGCGGGTCGGATGAGGGGGATGTTCCCGGACAGCCGGTCGCGAGAAATCGCCGCCGGCAGACCCCTCATCCGTCCCTTCGGGACACCTTCTCCCCCAAGGGGAGAAGGAAGCGTCTCCACATGAGGGCGCGGCCAATGCTATGCCTCGGCCATGCGCCAGTCCTTTGATGAAACCACCGATCCGTCCTTCGGGGCCAAACACCTTCCCCGCGTCCGCGCGAAGATGGCCGAGCAGGGGCTCGACGGTCTGCTGGTCCCGCACGAGGACGAGCACCAGAACGAATATCTGCCCGCCGCCAACGACCGTCTGGCCTGGCTGAGCGGGTTTACGGGCTCGGCCGGCGCGGGCGTGGTGATGAAGGACCGGGCGGCGGTGTTCGCCGATGGACGCTACACGGTTCAGGTCCGGGCCCAGGTGGATGCGGCGCAGTTCGAGATTCTCGACCTCGTGGAAGGCGGCGTGCCCGCGTATCTGGAGCGCGCGCCGAAGGGTTCGGTGATCGGCTATGACCCGCGCCTGCACAGTCCCGATGCGCTCGCGACCTTGAAGCGCGCGGCGGCGAAAGCCGGGGCCGAACTCAGGCCCGTCGCACCCAATCCGCTGGACCTGGCCTGGGCCGAGGAACGGCCCGAACAGCCGACCGCGCCCGTGGTTCCGCACGAAGACCGCTACAGCGGCGAGAGCAGCGCCTCCAAGCGCGCTCGCATCGGCGAGGCGGTGGCCAAGGCCGGGGCCGAGGCAGCGGTGCTGACCGCGCCGGCGTCGCTGGCCTGGCTGTTCAACATCCGCGGCGGCGATGTGATCCGCACGCCCCTGCCGCTCGGGCAGGCGGTGGTGAAGGCGGACGGCACGGCGCAGCTGTTTCTCGATCCGCGCAAGGTGACCAATGAGCTGCCCGGCTGGCTGGGCGATGCGGTGACGCTGGAAGCGCCCTCGGCCCTCGATGCCGCGCTCGATGCTCTGTCTGGCAAGTCCGTGCTGGTCGATCCGGGCCAGTCGCCGGCCTGGTATTTCGACCGGCTGGAAGCGACCGGCGCGACGGTGGTGCGCGGCATGGATCCCTGCACCCTGCCGCGGGCCTGCAAGAACCCGATCGAGATCGAGGGGACGCGTCAGGCGCATATCCGCGACGGCGCGGCCCTGACCCGGTTCCTGCACTGGGTCGACACGGTGGGGCAGGAGACCTTGCCGGACGAGCGCCAGATCGCCGAGGCGCTGGAGGGTTTCCGCGAGGCTACCGGCGCGCTGAAGGACCTGTCGTTCGACACCATCGCGGGCTGCGGCCCGAACGGCGCCCTGCCGCACTACAAGCCCGTGACGCGCACCATCCGGCGGATGGAGAAGGGAAGCCTGCTGCTGGTGGACGGCGGCGGCCAGTATCTGGACGGTACCACTGATGTGACCCGGACCATGGCGGTGGGCGAGCCGACGGCGGACCAGCGGCGCATGTTCACCCTGGTGCTCAAGGGCCATATCGCCATGGCCGTGGTGCGGTTCCCCGTCGGTACGACCGGGTCCCAGCTGGATGCCATGGCGCGCTTGCCGTTGTGGATGGCGGGCCATGACTATGACCACGGCACCGGCCACGGCGTCGGCAGCTATCTGGGTGTTCACGAGGGACCGCGGCGGATCGCCAAGGCCCCCAACACCCAGGCGCTGCTGACCGGCATGATCCTGTCCAACGAGCCCGGCTACTACCGCGAGGGTCACTGGGGCATCCGCATCGAGACGCTGCAGGTGGTGACCCCGCCGACGGCCATTCCCGGCGGCGAGCGCCCGATGCACGGGTTCGAACAGCTGACCCTGGCACCGCTGGACCGCAAGCTGATCGATGTGGCCCTGCTGACAGCGGACGAGCGGGCCTATGTCGACGCCTATCACGCCGAGGTGCTGGCCAAGGTCGGGCCGCTGCTGGACGGGGACGTGCTGGACTGGCTGAAGGCGCAGGCTGCGCCCTTGAAATAAGGCCGAACGGCGCTCATCTGATGTGCGTCGGCGGAGGCTTCGCCGGCTCCCAACATTTCAAGGAGAGCGGTCATGAAGACGCGCAAACTCGGCCGCGGCGGTCCTGAGGTTTCGGCCATCGGCCTCGGCTGCATGGGCATGGCGTCCTTCTATGGACAGCCGTCGATCGAGGCGGACGCGACGGCGGTGATCCATCGTGCACTCGACCTCGGCGTCACCTTCCTCGACACGGCCGAGATGTACGGGCCGCACACCAACGAGATCCAGGTCGGCAAGGCGCTGGCGGACCGGCGGGACAAGGCCTTCGTCGCCACGAAATTCGGTATCGGCTACAACGCCGACCGCACGGCCCTGGCCGTGGACGGCTCGCCGGCCAATGTGCGCCGCGCCATCGAGGGCAGCCTGAAGCGGCTGGGGATGGACCACGTCGATCTCTATTATCTGCACCGCGTCGATGCGAACACGCCGATCGAGGAGACGGTCGGGGCGATGGGCGAGCTGGTGAAGGAGGGCAAGGTGCGCTTCCTTGGCCTCTCGGAAGCCGCGCCCGAGACGCTGCGGCGGGGGCATGCCGAGCATCCGATCACGGCGCTGCAGACGGAATATTCCCTGTGGAGCCGCGAGCCGGAGGACGAGCTGTTCGCGACCTGCGACGAACTGGGCATCGGCTTCGTGCCCTACAGCCCGCTGGGTCGCGGCTTCCTGTCGGGCGAGATCAAGTCGGTGGAGGCTGCTGACGATTTCCGCCGGTCCAACCCGCGCTTCCAGGGCGAGAATTTCCAGAAGAACATCGACCTGGTCCACGCCGTCGCGGCCATCGCGGCGGACAAGGGCGTGACGGCGGCGCAACTGGCCCTGGCCTGGGTGCTGGCGCAGGGGGAGACGCTGGTTCCGATCCCGGGGACGCGACGGATCCGGACACTGGAGGAGAATGCTGCTGCGGCCGATCTGGTGCTGACGGCCGACGATCTGGCACGGATCGAGGCGGTGTTTCCGAAGGGCGCCGCGTCGGGGCACCGCTATGCCGAGGCGGCGCGGTCGGCGTTGAACCGCTAGCCGCCGATCAGGGCCAGCCACTCGTCCTCGGTCAGGACGGTGACGCCGTGCTTGAGGGCGTCGGCCATCTTTGAGCCGGCGCCGGGGCCAGCGACCAGATAGTCGGTCTTCTTCGACACCGAGCCGGAGACCTTGGCACCGAGGGATTCGGCGCGGGCCTTGGCCTCGTCGCGGGTGAAGCGTTCCAGGGCACCGGTGAAGACCACGGTCTTGCCGGCGACCGGCGTGTCCGACTTTGGCTTCTCGGCATCCTCGATCCGGGTGGCGGCGACCGGACCGACGCCGGAGACGCCGGCGATCTGGCCGAGGCCTTCGGATGGGCCCTCATTGCGCGCCACCGCCGCGAGACGAACCAGACCGGCCCAGTCGTCGGCGAGGGTCGCCAGACCGCGGCGAGCGGGGGCGGCGAGGCCGGGGAAGGCGAGGGCGATCTTCTGGTCGATGGGGGCCTCGGGCCAGGGATCGGCGGCGGGCGGCGATGCCTCGGCGAGGGTCGCCACGACGCGGGGTGAGACGGCGTGGGTCTCGTTCAGCCGCATCCAGTCTTCGCTGGGGATGCCGTCGGCGGCGGCGATACAGGCGGCTTCGAAGGCGGGCCAGGTCTCGAAGGCGCGGGCCAGAACGATGGAGGTCTGCTCGCCGATGTCGCGAACGCCGAGGCCGTAGATGAAGCGGTCGAGCGCGATGGTGCGGCGGGCGTCGATGCCGGCGACGAGGTTGCGCACGCTGGTCTCGCCATAGCCGTCCTCGGCGCGCAGGGCGTCGAGCTTTTCGGCATCGCGGGCGAGGCGGAAGATGTCGGCGGGCTGGCTGATCCAGCCGCGCTCATGGAAGGCGATCAGTTGCTTCTCGCCGAGACCCTCGATGTCGAAGGCCCGGCGGCTGCAGAAATGCTTGAGGTGTTCGATGCGCTGGAAGGGGCAGGCCAGTTCGCCGGTGCAGCGGCGCACGACCGACTCGACGCCCGAGGCGTTGGTCTCCTTCACCAGAGCCGTCTTCAAGGGGCAGATGCAGGTGTGCGGAAACTCCCACGGCTCGCCGCGGCCGGAGCGGTCGGGGTCCACGACGCCGAGGATCTGGGGGATGACGTCGCCCGCGCGTTGCAGGGTGACGGTGTCGCCGAGGCGGACGTCGAGGCGGGCGATCTCATCGGCGTTGTGCAGGGTGGCGTTGCGCACGACGACGCCGCCGACGGTGACGGGATGCAGGCGCGCGACCGGCGTGTGCGAGCCCGTGCGACCGACCTGGATGTCGATGTCTTCGAGCACGGTGGTCGCCTGCTGGGCCGGGAATTTGTGGGCAATGGCCCAGCGCGGGGTGCGGGCGACGAAGCCGAGGCGGGACTGCCAGTCCAGCCGGTCGACCTTGTAGACCACGCCGTCGATGTCATAGCCGAGGCCGCCGCGGTCGCGCTCGAGCCCGGCATAGAGGCCCTGGAGGCCGACGGCGTCCTCGACCTTTTGCGAGCGGGCGTTGACCTGAAAACCCCAGCTTTCCAGCGCCGTCAGGGCATCGGCTTGTGTTTCGGCGAAGGCGGCGGAGGTCTCGCCCCAGGCATAGGCGAAGAAGCGCAGCGGTCGCTTCGCCGTGATCGTCGGGTCCTTCTGGCGCAGGGAGCCGGCGGCGAAATTGCGGGGGTTGGCGTAGGTGCGTTGGCCGTCCGCCTCGGCGGCGGCGTTGAACGCGTCGAAGGCGTCGTTGGGGGCATAGACCTCGCCACGGACCTCGATGACGTCGGGCCAGCCCTTGCCGGAGAGGGCCGGCGGGATGTCGGCGATGGTCCGCAGATTGGCGGTGACATCCTCGCCGGTGCGGCCGTCGCCGCGGGTGGCGCCGCGCACCAGCACGCCGTTTTCGTAGCGCAGGCTGGCGGACAGGCCGTCGATCTTGGGCTCGCCGACGAAGGCCACGACCTCATCGACGGGCAGCTTCAGAAAGCGGCGGATGCGGGCGACGAAGTCGGTCACCTCTTCGGCCGAGAAGGCGTTGTCGAGCGACAGCATGGGCACGCCGTGGCGCACCGGCGCGAACTGGCTCGACGCGGCCGCGCCGACGACCTGCGACGGTGAGGCGGCGCTGGTCAGGTCAGGGAACAGGTCTTCGATCTCGAGCGCCCGGCGCTTGAGTGCGTCGTAGTCGGCGTCGCTGATCTCGGGGGCGTCCTCGGCGTGATAGAGGGCGTCGTGGCGGGCGAGCTCGGCGGTCAGCCGGTCGAGTTCCTCGCGCGCGGTGGACTCGGATAGCTGATCGACGGAGGTGTCGGACATGAAGGGCTCGCCGGAAGGAATCTTGTCATGGTTCTAGCATCGCCGGGCGGGGTTTCGAGGCCCGGCGTCTGATTGCGGCCACAGAATCCCGCATGACAGGGAGTTAAACTGACACCGCCCCGGCGCTCCGCTAGCGTCCGACGGTCCCAAGGAGCTCCCATGCGTCACCCCCGTCTTCTCGCCCTGACTACCGCCTTGGGCGGGGCCCTGCTGCTGTCGGCCTGCGGCAGCCTGTTCGGGTCAGAAGCGACGCCGCCCGCCGCGGCCGTAACGCCCGCGCCCTCGGCCATGCACGCCCAGCTGCTGGAGGATGTGCGCATCCTGTCCGCCGACGACATGCAGGGCCGCGACACGGGCGCGCCGGGGGGCGAGATGGCCCGCAACTATATCGTCGGCCGGCTGGAGGGACTGGGGGTGGTCGCTCCGCCCATGGGCCGGTTGCAGCCGTGGGAAATGCAGGGCCGGACGCGCGCCGGGCCGAAGACGTACAATGGCGTCAACGTCATCGGGGTCATCCCCGGAACGCGCGTGACCGATCGCTATATCGTGGTCACGGCCCACTACGACCACGTCGGCGTCAATGCAGAGGGTCAGGTGTTCAACGGAGCGGACGACAACGCCTCGGGCGTGGCGACCATGCTGGCGCTGGCCGCGGAACTGAAGCGTCAGGCCCCGGAGCACAGCGTGCTGATCGTGGCGCTGGACGGCGAGGAGCACGGCCTGCTGGGTGCAAGGCATTTCGTGGAGGCCCCTCCGATGCCGCTCGAATCCATCGCCATGAACCTGAATTTCGACATGACGGCGCGGGCCGAGACCGACGGCAAGCTGTGGGTCACCGGCACCTACCAGCACCCGACGTTCCGCCCGATCCTCGAGGTTATTCCGGCCAATGGCGCGGTCACCCTGGCCTTCGGCAAGGACACGCCGCAGGACACGGGCGCGGACAACTGGGTGGAGGCATCGGACCACGGAGCCTTCTACAGGGCGCAGGTGCCGTTCCTGTATCTGGGAGTGAACTATCACCCTGACTATCACCGGCCATCGGACGATTTCGAGCGGATCACGCCGTCGGCGTTCATCAGCGCGACCGAGCTTTCGATCGCCTCTTTCCGGGCGCTGGACCGGGGCCTGAGCCGCTAGCCGCTGGCCCAGACTCGGCCCCGTAGAGATACGGGCTTGCAATGGTCCATCGCGGGTTGTCTGCTCAGCTTACGGAGGCGGCCCCTTATGACCATCCCACATCGACCCTCGCTGGAGCTGGGCGCGGTCCAGAAAATTCGC
>VFBG01000135.1:0-3873 GCA_006515835.1 bacterium | reverse complement strand
TCCAGAAAATTCGCAAGGTCGCCGTGCTGGTGGCCATCGTGGGGCTGGTGGGCCTCGCACTGGTCAGCCAATCGGTCGACGGTGTGGACGGGCAATGGCACGAACGCGTCGAGTCGGTCGGTTTCGTCGCCATGATCCTGTCTATCGGCGGTCGGGCCTGGTGCTCGCTGTACATCGGCGGACGCAAGAAGGCCGAGATCGTGGATCGCGGGCCCTATTCGATCACGCGCAACCCTCTCTATGTCTTCAGCTACATTGGCGCCCTCGGCATCGGTATGCAGAGCGGCAGCGTCGTGATCGGTATCGGCTTCGTCCTCGCGGCCTTGATCGTCTTCTACCTGACGGTGCAGCGCGAAGAGGCATTCCTCGAGCGGGAGTTCGGCGCCGTCTACACAGCCTACAAGGCTCGCACGCCTCGCTTCTGGCCGCGCTTCTCGCTTTGGCGGGATTAGGAAGACCTGACCATACGCCCGACCCTGTTCGTGGCCACGATCCGCGACGGCCTGGTCTTCCTGCTGTCTATTCCGATCTTTGAGCTGATCGACGAAGCGCAGGCGGCGAATTGGCTGCGGATTCTCGTGCACCTGCCCTGACTGTGGACAGGCGCGTGTCGCCGTGGTCCGGTTGACGCCGCACGTTCAGGGAGTTCTCGTCATGCGCACTTTGATCGGATTGGCAGCCTGCCTGCTGGTTCTGACGTCCTGCGACCGTCCCGACGCAAACGGCGAACCGCCGTCGCCCGCCGCCGTCGTCCCCGCCGCATTCAGCCACAGCATCAGTTCGGACCTTTCCGGCTACTATATGCCCGCGAGTGATGTGCGGATCGGGAATTGGGCCTTCGACCATGTCTTCGTTGGTCAGGCGCAGGACTTCGAGGCCTGGGAAGGCGGAAGCCGGAGCGGGACCTTCGGGCCGGTCATGCTGCAGTTCGACGATGAGACCAGCCCCATGGTCCAGACAGAGATCGGCGAGGCGCGCAGCATCACCGCGCGGGTGCTGCCGTCCACCTATTCGGTCACGGATAGTCGCATCACTTTCGAGGGCCGGTCAGCGGAGCTGGGTGCCGTCCGGTTTGAGGGCGCGCTCGATCCCGCCGCTCTGGCGACTGCGCGGCGCAACCTCGGCGATGAAGGCGTGGTGGTTACGGGCCGGCTGACCGTCGGCGATGGTCCCGCGCAGAACGTCCAGCTGCGCTGGTGGGGCGGCGACTAGATCAGGCTCTCCCTTCCCGGGGGACTGGCCGCATTGTCATCCCGGCCGAAGCGAAGCGAAGAGCCGGGACGGGCACGCAGCTCTCCTGTTACCTCCCGGACAGCCCGCTTGGGCTGAGCCGGGAGACAGGTTGAGCAACTCCGGTGGCCCCTTTCAAGGAACCGTTCGGCGGCAGCCCTTCTTCCGGCTCAGCCCAAGCGGGCTGGCCGGAAGCAATGGATTTTTTGCGCCGTTCGTCCCGGCTCTGCGCTTCGCTTCGGCCGGGATGACAAGGTGTCCCGCTTCACGATGAATCAGACTCAGTCGCCCGAACGGATATCCAGCTTCAGGCCCATGGCCTCGGCCAGGGCCTTGCCGCGGCGGCGGGTCTGTTCGCCCAGCAGCACGTCGGCATAGCCCTCTGCCGCTGTCAGGACCAGGGCTCCATCCTTGACCCCGGCACGGGCGTTGACCAGCAGTTGAGGCGAGCGGCCGGACAGGTCACAGGCCAGGCGGATCGCAAGGCCGAGGGCGCGGGCGCCCTGTCGTTGCTCTTCACTCAACAGCCGCGTCACGGTGGCGGCTTCGGGGGTCGAGGCGGAGCCGCCGTAGCGGGCATTGACGGCGACGGCCAGAAAGGCGCGCTCAGCGTGGCTCTGGCCCGGCACCGGTGCCCGAAGCACCTGGTCAAAGGCCAGCTCGACACGGTGGTCCGGGTGCAGCCGGGCACCGAGGTCCGCCAGTCGGCAGGCGGCGTCGGCGAGGACGGCGTCGCGCTCGCGATCAAACACCGGCGGCAGGGCGGCTAGCAGGGGCGCGATCCAGCCGTTGAGGGCCCCGGGCAGGGTTGGCGAAATGCCCTGACGCGCTCCCAGCGCTGATGAACCCGCCAGCAGGGGATCGGCGGCGGCGATATCCGGCTCCAGCGCCTCGTAAAGCAGGCCTTCGCGTACGCCCCAGGCCGAAAGTACGATGCGCTTGAGGCCCAGCCGCTCGATCAGTCCCTCAAGCACCAATGCGGCGTGGGGCAGGGTTTCGGCGCGCTTCTTCGACAGACCGGGCCATTTCTCGAGCGCGGCCCTTGAAGCGCGCGCGATCAGCCGGGCGGTGTCCAGCACCTCGGTGGCGTCCATCTCATACTGATGCACGATCCGCAGGGGATAGCCGCTGACGCCCATATGGACCTGGGCCAGGGTGCGCCAGGCGCCCCCGACGGCGTACAGAGTGTCGGCTTTGAAGTCGCCGGCGGTCTCAAGCCGGTCGGCGATGGTCTCGCGAAGGCGGTCGGCGTCGAATCCGCGGGCATCGGCGAGGGCGAAGGGGCCGAGGGGCAGGGTGGCACCGCGTCCGACCTCGCCCGCCGTAAGCCGCACCAGCTCAAGACTGGACCCGCCCAGGTCACCCACGACCCCGTCGGCGTGGGGAATTCCGGCGAGGACGCCCAGGGCGGCGTAGCGCGCCTCTTCCTCGCCGGAGAGGACCCGGATCCTGAGGCCGGTTTCGGCCGCCACGCGGTCGCAGAATTCCTGCCCGTACCGCTTGAGTGCCGTGAGCGCCTGAGCTGCGCCCTCGACCGACAACCGTCCGGTCGCCGCCAGGTCACGACCAAGGCCGGCGAGCACCTTCTCGTTGAACACCGTCCAGATGGCGCGGCCTTCCAGCCGGTACAGCACCAGGCGCACCGAGTTGGAGCCGATGTCGATGGCGGCGACGTCACGCGGTGCGCCGATCGCGGAGTGCAGGGCGTCAGGCATCAACGCTTCTTCCGGGTCGGCTCATAGCTGAGGTGGCCCGGCAGGGTCTTCACCTTGCGTCCCCGGCCCGAAAGGCTGGGGTTGGTCATGAAGTATTTGTGCGCCGAGAAGGGTCGTTCGGGGTCAGCGGGGGCGACGCGCCGATAGCTGCCGTCCGCCTCCAGCACCCAGCTCTGGGCGTCGTCCTTCAGGTTGGCGACCATGATCTGATCCAGCACCTGATCGTGGACAGTGGCGTTCAGAACGGGCGTCATCAGTTCGACCCGGCGGTCCAGATTCCGGTTCATCCAGTCCGCGGACGAGATGTACAGCTTCGCCTTGTCGTGCGGCAGGTCGCGCCCGTTGGCGAAGGCGACGATCCGGCTGTGCTCAAGGAACCGGCCGACAATGGATTTCACCCTTATGTTCTCTGACAGGCCAGGAACGCCCGGACGCAGGCAGCAGATGCCGCGGATGACCAGTTCGATACGCACACCCCACTGGCTGGCGCGGTACAGGGCGTCGATGATCTGAGGGTCGACCAGGGAGTTCATCTTGGCCCAGATCGCGGCCGGCTTGCCCTTGGCCGCCGCCGCTATCTCCTTGCCGATCAGATCCAGCAGGGTGGTCTTCATATTGAGCGGCGAAACCACCAGGGCTTCGAGCTCGTCGGGCTGGGCGTAGCCGGTGATGTAGTTGAAGACCCGCGAGGCGTCCCGGGCCAGCATCGGATCGCAGCTGAACAGGCTGAGGTCGGTGTAAACCCGGGCGGTCACGGGATGATAGTTGCCCGTGCCGAAGTGGCAGTAGGTCTTCAGACCGTCTCCCTCGCGCCGCACGACGACGCTGAGCTTGGCGTGGGTCTTCCATTCGACGAAGCCGAAGACGACGTGGACGCCCGCCCGCTCCATGGCGCGGGCCCACCGCAGATTGGCCTCCTCGTCAAAGC
>VFBG01000280.1 GCA_006515835.1 bacterium | reverse complement strand
CTCCAGTTGCCGATGCGGATCGGCTCGTCCACCACCGGGGTCTCTGGCGTGTAGCCGGCCTCGACGGCGGCCAGATAGACGAACGGCTTGAAGGCCGAACCAGCCTGACGCCGCGCCTCAGTGGCCCGGTTGAACTGGCTGTCCGCATAGGACGCGCCACCGATCATGGCCCGCACCCGGCCGTCGCCGTCCAGTGCGACCAGTGCGGCCTGCTCGACGCCCTTGGAGCCGTCGCGCTCGATGATGCGGCGCACGGCCCGCTCGGCCGAGGTCTGCAGCGTCAGGTCCAGAGTCGTCTCGACGATCAGGTCCTCGGCCGGGTCACCGACCAGACTGCGGACCTCGCGGTCCAGCCAGTCGATGAAATACTGCGCGTGCTGGGTCGCCAGGGTCCGGGAAACCCGCACCGGCTCGACCACGGCGGCCGCGCGCTGTTCGGCGGAGATGACGCCGGCGTCCTCCATTTCGTTCAGCACAACGGTGGCCCGGGTCGCGGCGCGTTCGCGCTCCGACACCGGCGAATAGCGAGCCGGGGCTTTCAGTAGGCCCGCCAGCAGCGCCGCCTCGCCGACGGTCAGGTTCTTGGCACCCTTGTCGAAATACCGCTGCGCCGCCGCCTCGATGCCATAGGCCCCGGCGCCGAAATAGACCCGGTTCAGATAGAGGGCGAGGATCTCCTTCTTGGAGAATTTCATCTCCAGCCACACGGCCAGCATCAGCTCCTGAACCTTGCGCTTCATGTTCTGGTCGGGCGTCAGGAACAGGTTCTTGGCCAGCTGCTGGGTGATGGTCGAGCCGCCCTGGACCACCCGCCCGGCGCGCATATTGGCGCTGATTGCGCGCATCATGCCGATGGGGTCGAAGCCGGGATGGTGCCAGAAGCGCCGGTCCTCGATGGCCACGAAGGCGGCGGGGACATAGTCGGGCAGGGCGTCGAGGTCCGCAGGCGGGGCCTGTTGCGACCCCCGCACGGCGATCAGGGCACCATTGCGGTCCAGATAGGTGATCGAGGGCTGGCGGTCGATGTCATACAGGCTGGAGGTGTCGGGCAGGCCGCGGGCGAACACTGCGAAGAAGACCACCAGGAAGAT
>VFBG01000279.1 GCA_006515835.1 bacterium | reverse complement strand
GGGAGGGAGAATGCGGCATCGTACGCGCAGAGTACACCGCGTTGCTCGGGGGGGCAGGGAGCAGTCGACAATGGGGCGGTGCGCGCCGTTTATGAGCGTCGTGCTCGCAGCATTGTCGGCTGCCATCCCGGTTAGCGGCCCCGCCATAGCGGCGGAGGGAGGGGCATCCAATGGCCCCTATTTCCGCGTTTTCGGCGGCTATTCGCTGATCGACGACCCCAGCATCCAGGGCGACAACATCACCAACGGGTCGACCGGCAACGGCACCGGCCGGGGAACGCTGCACCAAACCAACGGCCCGTGGGGCGGGGCGGCGGGCGGTTACCGCTGGGGGGTGCTGCGGCTGGAAGGCATGGGCAGCTACGAGTCGCACAGCCTAAAATCGTTCGATTCGCCGCAATTTTCTTACGTCGACACCGGCGGCACGCGCCGCACCGACCTCAACGCGCACCCCACGTTGGACGGCAACCTCAGGATCTTCACCGGGTTCCTGAACGCGGTCCTGGACGTGAAATTCGGCAGCCCGTTCGAGCCGTTCGTCGGCGGCGGGATCGGCTTCGCCAACGTGCGGATGAACGACGTGACCGGCGTCAGCAACGGCAATTCCTTCAACCTGACCGACGGCTCGGACACGGTGCTGGCGTTCCAGGCGCTGGTCGGTTTCGCCTATCGTTTTACCCCCACCTTCGCCGCCGAGGCGGGCTATCGCTTCCTGTCGTTGAACGACCCGTCCTTCAGCGACAATCTCGGCGGCAGCTTCGATCTCGGCATCGAGGCGCACCAAGCCTGGATCGGCCTCAGGGTCGATTTCTAGCGCCGGCTCAATACCCGCCCGACCGCTTCGCGCCAGCCCTTGAGCAGCTTGGCCCGGTCCGCCGGTTTCATGGCCGGCTCGAAGCGCCGGTCGCGCCGCCATGCCGCCTGGATATCGTCGAGCGACCGGAAAATCCCCGCCTGAAGCCCCGCCAGCGAGGCCGCGCCCAGCGCCGTGGTCTCGGTCACCACCGGCCGTTCCACCGGCAGGGCCAGGATGTCGGCCAAAAACTGCATCGCCCAGTCGTTGACCGCCATGCCGCCGTCGACCCTGAGGCCC
>VFBG01000134.1 GCA_006515835.1 bacterium | reverse complement strand
GGTCCCTCAGCCGCGCCTCGGCCTCGGTCAGCAGGCTGCGGTAGCGCTCGATCGAATAGACATAGCGCGCCAGCCGGCTCAGCACTGCGGCCTGGTAGCCACTGCCGGTGCCGATCTCCAGCACCCGGTGCCGCGGCTGCACGTCCAGCGCCTGGGTCATCAGGCCGACGATATAGGGCTGGGAAATGGTCTGGGCGCAGTCGATCGGCAGGGCCTGATCCTCCCACGCCTGATCAAGGAATTTCTCGTGCACGAAGACGGCGCGGTCGATCGACTCCATCGCCGCCAGCACGCGCGCATCCATGACCCCCTGCTGCCGAAGGCCCAGGATCAAACGTCCGGCGCGGTCGTCGTTGAGTCTCATGGGGTTGACCCCAAGATCCGCTCATCCCCGCGAACGCGGGGACCCAGTGCTTTGGGTGATGGGACGGCGAAGTAGCTCACCAAACGTTCAACCTGAGACGCCGGCGTCAGGCTGGACAGGACCGGACGGCCACGACCGATTTCGGCGGTGCTCCACCCAGCACGCCCTTCAGGTCGTGGATGCTCGGCACATGGGTCAGGTCGATGTGCAACGGCGTGACCGAGATCTTGCCGTCATCCATCGCCCGCAGATCGGTCCCCGGCGGGTGGTCGTGCTTCGTCCCGCGGAAGCTCATCCAGTAGTAGTCGCGGCCGCGGAGGTCGGTGCGCTTCACCGCATGCATCTCGCCGATGTCGCGGAAACCCTGACGCGTCACCTCAACCTCGGTCACATCCTCCGGCGCGCGCGCGGGGAAGTTCAGGTTCATCACCACACCGGCCTGCGACGGCTGGGCCAGCAAGCGCGAGATAATGGCCGGGGCGAACGCCTCGGCCGTCTCCCAGTGCGCCGTCACCTCATCGTGGAACCGCTCCAGCGACTGGCTCAGCGCGATGGACCGGATGCCGAAGGCCATCCCCTGCAACGCGCCGGCCACCGTGCCGGAATAGGAGCAGTCCTCACCGACATTGTGCCCGCGGTTGACCCCCGACAGCACCAGATCGGGCCGCTCCGGCATCAAGTCATTGACCGCCAGCACGACACAGTCGGTCGGCGTCCCCGTCACCGCAAACCGCTTCTCCGAAATCTGATTGACCCGCAGCGGCTCGGTCAGGGTGATCCCCCGCCCCTTGCCCGACTGCTCGACCTGCGGCGCGCAGACCCAGATGTCGTCCGACAGCGTGCGGGCGATCCGCTCAAGACATTCCAGGCCCTCGGCCTCGATGCCGTCGTCGTTGGTCAGAAGAATGCGCATGCCGTCCGCGCTCTTGCAGCGCGTCGGGCTGTCGCGCAACCGCCTTGTGTCAGCTGGCCGGCCGGATGTCGTCCGCCACGACCACGAACGACCCGCCGCAGTCATTGCGGATCACCGAACCGTTGTGTTCGATCCGGTCGCGCGAGGCCTCGCTCCAGTCCACGGTGCGGCCCACAATGCGCACCTTCTGGCCGCCAAGGTCCTGCATCGCCTGGCGCATCTCGTTACGCGAGCCCGCGCCCGAAACGCAGGGCCGGGAGAACGGCTGCAGCACCTGATCCTCATCGGCGTAAAGCTGGAACTCGCCGCTCGCGAAGCGCACCCAGCCGACAAACTCGGTCTGGCCGGGGGCATAGGGGCCCGAGCCGGTATCGACGGTCGGTGCGGGGGCGACGGTCAGGGCCGCAGCGAGGCTAAGGATCAGGCTCATCATCAGACTATCCTCCAACGTGGGTCATGCCGCCCATGTAGGGTTGTAGCACAGGCGGGACGGCAATCCGCCCATCACTTTCCTGATAGTTCTCCATCACCGCGACAAGCGTGCGACCGACCGCCAGACCCGAGCCGTTCAGCGTGTGCACGAACTCGGTCTTCTTCTCCCCGGCCCGCTTGAACCGCGCGTCCATCCGCCGGGCCTGGAAGTCCCCGCAGTTGGAGCAGGAGCTGATCTCGCGATACGTCCCCTGCGACGGCAGCCAGACCTCGAGGTCAAAGGTCTTCTTCGCGCCAAAGCCCATGTCGCCCTTGCACAGGAGCATCCTGCGATGGGCAAGTCCCAACTTTCTGAGGATGGCCTCGGCGCAGCCCGTCATCCGCTCGTGCTCGTTCTCGCTGTCCTCAGGCCGGGTGATCGAGACCATTTCCACCTTGTAGAACTGGTGCTGGCGGATCAGGCCCCGGGTGTCCCGGCCGGCCGATCCCGCCTCGGCGCGGAAACAGGGCGTCAGCGCCGCCAGCCGCATCGGCGTCTCCAGTTCGGCATCTGTGAGCTGCTGGCCCATCACAGTCGCCGTCAGCGACACCTCCGCCGTCGGGATCAACCAGCGACCGTCGGTAGTCTGGAACAGGTCGTCAGCGAATTTCGGCAACTTGTCAGTGCCATAGGCCGCCGCGTCGTTCACCAGCAGTGGCGGGTTGACCTCCTGATACCCGTGCTCGTTCGTCTGCACGTCCAGCATGAACTGGCCGATGGCGCGTTCAAGGCGCGCCAGTCCGCCCTTCAGCACTGCAAAACGCGCGCCCGACATCCGCGCCGCCGCCTCAAAGTCCAGCAGGCCGAGGGCTTCGCCCAGGTCGGCGTGGTCCTTCGAGGGCCCGCCCTCACGAGGCGTCCCCCAGCGCGAAACTTCGACATTGCCATGTTCATCGTCGCCATCCGGCACGTCGGCGGCGGCGAGGTTCTTCTGGGCGGCCAGAATGTCCCGCAGCGCCTTGCCGACCCGCGCCTCCTCGGCCTCCGCCGCCGCGATCTCGCCCTTCAGGCTCTCGACCTCGCCCTTGAGGCGTTCGGCCTCGACGAGGTCCTTCCTGCCCATCGCCGCGCCGATCAGCTTGGAGCTCTCATTGCGCCGCGCCAGCGCCGTCTGCCCCGCCGTCTGCGCGGCCCGCAGCGCCGTATCCAGCGTCAGGATTTCGTCGACCAGCGCCTGCGCGCCCTCGACCCCGCGCGACGACCAGCCACTCACGAAGGCGGCGGGATTGTCTCGGATGGCGCGGATGTCGTGCATGGTCGTTCAGTCTGTCTGGGGAGGAAGGGTTGCTCTAGCCTTCACCGCAGATTCCGCCAACCCACAGCAGGACCCATGCTGAACCGCCTGCCCTGGCTTCTCGTCCTCTTCCGCATCGCCTCAGGCCCGGCGATGATCGCGCTCGCCTTTGCCGGCCATGGCGTCGCGTGCGCGCTCCTCCTGTCGCTCGGCGTTCTCTCCGACATCTTCGACGGGATCATCGCCCGCCGGCTCGGAGTGGCCACGCCCGCGCTCAGGACGTGGGATAGCCGCGCCGATGTGGCCTTCTGGCTATGCGCCGTTATCGCCGTGGCGGTCCTGCGGCCGGGCCTGGTGCCTGCCCTGTGGCCGGCCGCCGCCGTCATCGCCGTGCTCGAGATCGGCAACCACGCATTCAGCTTCGCCAAATTCCGCCGCGAGGCCTCGCCGCATCACTACCTGTCCAAGGCCTTCGGCCTGGGCCTGTGGCTGCTGTTCGGACTGGCGTTCGCGACCGGCAGCCCCGGCGTCGTGCTGTGGTGTGTCCTGGCGCTCGGCGTCGCGTCACAGCTCGAGGCCTTCGCCATCACCCTGCGGCTCAAGGCCTGGCGTTGCGACGTGCCGTCGGTGATCACGCTTCGCTGAAGGCTACCCTCCCGCCCCGTGTCTTCTCGCCCCTCTCGACCCCGAACAGTGTCTTCCCGCCCCTGCCCGCAGAGCCAATTCCGCCCTGCGTCCGAATCTGACGCAGCCGTATGCCCTACTGCTCAAACCCCCACCGGGCCGGTCTTTGACAGCCTTGATCCATCGCTCCGCCCGCGTCAGGACGCAGCGCCGCCACCCGGAACGGGTCGAACTC
The DNA here is from genome assembly GCA_006515835.1 of bacterium. GTDB lineage: Bacteria > Pseudomonadota > Alphaproteobacteria > Caulobacterales > Caulobacteraceae > Brevundimonas. The sequence goes on along the minus strand of VFBG01000134.1, from coordinate 1,172 downwards.
CAGGCGAGTCAGACCGAAATTTTGGGGTCGACTGAAGACTCTCAGATCAGCCCGGCCATCGGCGAGCTCGCGCTGGCATACATCCGCCGCGGCATCCGCCCCGCCAGATAGCCCTGCCGCCCGGCGATCACCGCATGCTTCATCGCCGAGGCCATCAGGATCGGATCCTTCGCCCCCGCGATCGCCGTGTTCATCAACACCGCATCGCAGCCCAGTTCCATCGCCAGGGTCGCGTCCGACGGCGTGCCGACGCCCGCATCGACCAGCACGGGCACCTTCGCCTGTTCGATGATCAGCCGGATATTGACCGGGTTCTGGATGCCAAGGCCCGAGCCGATCGGCGCCGCCGCCGGCATGATGGCCGCAGCCCCCGCCTCCTCCAGCCGCCGGCACATCACCACGTCATCGGTGCAATAGACCATGACCTGGAAGCCGTCCTTGATCAGCAGCTCCAGCGCCCGCAGCGTCTCGATCATGTCCGGATACAGATGCGCCGTGTCCGACAGCACCTCCAGCTTGACCAGATCCCAGCCGCCGGCCTCACGCGCCAGTCGCAGCGTCCGCACCGCGTCCTCGCCGGTGAAACAGCCCGCGGTGTTGGGCAGGAAGGTGAACCGGTCCGGCTTCACATAGTCGACCAGCATCGGCTGGTTCGGGTCCGTCAGATTCACCCGCCGCACCGCCACGGTCACGATCTCCGCCCCCGCCGCCTCTGCGGCGTCGGCGTTTTCCTGATAGGTCTTGTACTTGCCGGTGCCGACGATCAGCCGGCTGGAGAAGGTCCGACCGGCGACGGTCCAGGTGTCTTGCACTGAGGAAGAGGGACTAGCGTTCATCACCAAGGGGCCAACTTTCCGGTGCGAAGGAAGGCCTCCGCGGTTTCAAGCAACGTCGTCAGATACGCCCGTGCATCAACGGCGTCGGGATAATCCATACCCCAGGTTCGCGAGGACGCCCGGTTCAGAGCCCCTTTGAGATCGCTGGTGGTGACGCGCTCGTCAGACAGGGCATTCCGAATCTCAGCGGCAGCGGTTGCTACCAGTTCAGGAGGCAATGGCCCAATCAAGGAGCCGGTCGAGAACGTCATGCCCAGTCCGTCAGCTCGCGGAACGACGCGGTCCACCAGTCTCGCCACGGCGCCGTGCAATGAAAGAGCGGCCATCATCCACCCC
>VFBG01000278.1 GCA_006515835.1 bacterium | reverse complement strand
AGCACCGCCTGACGCAGTGCGCGGCGAATCGGGTAGCGGTCGGCGCGAAAGACCTCGACCAGAGGACCGAGCCGCTTCGCGGCTTCGTCCAGTTGGTCCAGCGGCAGCGGGTTCATGGCGGCGATCCTGGGGGTCGGTCGTGCGAAGCCGCGAGCGGCGGTGGCGTGCTAAGCCGCAAGCGGCGGCCTCAGCAGCAGCCCCCGCCCTTGGCTTGCCAGGTCGGCGGCGTCAGCACGATGTCCGCGAAGCGCTCCAGGCGCTTGGCCGCCGCGTCGGACACCGGCGTGGGGATGCCGTTCGGCAGCACGCTGCCCTGGCGGTCGTCGAAGCTGTCCTTCGGGCCGAAGTAAGTGGCGGTGCGGCCGGTGAAAATCATCGGGCCGTCGGGGCCGTCCGGCGTCTTGAAGGCCGCCACCTCGACGCTTTCCAGCATCACGCCTGCCTTCAGGTCGGGATACTCTCGCGGCGACAGGTAGCGGTACGGGAACTTCGCCCGCACGTCGATCCGGCCGAAGCCAGCATTGGTCAGCGACGCCAGGTAGTCCGGCAGCACCTGGCAGCCCGACAGGCAGCGGGCACGCAAGCGTTCATCGTCCGTCAGCGCGGTCGGCAATGGTACGGGCGTGATGGGGTCCGAGGTGCAAAACATGCCGCCGGGCTTGAGCACGCGGACGATCTCGCCCAGGGCGCGGTCGAGGTCCTTTTCCTTGAAGACATTGAACAGGCAGTTCTGCGCCGCGATGGTGGCGGTGTTCTTGGCGAGGGGCAGCTCCAGGGCGGTGCCGTCGATCAGCTGCACGAATTCCGGCCGGAACCAGGGATTGAGCTTCGCCGCCTCGGCGAAGTTCTCCGCCGCCTTCTGGCGCATCTCGGCCACCGGATCGACGGCAATGACGGCGCCGGGCCGGCGGGTGAAATAGGCGAATTGCAGCGCTTCCAGCCCGCCGCCGACGCCGACGTAGAGCACAGTATCGTTGCCGTGCAGGTCGCGCGGGTCCACCGTCGAGCCGCAACCGTAGTTCATTGCCAGCATCTGCCGGGGGATCACCAGGTCGGGCAGCCGCCAGACGGGAGAGGAAACGCAGCAAAGGCCGCCGTC
>VFBG01000133.1 GCA_006515835.1 bacterium | reverse complement strand
GCAAGCGAAGCCGCGGCGACGGAGGCGGGATCGGCCTTCAGCTGGGCAGACTCGCGGCGGTAGCTGTTGGCCAGGTCTTGCGTGCCGGCGAGGGCGGCCGCGGCGTCCTGCGGACGATGGGATTCAAAGACCTTCGACTCCTCGCTGAGGCGCGACGTCAGGCGTTTTGTCAGGTCGATCAGCTGCCGCACCCGGGCGGTTGCGTTCAGCGTGGCGGCGCTGGTCATTGGCCCTGCTCCTGCATCTTCAGCATCTGGGCGACGACCTGATCGGCCAGGCCGATGCCGCCACCGCGGACGGCCTGTTTCGCCATGGCGTCGACAAGGAAACCCCGCCAGGTGCCCTCGGCCTCGCCGCCGCCGAACGGGGCCTCGGTCGAAAGGCCCTCGAACATCGGCTTCAGCATCTGCGACAGGAAGGAGGCCTCGAACTGCTCGGCGGTCTCACGCATGCGGGCGGTGACTACGGCTGGCGCTGCGGCCGGCGGCGTCGCCGGGGGCAGGGTTGCCGGGGAGACGATCGGGTCGCTCATCACATCACCTCGATTTCGGCCTGGAGGGCGCCGGCAGCCTTGATGGCCTGCAGGATGCTGATCATGTCGCGTGGGCTGACGCCGAGGGCATTGAGGCCGTTGACCAGGGTGGAAAGGGAGGCCCCACCGCCGACGATCCGCATCTGACGGCCCAGTTCCTCTTCAACCGAGACATCGGACTGGGGAACAACGACGGTTTCGCCGCCGCGGCTGAAGGGTTCCGGCTGGCTGACCTGGGGCGTCTCCTGCACCGAAATGGTCAGATTGCCCTGGGCGATGGCGACGGTAGAGACGCGGACCGCGTCGCCCATGACGATGACGCCATTGACCTCGTCGATGATGACGCGGGCCGGGGAGTCGACCACGACCTCGAGGTTTTCGACCCGGCTGATGAAGCCGGCCATGCCCATCTGGCCAGGGGCGCGAAGGGCGACGACCGTGCCGTTCTCGGCGAGAGCGGAGTTCGGATAGACCTGGTTGATCGCGGCGGCCATGCGCTGAGCCGTAGTGAAGTCGGGGTTGCGCAGGGTCAGGCGGACCTCGGTCATATTGGCCAGGTGGAAGCCGGTCTCGCGCTCGACCGTGGCACCCGAGGCAATGCGGCCGGCGGTGGGTACGCCGCGGGTGACGGAGGAGCCGGAGGCACCACCACCGGAGACGGCACCGGTCTGAACCGAACCCTGGGCGACGGCATAGACCTGGCCGTCGGCGCCCTGGAGGCTGGTCACCAGAAGGGTTCCGCCCAGCAGGCTCTTGGCGTCGCACATCGAGGAGACGTTGACGTCGATACGGGCACCGGGTGTGGCGAAGGGCGGCAGTTCGGCCGTCACCATGATGGCGGCCATGTTCTTGGCATTGGCATTGGCCCCGCGGATGTTCACGCCGAGCCGCTCGGTCATGCCTTCGAGCGACTGCCGGGTGAAGGGGCAGTTGCGCAGGCTGTCGCCGGTGCCGTTCAGCCCGACCACGAGGCCGTAGCCGACCAACTGGTTGGAGCGGACGCCCTCGACCGCGGCGATGTCCTTGATCCGCGACTGGGCCAGGGCCGGGGACGCGAATCCGGCCATGGCGGCGACGGTCAGGAGGGTGGCGAGCAGTTTCTGCATAGGCTGGGCGTCCAAAGAACTGTTGCGCCCTGCGTCATGCCAGCGTCGTGCCAGAGAAAATCTGTTGCAAAAACAGTGGAAGTCGCATCCATCGACCCAAGGTTCGCGGCAGAATCTGCCGGGCCGTTAACCAAACGGTGACGCGGCCCCGACGATGGTCCGGCATGTGCTGGAGTCGCATGCCATGAAGGTTACAGGCCCGTCCGGACCCGCCCCGGCCCAGGGGTCTCGCGCGTCCCGCGCCAGCGCTGGCTTTTCGGTGCCGTCCCAAGGGTCGCCTTCTCCCGCAACCGCCACGACCTCGGCGTCAGCGCCTTCCGCTGTGACCGATGTCTCGGCCCTGATGGCGCTGCAGGGAGTCGACGACGCCACTGAGCGGCGGCGGCGGGCGATCCGGCGTGGGGGCGGATTGCTGGACCGGCTTGAGGAACTGAAGCTTGCCCTGCTGATGGGTGAGGCGGGCGAAGGGGCGCTGGATCGACTCACGCGAACCTTGCGGGAAGAACGTCCGGTTGACGCTGACGCAGAGCTCAACAACCTGCTGGATCAGATCGATCTGCGCGCCGCCGTCGAACTGGCCAAGGCCGACCTACGCCGCAGTGCACCATAAACCTCCGAAATCGTTTGAAAAAACAGGCTTTGCTCGCGGCAGGTGATGAAGAAATGTCACGGTCTCGAACGGAGTCTCAGCTTCACCGGTCACGCTCGCGCGAGTGTTGTTGCCGCGACTCTTCGTCCTCCCTATAGGCAGGGCTGCGCCACAGGGGGGCGCTGTTAAAGACCGTGAGTGCGAACGATGACCGCATTGGCGTCTGTGATTGTCGACCCGGCCGCGTACAGGCCGACCGACGACGAGCCGTTCATGAACGAGCGGCAGCTCGCCTATTTCAAGGGCAAGCTGATGGACTGGAAGGATGACATCCTTCGCGAGTCCAAGGGGACTGTCGTCAACCTGAAGGCCGAGACGGAGAATCATCCGGATCTGGTCGACAGGGCGTCGTCGGAATCCGACCGGGCGCTGGAATTGCGCACCCGCGACCGCCAGCGCAAGCTGATCTCCAAGATCGACGAAGCGCTGCGCCGCATCGACGACGGCTCCTACGGCTATTGCGAGGAGACTGGCGAGCCAATCAGCCTCGGACGGCTGGAAGCCCGCCCGACAGCGACCCTGTCGGTTGAGGCACAGGAGCGCCATGAGCGCCGCGAGCGCGTGCACCGGGACGACTGATACGGCGGGACTCCTTGACTTGAGGGGTGCGGAGCGCGACCTACGCGCCTCGCGTTTCAAGGTCTCATAATGTCCGTCAAGGTCCGTTTCGCCCCGTCGCCGACGGGTAAGCTGCACGTCGGCAATGTCCGCACCGCCCTCGTGAACTGGATGTTCGCCAAAGGGCAGGGCGGCAAGTTCGTGCTGCGCATCGACGACACCGACCTGGCCCGCTCCACACCCGAGTTCGAACAGGGCATCGAGGATGACCTGACCTGGCTGGGTCTGGTCTGGGACGAGCGCTACAACCAGTCCAAACGCTTCGACCGCTATGAGGAGGCCGCGGCCCGCCTGAAGGCGGCCGGGCGTCTCTACCCTTGCTATGACACCTCCGAGGAGCTGGACCGCCGCCGCAAGGTGCAGCTGTCACGCGGTCTGCCGCCGATCTACGACCGCGCGGCGCTGGAGCTGTCCGAGGCGGAGAAGGCGGCCTATGAGGCCGAGGGGCGTCGTCCGCACTGGCGGTTCAAGCTGGAAGGCCGGCGGGTTGCCTGGGAGGATCTGGCGCGCGGCCATGCCGAGGTGGACACGACCTCGATGTCGGACCCGGTGCTGATCCGCGAGGACGGCCTGTTCCTCTACACCCTGCCATCGGTCGTCGACGACATCGACATGGCCATCACCCACGTGATCCGGGGTGAGGACCACGTCACCAACACCGGTGCCCAGATCGAAATCTTCGAGGCGCTGGGCGGGCCGACGCCGGCGTTCGCGCACATGCCGCTGCTGGTCGGGGCCGACGGTCAGGCCCTGTCCAAGCGGCTGGGCTCGCTGTCGATCAGCGAGATGCGGGATCTCGGCTATGAGCCGATCGCCATCACCAGCCACCTCGGCCGGATCGGCACCTCGGATCCGCTGGAAGTCGGAACCTCGATCGAAGCCCTGGGCAGCAGCTTCGCCTTCTCGAAGATGGGCCGATCGCCCGCGCGTTACGACACAGCCGATCTGGACCGGCTGAACGCCCAGTCGCTGCACGTGATGGACTATGCCGTGGCCCGGCCGCGGCTGGCTGAACTGGACGCCGATCTGGGCGAGGTCTTCTGGAACGGGGTGCGCGGCAACCTTCAGAAATTCGCCGATGTCGTTGAAATGGCGACGATCGTGCGTGGACCCGTCACGCCGGTGATCGAGGATGCGGCTTTTGCGGCGGCGGCCCTTGCGGCCCTGCCGGAGATCATCGACGAGACCCTGTGGCCGGTCTGGACGAACGCGGTCAAGGAGGCCACGGGCGCCAAGGGCAAGGCCCTGTTCATGCCGCTGCGGATGATGATCACGGGCCAGCAGCACGGACCCGACATGGCGACGCTGGCGCCGATGATCGGTCGCGAGCGGATCGTGAAGCGACTGGGCGGCGAGACGGCCTGAGGCTGCTCCGTCCTGATCCCGGAAACCAGAAAGGCCGCCCCTCGCAGGGCGGCCTTTGTCGTTTCAGGGCCTTAAAGCGATCAGGCGTTGCAGGCGGCGATCTGTTCGGCCGACAGGGCGACGCCCTTGTAGCTGAACGACGACACAGCGCCGAAGCGGGCCACGACGCGGCGGCAGGCGCGGGTCGCGGGCTGGTTGGCGCCGCCGCTGGCGGTGCAGGTCGCCCCCTCGCAACGCCATGAGGCGCCGTCGATGATGGTGGCGGTGGCCGGG
>VFBG01000277.1 GCA_006515835.1 bacterium | reverse complement strand
CATTCGAGAAAGCGGCGACCCGCCCGGTCAGCTGCACCGGCTTACTGAATTGACGGTCATGCCGGCCGCCGACGGGCACCGAAATCGGCGACGACACCCCGGCGGCCAAGGCGGCGGCCACTGCCTCGCCATCCACGACCGGCACCAGCGACAGGCAGGGTACCTGCTGGGCCAGCAGTTCGCGCAGCAGGCAAGTGTTGTCTCCAGGCGCTCCGCCGTAGACAGAATCGCCGGTGTCCGACAGGATCACCAAGCCTTGGTCGGCGGCCACCGCCTGGCGGACTGCCTCGGCCGGCGGCACTCGTTCGGAGGTCCAGAACCGCTTTCGCAGCTGCCAGGCCAGCGACGCCATCTCCGCCGCGATCCGGCGGGCCAGCGGCACATCGCCGTCGGTATGGACGACCACCGACCAGCCGCCTTCAGCCACGTCGAGCCAGGGCTGCATCGGGTACGGCGACACGTCGAGCACGCCCGGCTGGCGCTCGAACTCGCGGGCGCGGTCGAACCAGGTCTGCATCGGTCCCGCCGAGGTCAAGAACTGGTCCTGCGGCGTAATCATGGGGATTTTCTGCCAGGCCACGATTGGAGCGATCTCTCGTGCAAGTAGCCGAAACAGCAGCCGGGCGGCTTTGCGCCCCGTGGCGACGGTATCGTGAGGCTGGGTCTCGTGACCGACCAGCAGGTCGGCGCAGGCGACCATGCGCCGGGTGATATTGGCGTGATGGTCCAGCGGGGCGACGATCGGCACGCGCTCGCCGACCAGTTGACGCACGTCGGCCAGCACCGCACCTTCGGCGTCGACTTCCGAGGCCGCCGCCGCCGCGCCGTGCAGCGCCAGGAAGACGGCATCCACCGGCCCGGCGGCTTGCAAGCGTTCGAGGAGTTCCCGGCGCAGCTGCGCGAAGGTGTCATCCGCGATCGGACCGCCCGCGCCGCCCCAGGCCCGAATCAACGGCAGCAGTTCGACCTGCACCGGCTGCACCGCGGCCACCTCCAGGAAGCCACCGATCGGTCCCGCGCCGCGCATGCGCTCCAGGATTTCCTGGTCTCGATAAAGCCCGTTGCTGGCGAACTCCGCCAGGCCCGCGTGCAACGACGAAAACGAGTC
>VFBG01000132.1 GCA_006515835.1 bacterium | reverse complement strand
CGGGCCGAAGCCACGGTGCAGGTGCGGCCGCGCGTCGGCGAGACCGGGGCCGAAGCCGCCGCCCGCGCCGCCCAGACCCTGGCCGGGGTCGAGGGCGTTGATGAGGCCGAAGCCATGGACCGGGAGACCGCCGAGGCCCTGCTCCGCCCCTGGATCGGCGACGCCGTCCTGCCCGACCTGCCCATCCCCTATCTGGTCACCGTGCGGCTGAACCCCACCGCCCCCGCCAGTGCCGTCACGCTAGGCCGGGCCATGGCCGAGGCGGGGCTGGACGCCACGGTCGACGACCACAGCCTGTGGCGCGGCGAGGTCGAGCGGTCGGCGGGTTTGATCACGCTTCTGGCGGCCGCCGCCTTCCTGCTGACCGCCGGAGCCGCCGGAGCCGCCGTCGCCTACGCGACCCGGGCGGGGATGGCCGCGCAAGCCGGCGTGATCAGCACCCTCAGCCTGAACGGGGCCTCCGACGGCACGGTCGCAGGCCTGTTCCAGGTCCGTTACGGCCTGCTGGCCGCCGGTGCCGGGGCCATCGGCGCCCTGGTCGCCGTGCTGCTGGTCGCGGGGCTGCGTTTCCTTGGCGGCGCGGAAGGCATCACCCCCGCCCTGCCGCTGGCCTGGAGCGACCTTCTGATTCTCTCGCCATGTCCGCTGCTCGCGGCTACGGTGGCGCTTGTGGCGGCGCGATTCACCGCTCTGGCGCGGCTGAAGCGGGGTCACTAGGTTAAGCGCATGAAGTTTCTGACCTTCATCGCCATTCTGGTGCTGATCTGGACGATCGGCCTGTTTGCCTTCGCCGATCGCGTGCGTGGCTTCACGCCTGCGCCCGAGCCGGCGCGCGCCGACGCCATCGTCGCCCTGACCGGCCCCTCGGCGGAGCGCGTGAACGCCGCCATCCGCCTGCTGGAACAGGACAAGGGGCAGCGTGTGCTGATCTCCGGCGTCAACCGCGAGGTTCGTCGTCAGGAGCTGCGCGCCCTGACCCCCGGCTCCAACCGCCTGTTCAACTGCTGCGTCGACCTGGGTTTCGAGGCCGAGGACACCGTCGGCAACGCCCAGGAGATCGCCGCCTGGGCCGAGGCCAAGGGCTATGACAGCCTGATCGTGGTGACGTCGGACTATCACATGCCCCGCGCCCTGACCGAGATCCGCGCCGCCGCGCCGGGGATCGCACTGACCCCCTATGCAGTCGAGACACCGTCGCTGGACAATTCCCGCTGGTGGAAAGCTGCCGTCACCGCGCGGCGAATGACGCTGGAATATATGAAATATCTCGCCGCCCTCGCCCGAGCCACGATCGGCGGTGGCAGCGATCGTCCGGCCACGGACGAACCTGTGATGGAAAAGGCGGCCTGAAGTGACATGGCTCCGGTCGCTGGCCTTTGTGGCCTGGCTTTATCTGTCGATGGTGCTGTTCTCGGTCGGCCTGTCACCGGCCCTGCTGATGCCCTACCGCCAGGCCATGTGGGTGATCCGCAACTGGTCCAGATTCACCCTGTTCGGCCTGCGCTGGATCGGCGGGGTCAGGGTGGAGTTCCGGGGCGTGGAGCATATGCCGGTCGGCGCCTGCCTGATCGCCGGCAAACACCAGTCGATGCTGGACGTCATCGCCCCCTTCGCGGTGCTGCCCGACAACTGTTTCATCATGAAGAAGGAACTGGCACCCCTGCCCTTCTTCGGCTGGTTCGCGGTCAAGACGAAGATGATCGCTGTGGACCGCTCGGCCCATTCGAAGGCGTTGAAGGACATGGTCCGGCAGGCGCGCCTGCGGTTTGCCGAGGGCCGGCAGATGCTGATCTTCCCCGAAGGCACCCGCGCGCCGGTCGGTGCCCCGCCCGACTACAAGCCCGGCATCGCCGCCCTCTACCGCGACCTCGACTGCCCCTGCACCCCGATGGCCACCAACTCGGGGGTCCACTGGCCGGCGCACGGCTTCCGGCGCTATCCGGGGACCGTAGTCTATGAATTCCTGCCGGCGATCCCGGCGGGCCTGAAGCGGGATGCCTTCATGGCGACCCTTGAGGAGCGGATCGAGGGGGCGTCGAACGCGCTGCTGGGGCGAAACCCTACCGCAGCGTCTCCCATGCCAGTGCATGCACCCGGTCCCGTCCCAACGCCGCAGCCATAGGCGGCTCTCCGAACAGCCCCGCAATCGCCGGGTCCCGCACATCCAATCCGCCCGTGAACGCCCCGAAGGCCGGCAGGACAGCCCGCCGACCATCCGTCACGAAACACGGCCGTCTCACGCCCCGCCCATGCGCCGCAACCCGCGCCGCCGGGTGCAGGTGGCCGGCGATCTCGCCGGGTTGAACCCCCGGCTGAGGCTCATGGATCAGGCGCAGGGAGCCGAGCGCCATCGTCTCCACGACCTCGCCTACGAGGTCGTCCATGGCCCCGGACAAGGCGGCGATGTCGTGGTTGCCCTCCAGCCAGATCCAGTCGCGGCCCGCCGCCAGCCGCGATCTCGGCCTCCAGCCGGTCGAGGGTGGCGCGGCTGTCGTAGGGCGGCAGCATCTGGCCGCGCGCGGCGAAGGCCGAGCCCTTCTCCAGATGCAGGTCGGCGGCGATCAGGGTGCGGTGGTTCAGCATCCAAAGCGCCCCTGAACAGCGCAGCACGCAGGGCTCGCCCTCGATATGGACGCGCAGGCCGCCGCTGGGGCAGCGGGCGGGGGAGAGGAGGGTCTTCAGGGCCGCATTCATCGTCCTTCTCCCATTGGGAGAAGGTGGCCGCGAAGCGGTCGGATGAGGGTCGGCTGCGTCCGTCGGCGTAAGCCGTCGCAGGGTTCGGGGTGCGGCTTACGCCGACCCTTGAACCCGGCCCTCACCCTTTCGCCTTGCCGATCGCTTCGCTCCCGGAGGCTCAAGCCCTCTCCCAGCGGGAGAGGCGGCTGTGGACGGGCCTTCACGCCATCACCTCGGCGATCAGAGAGTCCTCATCGAACCCATAGGCGCTGGCGTCCAGGATCATCTCCGCCGCCTGCCCGCCGCCGACCCGCTCGCGCCCGATCTGGACCAGCACCGGCACGCAAAAGGGCGAGGGCCGGTCCAGCGGAACATGCCGGATCTGCCCCCTGATCCGCTCGAGCAACTGCCCCAGACGCGCCACGTCCAGCAGTCCCGCGGCCGCATCGGCACGGGCGGTCTTGAGCAGCAGATGGTCGGGTTGATGGCGGCGCAGCACGTCGTAGATCAGGTCCGTCGAAAAGGTCACCTGCCGGCCGGTCTTCTCATTGCCCGGCTGGCGCTTCTCGATCAGCCCCGAGATCAGGGCGCAATTGCGGAACGTCCGCTTCATCATGAAGCTCTCAGCCAGCCAGCTTTCCAGATCGTCGCCCAGCATGTCGGGCTCGAACAGGGCGCCGAGGTCCAGCCCGTCCATCGGCTTGATCGACCAGATGGCCAGCGAATAGTCGGTGCAAACGAAGCCCGCGGGCCGACGCCGAGCCGGTCCAGCCGTCGCGTCAGCAGCATGCAAAGGGTCGCATGGGCCAGCCCGCCCTCGAACGGATAGGCGACGAGGAAATGCCGCGTGCCGCGCGGGAAGGTCTCGACCAGCAGGGTCCCGGCGTCGGGAATGACGGAGCGCGCCTCCTGCAGCTCCAGCCATTCCTGCACGTCGGGCGGCAGGATGCGCCAGTGATCGCGGTCCTGGATCATGGCCCGCACCCGGCTGGCCAGGGAGGTCGACATGGGAAATTTGTTCCCGCCCCAGGACGGGATCTTGGGGTCCTTGTCCTGCGCGTGTGTGACGAGCGCATCCATCCCGTTGATGCCCTGGAAGGCCCAGACCTGACCGGCGAAGATGAAGGTGTCACCGGGCGACATCTGCTCGAAATAGTTCTCCTCGGCCTCGCCGACCTTCCGGCCGCCGATCAGCTGTTTTGAGGCCCCGCCGCGCCTTGAAGCGATACGCACGTTCAGGGTCGCGGCTGCGACGATGGTCCCGACATTCATCCGGTGGCGCTGGGCCGTCTGGGCGTTGCGGACCGTCCATTTGCCGTCCTGCGTCCGCACGATCCGCGCGAACCGCTCATAGGTGCGCAGCGCATAGCCCCCGGTGGCGACCAGATCGACCACCTCCTCGAACTGCTCATACGACAGGCCGCGATACGGGCCGCAGCCTGTAATCTCCGCATACAGATCATCCAGGGCGAACGGCTCGGAACAAGCGCAGCCCATGACGTGCTGGGCCAGGGTGTCGAGCGTGCCCGTATGCACCGGTTCCCAGTCGAAGGCGTTCTCGGCGACAGCCTCGCGCGCGGCCTGGCATTCCAGCATTTCGAACCGGCTGGCCGGCACCATCAGGGCGCGTGAGGGCTCGTCCAGCCGGTGATTGGCGCGCCCGATCCGCTGCACCAGCCGGCTCGCCCCTTTTGGAGCCGCGAGCTGGATCACCAGGTCGACGTCGCCCCAGTCGATTCCCAGATCCAGTGTCGAGGTGCAGACGACGGCCCGCAGGTCCCCCCGCGCCATCGCCGCCTCGACCTTGCGTCTTTGTTCCGCCGCCAGCGAGCCGTGGTGCAGGGCGATCGGCAGGTCGTCCTCATTGATGGCCCACAGCGACTGGAAGACGAACTCGGCCTGCCAGCGGGTGTTGACGAAGATCAGCGTCATCCCCGAGCGTTTGAGGGCCTCATACACCTCCGGGATCGCGTGCTGGCCGGTGTGGCCGGCCCAGGGCACGTGGCCCTCGGAGATCAGCACATCGACCACCGGCGGCGCGCCGGGATCGCCACGGACGATGGTAACGGGGGCCTCTACACCGGGCCTCAGCCACCCCGCGATCATCTCCGGATCGTCCACCGTCGCCGACAGCGCCACCCGCCGCATGGCCGGCGCGAACGACTGCAGCCGCCCCAGCCCGAGCGACAGCAAGTCCCCCCGCTTGCCGCTCCAGATCGCATGCACCTCGTCCAGCACGACGCATTTCAGGTCGGCGAAATAGTCGCGCGCGCCGTCCCAGGCGCAGAACAGGGCCAGCTGTTCGGGGGTGGTCAGCAGGATGTCGGGCGGGTTTTCCCGCTGCCGCTGCTTCTTGGATTGCTTCGTATCCCCGGTCCGGCTCTCGACATGGATGTTCAGCCCGATCTCGCGGGTCGGCGTCATCAGATTGCGCTCGACGTCGGTGGTCAGGGCCTTGAGCGGCGACAGATAGAGGGTGTGCACCCCCGACCCCGGCCCGAACGCCGGCCGCGGCCCCCGCTCCGCGAGCTCGACCAGCGACGGCAGGAATCCCGCCAGCGTCTTGCCACCCCCGGTCGGCGCGACCAGCAGGGCGTGCGACCCGGCCTGCGCCGCCGCGATCATCTCCAGCTGATGCCGTCGCGGCGACCAGCCGCGCTGCGCGAACCAGTCGGCGAAGAGGGGCGAAAGCGTTGCGGGAGCGGGCTGCGGCGTCACATCGCGCCTATAGCATGTTCCCGTTCCGTTTCACGTCCCGAACGGCTATCTATCGCCCGTGTCCACCGACTCCCTCACCTCCGCCTGTGCCCTCACCGGCGCCGAGCCATGGCTGGCCCTGCCGCCGGCGCTCGCCATTCCACCGGGCGCGGGGGCGATCTGCGACGGCGAGGGCGCGCGGAAGATCGGGCGCGGCGCGGCCGAGGGGGCCTTCACCACCGCGCCCGTCATGGTCGCCCACGCCAGCCTGACGGCGCGCCGCCTGGGCATCGCCCCGCCCGCTCGTTCGGCCGATCTGCTGGACGTTCTGGAGCTGTTCGCCTTCGTCCGTCCGGCCCGTTTTTGCGCCCCGTCCCCCAGCGGACTGGCCCTGGCCATGGGGATGAGCGAACCGAAGGGTGCTGAAGCCCAGGCCGAAGCCCTGCGCCACGCCGCCGACGGCCTTATGCGCGAACTGGCCGACCCGGTCTATCCGGACCGCGAAGCCGCCTTCACCCTGGCCGAGACCCTCGGTCGCGCCGGCTGGTCATGGGCCTGGCGCGTCTCGGGCGCACTTCAGACCCAGCCGCTCCGCGACCGCCAGCATCGCGGCAGCGGGCTAGACGTCTGGTCGCGCCTGCCGGAATGGGAGGACGAGGCCCCGCGCGGCGAAGCGGGATCAGCTCCCGTCGACAGTGAGAGCGCCCGCATCCGGCTGGAGAAATTGCTTCAGGCCTCGGGCCTCGACGAGACCCGCCCGACCCAATCCGACTACGCCGCCGAGGCGGCCTACGCCTTTTCGCCGCGCAATGAGGAAGGCCGTCCGCGCTTCCTGCTTGCCGAAGCGGGGACAGGCACCGGCAAGACCCTGGGCTATCTCGCCCCCGCCAGCCTGTGGGCCGAGCGCAATCAGGGGGCGGCCTGGGTCTCGACCTACACCCGTGCCCTGCAGCGCCAGATCGACCGCGAGAGCGCCGCCCTCTGGCCCGATCCGGTCGAGCGGAAGAAGAAGACCGTCGTCCGCAAGGGGCGCGAAAACTACCTCTGCCTGCTGAACCTGCAGGACATGGTCCAGGCGGCGCAGCTGGGGAACGGCGACCTGATCGGCATGGCGCTGGCCAGCCGCTGGGCCATGCATACGCGTGACGGCGACATGACCGGCGGCGACTATCCCGGCTGGCTGCCGGGCCTGTTCGCGACCGGGCCCAGCCATCAGGCCAGCGCCGCCAATCTGGTCGATCGGCGCGGCGAATGCGTCCACGCTGCCTGCCCCCACTACCGCACCTGTTTCGTCGAAAAGACCATCCGCGCGAGCCGTAGAGCCGACCTCGTAGTCGCCAACCACGCCCTCGTCATGACCCAGGCCGCCTTCGACGGCGCCCGGTCGGCGCGCGGCCTGAAGCAGGACGGCGAGACGGCGGCGCTGAAGCGGATCGTCTTCGACGAGGGCCACCATCTGTTCGACGCCGCCGACAGCGCCTTCTCGGCCTGCCTGTCGGGTCAGGAGGCCGCCGAGCTGCGCCGCTGGCTGCGCGGACCCGAAGGTCGCGGCCGTCGCGGGCGCGGTCTGGAGCAACGACTGGGCGATCTGTGCGCCGACAACGAGGCGGCGACCAAGGCGCTTCAGGACGCCGTCCGCGCCGCCGCCCAACTGCCCGGCGAGGGCGTGTCCGGCCGCATCGCCCCGGCCTCGGGGGAGGTCAATCCGGTCGGGCCGATCGAGCGCTTCCTGCTGGCCGCGCTGGAACAGCTCCGTGCACGGACATCGGAGAATGCCTCGGGCAGCGGCGTCGAATTCGGCATGGAATGCTCGCTTCGCCCAGTCACCGAACCGGTGCTGGAGGCCGCGCGCGAGGCCGCCCAGGCGCTCGCCGCCGTCGAGGCCCCGCTGCTGGCCCTGTCGCGACACCTCGAAGACATCCTCGACGACGAGGCCGCCGATCTGGACGGAGCCTCACGCGCCCGGATCGAGGGTGCCCTGCGCGGCCTCGACCGCCGCGCCCGCATGACCCTGCCCGGCTGGCGCTCGATGCTGGCCGCGCTGGAGGTGTCGTCGGACGAGCCGGACCCCGACTTCCTCGATTGGCTGTCGGCCGAGGCCGCGTTCGGCCGCATCATGGACGTGGCCCTGCGCCGTCACTGGATCGATCCGACGGTGCCGCTCGAGGCCGCCGTAATAATGCCGGCCCACGGCGTTCTGGTGACCAGCGCCACCCTGTCCGATCCGAACGCGGACGACCCCTTCGACATGGCCCGGTTGCGGACCGGCTCGGCCCGGCTAATCGAGCCGGCCCGGACGCTGAAGGTCGAAAGCCCTTTCGACTACGCCGCTAACGCCCTTGTCATCGTCGTGAACGACCTGATCAAGGACGACACGCGCCAGACGGCGGCGGCCATGCGCGAACTCTTCCTCTCAGCGGGCGGCGGCGGCCTCGGCCTGTTCACCGCCATCCGAAGGCTGAAGGCGGTCTATGAGCGGCTGGGGCCCGACCTGGCAAAAGCCGGCATCCCCCTCTACGCCCAGCACGTCGATCCGCTCGAGGTCGGAGCGCTGGTCGATGTCTTCCGCGCCGAACAGGACTCCTGTCTGCTGGGGACCGATGCAGTGCGGGACGGCG
>VFBG01000276.1 GCA_006515835.1 bacterium | reverse complement strand
ATGCAGGATCTGCACAAGCTGAAGATCGGCGAGAACGTCTTCGAATGCTTCGGCGCGGACCTGTCGCTGGAGCTGGGCGGGCGCGACACCCTGCTGGCCGGGATCGCCCAGTGCGAGGCGGCGTCCGACTTCATCAGCCGCCAGATCCTGACCGAGATACTCGCCGACACGGAAGAGCACATCGACTTCCTCGAGGCCCAGCACAAGCTGATCGAACAGCTGGGCGAGCAGAACTATCTCCAGTCCGCCATGACCGAAATCGCCCCGGACCGCTCGGCCACCGGCAACTAGAGCACCTCGCGCCGGGCCAGATGGGCGACGGCGAGGGCCATCACGACCAGGCCAAGGCCGCACCCCAGCCCAAGGGCGGTGGGTCCCGCCGATGCCCAGCACCAGCGCCGGCACGAAGCTGGCGAAGCGCAGGGCGGCCCACAGCTGGATGGCGACCATCAGGATCGCCGCGAGGAAGACCTTGCCCATGGTCGTGGCGTAGAGAGCGATATCGAGCGATCCGGTCGGCGTCAGGTTCGGCTTCAGCGTCGTGGCCAGGGTCACCGCGCCCCACGTCAGCAGCAGGGTCGCCGCGCTCATGATCGCGACCACGGCCAGCACAACGATCGCCTTGGCCGCATAGAGACGCCAGCGCGGCAGGGGCAGGCTGCGCAGATGGTCCCAAGACTTCGGCCCGTGCTCCATGTGAGCGACCAGGGCGGTCAGGGCCGTGACGCTCATCGGCAGCATGAAGAAGGCCCAGATGCCGATCGAACTGACCATCCACATCTCCCACGGCTGGGGCGTCTTGCCGCGCATCAGGTTGAAGAAGGCGAAGATGGCGATCAGGGACGGCGCGGCGACGGCCAGCAGGACGGCCAGCGACCGGTTCAGCTTGCGGATTTCCACGGACAGGACGGCGAGCATCAGACGAACTCCGGCTGGGACGGGGTGACGGGGGCGGGGGCGGACGCCTCGCGGTAGATTCCTTCCAGCGAGCGGGCGCGGGCGCCGATCGCGAACACGGCCACGCCGGCCTCGACCAGGGCGCGGGTCATGGCCGGGACGGCAGCGTCCGGGTCGTCTCCGGGACTCAGCCGCGCGACCAGCCCGTCCCCGGTCGGCGCGAGGGCCAGACCCAAGGGCTTGAGCACGGCGGTCGCGCGGCCGAGGTCATCGACCCGCAGGGCGATCTCGGGCGCGAGGTCGGCCTTGATCCGCGCCAGCTCCCCCTCCAGCACCAGCCGCCCGTCATGGATGATCCCCACATGGGTGGCGATCTGCTCGATCTCGCCCAGCAGATGGCTGGACAGCAGGACCGTGGCGCCGGTTCGGGCCGGCAGATCCCTGAGAAAGCGCCGCATGTCGGCGATGCCGTCGGGGTCGAGGCCGTTGGTGGGTTCGTCGAGGATCAACACCGGCGGCGCGCCCAGCATGGCGCGGGCCAAACCCAGCCGCTGACGCATGCCCAGCGAATAGTCCGACACCCGGCG
>VFBG01000131.1 GCA_006515835.1 bacterium | reverse complement strand
CGGCGTCCACCTGTTCGGTCGCAGCGCAGAATTCGGGCGGGCGCTCATGGGGACCGGCGAAGCGGAGCCGGCCGGGGCGACACGCCACCTCTCCCCGGCCCTCTGGCTCCATGGTCTGCCGATCGCGCTGCGGGACGGACGGCTCGCGGGCTGGTTGGCCCAAAGACAGCAGGGCTCAGACACAGTGGCGGCGCCCGGCGACCCGGCGCCGGGGCCGGGTGTCTTGCTCGACGCCGCGATCTTCGGCCTGCGCGCGGTCCGGACAGGCCGCTCGCTCACCGCGGCCATGACCGCCGACATCGAGTGGAATGGCCGACCGATTGATTGCGCCTAGACCGATGTCGCCCTAGGCGCCCGCCGCGGCCGCCGGCCGCGCCCGGCCGGCCTCAAGCCAGCGCGCCAGATGGGTCAGTTCCTCGGGCGGCCGGTATTTGATCAGCCGCGCGAAATCCAGGCCGACCACGGCGACGACGTCCGCGATCGTGAACCGGTCCGCGGCAAGGAATTCATGGTCGGCCAGCCGACGGTCCAGGGTTTTCATGAATTTCTCGGCGGCGACCCGATTGTACTCGGCCAGCTGCGGGATCTGGACCGCCTCCAGCGCCGCCAGCGCCGGGTGCGAGTGACGCACGGTCAGCATGATCGGATTGGCCAGATAGAATTCGCAACGCCGGGTCCACATTTCGATCACGGCCTGCTCCCGTGCATCGAGGCCGAACAGGTTGGGCTCGTCGAGTTCCAGCGCCGGCACGTGCGGCACGCCCACGCGGGCGCGGTATTCGGGCGTCTTGTGCTCTCCGGTCAGGATGTCGACCTCAATCACCTCGACGTCCTGGATCCCCTTCTCGGCCATCACCCAGCGGACCCGGCGCGGATTGGGCGCGCGGTGGGAGGTATAAAGTTTCATCGGTCGGTCTCCGGCTTCAGCGGAACATGGCCATGGGCATGGCACCCACAATGGCGGCCGTCATCAGGGTGGCCAGAAAGCCCGCGAACAGCGCCTTCCAGACCATGCCCAGCACCTCCTCGCGCCGTTCCGGCATCAGGACGCTGAGGCCCGTCACCGTAATGCCGACCGACCCGATGTTGGCGAAGCCGCACAGGGCGTAGGTCATCAGCATCCGGGTCCGCTCACTCATCTCGCCCGCGGGGACATTGCCCAGTTCGATGAAGGCCCTGAACTCGGTCTGGGTCAGTTTGACGCCCAGCAGCCAGCCGGCCTTGCCGGACTCGGCCCATTCGACCCCGGACAGCCAGGCCACCGGCATGAACACCCAGCCCAGAAGGCGCTCGATCGTCACCGGGCCGTCGAACAGCCAGAACCCACCCAGCATGACATTGATCAAGGCCATAAGGGCCACAAAGACGATCAGCACCGCCGAGATATTCAGCACGACCATCAGGCCGTCGGCGGTACCCTTGACGATGGCGTCGATGGCGCTGTCGTATTTCAGGGCAGACGCGTAGTCGGCGCCCGCCCCGCCCTCGCCGGCGGTCTCGGGGATCATGATACGGGCCAGCAGGACGCCTGCCGGGGCGGAGACAATCGAGGCCACCAGCACATGGCCGGCGGCGTTTTGCATCACCGGCGCCAGGATGGCGGCATAGGCCACCATGGTTGAGCCGGCGACGGTGGCCAGGCCGACCACCATCATCAGGAACAGCTCCGACCGGGTCAGCTTGTCCAGATAGGCGCGGATGACGATCGGGCTCTCGACCATGCCAAGGAAGATGTTGGCTGCAACCGCCAGCGCCGAGGCCCCGCCAAGCCCCATGGTGCGCTGGAACAGGATGCCGAAGCCGTGGGTGATCCACTTCAGGATCTTCCAGTGCCAGAGCAGAGCCGACAGGGCCGAGATCACCAGAATCATCGGCAGAACGTTGAAAGCGAAGGTGAACAGGGCGGGCGGGTTCTCGACCGAATAGGGCTGATCGCCGCCGGCCAGGTAGCCGAACACGAACTGCGCACCCACGGCCGAGGCGCGGGTCAGGCCGTCCACCGCGCCGGTGATAGCGGTCAGGACGACCTGGGAACCCGGAATGCCGAACAGCACCAGCACCAGACCGGCCTGCACCGCAACCGCCCCCAACGCCAGGCGCCAGGGAAAGGCCTTCCGGTTTTCGGACAGACCCCAGCAGGCCGCCACGATGACCGCGAGCCCCAGCAGGCTCTGAAGGTTCAGCACACTGAACATGGACGTGATTCCCCGCCGGCTCCCCGCCAGCCCCGCCCCGTTGAACGCCACGCAGACTATTATGGCAAGCCGCCGTTTCGCTTGTTTCCAGCCCTGAATCCGTCGCGATCCGCGCGCGTCATCACGAAACCGTGATCGACACGGGACAGGGAGAATGACGATGCGCAAGGCTCTGATGCTGGCCTCGGCCGGCCTGATCGTATTGGCCGGATGTTCGCCGGCGAGTGACAAGGCGGAAGTGGCTCCGACCGAAGCGGCCCCCGCCGCTGAAGCCGCGGCAGAGGCACCTGCTGACGCCGCAGCGCCCGCGCGCGATACGGCCGTGCCTGGGCGGATGGTCGCCCCCCGGCCCGCCCCGCTCGCCCCGGTGGCGCAGATCGCCTACGCCTACAGCTACGCCCTCTCCCTGCCGCGCGATCGGGGCGCCGAGATGATGAGCCGGCACGAACTGGCCTGCGTGTCAGCCGGCCCCGGCTATTGCCAGGTGATCTCGGCCCAGGCCGACTGGGCGGCGCGCGAGCCCGGCGGCCGGCTGGAGCTGCGCGGTCAGCCCGAATGGATCAACCGCTTCCGCAGCGGCCTGGCCCTCGACGCGCAAAACGCCGGCGGTCGTCTCGACGAGGCCGTCACCAATGGCGAGGACGTCACGCGCGACATCGATACGGCCGCCACAGGAGCGCAGACCACTGCCTCTCTCGCCGACCGCATCCGCCAACTCCAGGCGAGATCCGGCGGAACCATGGCCCAGCGGCTCGAGATCGAAAGAGACCTGGCGGAACTGCAGCAGCAATATGACGCCCAGCAGATCGAACTGCGGGCGCTCAACGACCGGGTCCAGTCGGCGCGACTGACGCTCGACTATCGCCAGGGCGGGGTCATGGCGGCCGACAGCGCGACGCGGCCCGTCGCCCGTGCGTTGGGCGACGCCTTCGGCCTGTCGATGGGCATGCTTGCGATCCTGATCACCGTCGGCTCGGTGATGCTGCCGATCGTCGTCATCGGCGGCGCAGTCTGGTGGGCGGTGCGTCGTCGGAAGCCTGCGTCAGCCTAGACGAAATCAGAGCTGCCCGCGGACCAGCCGGCTGTATTCGTCCATCAGGCTGAGGCTGAGGTCACCCGGGGTGAAGCGATCGTCGCCGATCTCGCTCACCGGGGTGATCTCGGCCGCCGTGCCGCACAGGAAGCATTCGCTGAATCCGGCCAGTTCCTCCGGCAGGATGTGGCGCACCTCGACCTCAAGGCCGCGCGCCGCCAGCATCTCCAGAACAGTCTGCCGCGTGATGCCGTTCAGGATCGCCCCGTCGGCGGGCGGGGTGATCAGGCGGCCGTCCTGCACAAAGAAGACATTGGCGCCGGTCGCCTCGGCGACATAGCCGCGCCAGTCCAGCAGCATGGCGTCGGCATATCCGCGCGCATCGGCGTAATGGCGATTGATCGTGCCGATCATGTAGAGGCCCGCGGCCTTGGCCTCGGTCGGGGCGGTTTCCGGCGACGGCCGCTTGTAGGGTGCCCAGCACAGGCGAATGCCTTTCCGCTTGGTTTCCGGGTCGAAATAGCTCGGCCAGTCCCACACGGCGATGGCCACATGCACGGTGGTGTTCTGGGCGGGAACGCTGACCTGTTCCGAGCCGCGCCAGGCCAGTGGGCGCACATAGGCCTCGGTCAGGCCGTTTCTGGCGCAGGTTTCCTTGCAGGCGTCGCTGATCTGCGCCACCGTGAACGGAATCTGGAAGTCGAGCACCTCGGCCGAACGGAACAAGCGGTTCGTATGCTCCGTCAATTTGAAGATCTGGCCATTGTACATCCGCTCGCCTTCAAAAACCGAAGAAGCGTAGTGGAGAGCGTGGGTCAAAACGTGCACCCGGGCTTCGCGCCAGGGCACAAAATCGCCGTCCATCCAGATCCAACCGTCACGATCGTCGATAGGAACGAAGGCCATTGAATAACGTCTCCCGCGCTGATCACCGGGTTAGAGCCGCCGGAATCGCTCAGGTCAACGCCTGGAAGCACAGTCCGGTGGCTTCGGCATGAGCGACGTCCGCTCCCACGGCCGATCGGGCCCGATTGCCGGCGCGGGTGCCGGCCGGCATCTGCTGGTGGTCGATGACGACGACCGCATCCGTGAACTGTTGAAGGAGTTTCTCGCCCGCGAGGGCTATCGCGTCACCGGCGCAGCGCATGCCGCCGCCGCCAAGCGTCTGATGGAGTTGATCGAATTCGATCTGGTGGTGCTGGACGTCATGATGCCGGGCGAGAGCGGATTCGACCTGACCACCTGGGTCCGGTCCAAGGCCGAGACCTCGAAAACACCCGTCCTGCTGCTGACCGCGCGTGGCGATCCGGACGACCGGATCGAGGGTCTGTCGCGCGGCGCCGATGATTATATGTCAAAGCCGTTCGACCCGCGCGAACTGGCCCTGCGCGTCGACGCCATCCTGCGCCGCACCGGCGGCAAGCCGCTCACCCCGCGCGAAATCAAGCTCGGACCAGCCGTGTTCGACATGGAACGGCTGGAGTTGATGCGCGACGGCAAGCTGCAGCGCCTGACCGAGGCTGAGGCGCAACTGCTCAAGACCCTGGCAATCCACGCCCATTCGGCCGTCGAGCGGATGAGCCTCTCGCCCGACACCGCCGACATCACCGGCCGCGCCGTGGACGTGCAGGTGACCCGCCTGCGCCGCAAGCTGGAGGCGGACCCCAAGAACCCGCGCTACCTCCAGACGGTGCGCGGCGTCGGCTATATGCTGGCTCCGGACTGATGTTGCGATGAGGCTGCTTCCCGCCAGCCTCTGGCCGCGGTTCCTGAAACGGCGGCTGCCGACCTCGCTGTGGGGCCGGTCGCTGCTGATCATCGTCCTGCCGGTGCTGGTCATGCAGGTGGCCGTGACCTGGGCCTTCTTCGACATGCACTGGCAGACGGTGACCGCCCGCCTGTCCGACGGTCTGGCCGGCGATATCGCCTGGGCCGCCGAAAGCTGGCGGGACGACCCGACGCCGGAAAACATGGCGGTCATCTCCGAGCGGGCCGAACGCTCCATGTCGCTGTCGGTCCAGTTGCGGGAGGGCGACGTCCTGCCGGATGAAGACCGGCGCGGGCCGATCGGCGTCGTCGACCGCACCCTTGAG
>VFBG01000130.1 GCA_006515835.1 bacterium | reverse complement strand
GCCCCAGCCCGCCTCCGCCGCCTGCGCCCGATGCCGCATTCACCGCCGCCAGCACCGCCCGCGCCAGCTCGGCCAGGCTGATCTCCCCATCCGCCGCTGCCCGCGCCAGCGACCGCACCAGCCCCTCTCCCGCCCGACCGAAGGCATCCTCGATCGACGCCGCCGCCCGCGCCGCCGGCTCGCGCAAAGCCTCCAGCGCCGCCGCTGCTTCAGCCGCCTTGCGCGGCACCCCGTCCAGCGCGGTCGGTTCAGAACGGTCACTCATCCGGCCACACCTCCGCCATCCGCATCAGATCATCGCGCCGCATCGGCGCTCCGCCTCCCGGGCGCGCCGTCAGCATCCGCCACTCCCGCAGCGACAGCCGCCAGAAGGCATCCGGCGCCACACCCAGTCGCGCTGCGCTCCGCAGCATCTCACCCCAGGGCGTCATCCGGCCGCTGCCGCGAAAGCCTTCGCCACAGCCTCCGCCGCCTCCCGCGGATCGACACTCGCCCGGCCCAACTCATCCGCCAACGCCCGCTCGCCTCCGCCGCGGAGCAGCGCCGCCAACACCGTCATCAGATCCCGCGCCGACAGCGCCCGCATTCGCTCCGCCAGGCCGGACAACCCCTCCAGCCCCAGCCCTGTCTCGATCTCCGCCAGTGCCCCCAGCGTCAGACAAAGCCGTCGCTCCGCCCCCGCCAGAACGGCGACCGCCTCGCCCCGCCCACCATTTGCCGCCATCACAACGCCTCGAAGGAAATCTCACCGGCGCTCGCCAGACTGATCGCGAACGTCGCCTCTCCCTCGTGCTCGCCCGCATACTCCAGCGCCGCCACCAGGAACCGCCCCTCCAGCACGCCGAAGTCCGGCACGATCAACCGCCACACGTTCGCAGACTGGGAAAAGAAGGCTTCGCGGATCAGGGCATCCGACGCCGCGTCGCGGAAAATCCCCTGCCCGGCCACCGCCGCCGACTTCACCCCCGCCCCTCCCAGCAACTCACGCCACCGCCCGGCGCTGTCGCCGTCGGTCGCATCAACCGTGCGGGCGTTCAGCGAGATCGTCCGCGCTCTCAGCCCCGCCACCGTCGTGAACACGCCCGGCGCGCCCTCGATCTTCAGCAGCATGTCCTTGCCCCGTTGTGCGCTCATTCCGAATCTCCTCGTCATCCTCGGCCAACGGAGCGGGCGCCAGCCCGCGCAGGCCGAGCCGAGGACCCAACCAATTCCGTGATGTCCCGGTTGTGATCACACCCCTTCCGTCACCGCCCGCACCCGCAGCACCGCAAATGTTCGCGCCCCGTCGGCGCTCGGGAACACATCGGCGAACGTCACCCTGAGGCTGATCGTACGCACTCCGTCGGCCTCCAGCGCCGCATCGTTCAGCGCGACCCGCACCGCCGACATCACCGCCTTTGCCTCCTCGGTTCCGCGAAAGCGCGACACGACTGTCAGCGTCAGCGCCTGCTCCACCCCGCCCCCATCCGCGCCCAGGGGCCGGCTCTCGCACCGTCCGATCAACAGGTGGGGAAAGACCGCGTCCTTCGGCACCGCATCCCAGATTCGCGCGGGTGCCCCCAGCAGAACCTGCACCGCCGCATCCGCCGTCAGATGTGCGATCAGCGCCTTCTGCAGCGCCAGCTCATGCGCGCTCATCGGATCCGCTCCAGGTTCAGGATCGCCCGTCCGCCGACCGTCTCGCCCGAAACAATCCGCCAGTCGCCGCCGCCAAATCTCAGCACCCGGCCCAACTCCAGCCGAACGTCCGAACGGGTCTCCGCCGTCACCGCCTCGACCACCCGAGCGCCGCCGGGTTCGTTCTTCTCGCGCCTTCGCCGGGCACCTAACTTCAGCCAGGCCGAGCCCAGCGGCTCCCAGCTGACGGCCCGTCCGCCATAGGGCGTCTCGCTTTCGACGCCCTGCAGCAGTTCGGCCAGCACCTTCACAGCCGCACCACGCGGTACGGCGCGATCCAGGCCTCCACCGGCGCGACCGGCATCTCGGGGTCGCCGCGCTCATAGGCGCGCAGGGCCAGCATCAGGATCGCCAGCCGCAACGGCGCCGGCGAGGTCGAGGTCAACGTCAGGAACAGCTTCGCTTCCGCCAGTGAGACGGGTGCGGTCATGGGAACCTCGATTGTCTGGAAAGGGAGGCAACAGGCATCAGTGAACAGGCAGCAGGACCGATCCCGCCGCCTGCCCTGTTGCCTGCTGCCTGTTGCCTGATGCCTCCGCGACTACGTCGCGCTGAACTTCATCACCTTGATGGCATCAAAGTTCTGCACCCCGCCACCCACGCGTTTGGTCGTGTAGAACAGCACATAGGGCTTGGCCGAATACGGGTCCCTCAGCACCCGCACCCCCGCGCGATCGACGATCAGATAGCCGCGCTGGAAGTCGCCGAAGGCGATGGCCGCGCTGTTGGCGGCGATGTCCGGCATGGTCTCGATCTCGGTCACCCGATAGCCGAGCAGGCTCGCCGTCTCGCCCGCCCGCTGCGCCGGCTGCCAGATGTAGTTGCCGTCGGCGTCCTTGAACTTCCGCACCGCCGAAACCGTCTTGCGGTTCATCACGAACCGCCCGTTCGGCCGGTACTGGGCCTTGGGCGCATAGACCAGGTCAATCAGCCGGTCGGTCGGGCTGGTCGAGGAAAACGCCCCCGCCGCGCCCGACGCCACATAACCGATCTCGCCCCACACCGCGCTGGCGTCGGCCACGATCGGATAGCTGAGGAAGCCCTTCGGCTTGTTGACGCCGTCGCCGGCGACGAAGGCCTGCGTCTCCTGCGCCGCGAAGGCGTCCTCGACCTCGGCCGCCAGCCATTCGTCCAGATCGATCAGGGCGTCGTCCAGCAGCGACTGGGTCGCCGCCGGATTGGCGTACAGATCGGCCGACGGGAACTCCAGCAGCGCCAGCGTCGCCGGGTCCGTCTCCGGTCTGGCCGCCGTCTCGGCAACCCAGCCCGAGGCCACACCCGCTGTCGACACCGGCTTCCTGAACACCCCCGCGCCGACCGTTCGCACGGTGGCGATCTCGCGCATCGGCGACCCCGCCATCAGGCGCCGCTCGATCGCTCGCTCGGTCTGCTCCGGCACCACATAGCCGGCCGAATTGGACGCCGTCGAAAGCCCCGCCTTCAACTCCAGCCCGAACGAGGCGCCGGTCTTGAGGTAGCCGTCGAACGCGGCCTTCGTCTCCTCCCCATGCAATGGGGAGGGGGACCGCGAAGCGGTGGAGGGGTGGCGGCCATCGGACTCGATCCCCGGCCGCCTCCCCTCGCTCACCACCCGGTCCAGCCGCGCCTGCGCCGCCCCGACCGCCTGGTCGATCCGCGCCACCTTCTCCTCAAGCAGCGCATCCGCCGAGCTCTTCCGCTCGATCTCGTCCAGCCGGGCGTCATTGGCCCCTTTGAACGCCTCGAACGCCGCCATCATTTCATGCATGGCGGCGCGCGCCTCGGGCGTGCCCGAGACGGTTTTGGTCTCTTTCATGGTCTCTCCTGCTACGATTTCCCTCTCCCGGCGGGAGAGGGCTTGAGCGCACGACGCCGTCTCCGGCGTCGTCCTTGCGCGACCCGAAGGGCGGCGCGAAGCAGCCAAAGGGTGAGGGGCTACGGTGCCCTGTCAGCTCGTACCGGGGCCCTCACCCGACCGCGCCAGAACAGCGGCTTCGCCCCTGAGCGCGGTCTCCCTCTCCCCTCGGGAGCGGGAGACGACTAAGGTTGCCCTCGTGTCCCGCTTCACCTCCCTCGAATCCGACATCCTCGACGCCCTCGCCTGGGACTTGCGGGAGGTCGCGCCCGACCTCGCCGGCCAGTTCGCCGAGTCCCTGCCCGGCACCCGGCGCAACACGGGCTCGGGCCTGTTCAGCGAAGTGATCGTCGACCGGTCACGGCCCCCGCCTATGACCACGCCGACCGGCCGCTTCGGCACGGTTCACGCCATGGTCGGCGACCTGCCCGACCCCATCGCCTTCCAGGTCGAGCTGCGTCAGGGCCGGCTGCTGGCCCTGCACGGCGACGCCTATGGCCAGGACACCCGCGCCATCGACTTCGCCCGCATCCCCTACGATCAGGTCTTCACCCTCGATGAGCAAGGCGAGTCCGTCGCCTTCGATCCCGAGGCCCTGATGCAGCCCAGCCCCCTGCTGGACCTGCACCAGCACACCGACCACGAGCCGCCGCTTCCTGTCTCACCTCCGCCCCTCGTCAACCTCGGCGCCCTGCAGCAGGTCCAGAATTCAGGCCCGCAAGGACTTATCGACGTCATGTTCGGAACGGTCCGTCCCGCGACCGACGCGCCTGTCGACGAGGATGCCCCGGTCGACAAGGCGGATCAGATCTCGCTGAAGATTGGCCTTTGGGTCGCCGTCGCCGTCGGCGCCCTTCTGATCACCATGGTGATGCGCCTGCCGATCTTCTTCGCGATCTTCCTCACCTTCGCCGTGGGGCGGATGCTGAGCCGCCCGCCGGTCCTCACAGCCCTCGCCCGCGGCACACGCCGTCTCGGCCAATATGAGTACCGCCCGCCCGAGCGCTGAAACCCTTGAAGTTGCGCGTGATTGACACCCACGGAACGGCGTGCCTCCGTTAACCATGGTCAAGCTTGGGATAGCTCCGATGTCCAGACTCCTCGCCGCGACCGCCGCGGTCGCCGCCCTTCTCTCTGCTGGCGCTGTCCAGGCAGCGGATCGCTGCGGCGCAGAGACCCACATGCGTTTCGGCGAGACCCGGGCCTATTTCGGCAACACGCTCGCGGCCTGCCGCCCCGACGGCTATTGCTCCGCCGTCGTGGCCATTGCCGACCCGGCTGGTCAGGCCGCCTGGCGGCATCAGCTGCGCGTGGCCCGCCCCAGCCCGGGTGCCGACTATCTGGTCGAGCTGGCGGCGACCGACCCCATGCCCGTGGCCGGCGTCATGCGTTTCACCACCCCCGGCCAGACCGTCGACCCCGGCCCGTGGCTGGCCCCGACTTCGCCGGGCTCCAATGAGTATCGCGTCAGCGATCCGATCCTGACCCGGTCCCTGGTCTCGGGCCTGCGCCGCCAACGTATTGCCCGCTGGGATTACAAATCCGCCGACGGCCCCGCCGAGGCCTACTTCTCCCTGATGGGCATGACCGCCGCGCTCAACTGGATCGACTGCCGGGGTGCCGCCGCCGGCTGAGACGGCCGGTCTATCCGGGGCGTTGCCCCGCTCCTGCCCCCGGCGACCCGCCCGATCTGTCGGACCCTGGGCGCGAGGTCGCGCCCCTGTCTCCTTGTCGGCGCGGCGCTCGACCCTCAGGCCCCTGTCTCGGGGGCGTTTCTCCCTTGGGAGCCTCCCCTTGGGGAGTCTGGCCTTGAGGTGTCTGGCCTTGCGGTGCCTGTCCCTGTCCCTGCGGGCCCGCCCCTTGAGCACCCTGCCCTCGGGCGGGCTGACCCTGAGAAGGCTGACCCTGTGACGCCGGCCGCTCCGGGCCTTGTCCCTGCTGATCCTGCCCTCGCGGCCCGGCTCCCGGTCCGCCCGGCTCGCGAGGCGGCAATCGGCCCGCCAGGCGTTGCCCGGCCTCGGGGGACAGTCGGAACGGTTCGGATAGGCGCCGGCCGCGCACAGAGACCGCCTGTCCGGGCTCGCGCACGATGCGCCGCACCCCGTCAACTTCGATCTCGATCTCGCCTTCGACCAGCACAATCACGGCTGTCTGGT
Organism: bacterium; assembly: GCA_006515835.1. Classification (GTDB taxonomy): domain Bacteria; phylum Pseudomonadota; class Alphaproteobacteria; order Caulobacterales; family Caulobacteraceae; genus Brevundimonas. The sequence goes on along the minus strand of VFBG01000130.1, from coordinate 1,002 downwards.
CCGGATCGTCTCCCGGGACCGGCGTGCCCGCCTCCCCGTCCAGCAGCTCAAGAGCGTCTGCTCCTACGGCGGCCTCGATGATCGTGCCGCGGATCCCGATCGTCGCGGTCGGGGTCCGGAAGGCCACCCGCTCAGGTTCCGCCCCCCGGCTGCCCGAGACGAAGCGGAAGGCCCCCCGCACCATGGAAACCAGCACCCCCGCCGGATCGGCCTCGGTGTCGATCACGAACCGATCCACGTTCAAGGCCGCATTCGCGCCGACGGTCAGCACCGACTGGTCCCGCAGCCGGATCAGCAACCGGCTGTCGGCACCGGTGACGATGGCGTCCGCCTGACGCACTGTCCCATCAATGACCGAAGGCCGCCAGCCGCTCTCGCCGGTGCTTCGGGTCTGGACGCTGTTTTCGACCAGCGCGTTGACGCCCACGGCCGTCTGGGCCGCGACCGGTGTGGCCAGCGCGACCATCAGAACCGTCAGGATCGGGAGGAGCCGTCTCATTCAATCACCCACGCCTTGGTCATCGACCGTCGATACGCGACAACTAGGCCCGCGGAACACGTCCGCATTTGGGCAGACCGGGCCCGGATGCCGAACAGGTGCGGGGCCCGAGCTTCCCGCTTGATACATCCTCGGCCGGCGAGCCATAGTCTGCCGCTCCGGGAGAAGATCGATGCGCCTTTCCATCCTTGCGGCCGCCGTCACCCTGGCCTGTGCCGCGCCTGTAGCCGCCCAGACCCCGCCGCCTCCGCCGCCCGTCTCGACCGCCGCCCCTGCCGACGTCGCGACCCCCGAGACGATCGTTGCGGCCCTGTATGCTGTCATCTCCGGCGACCGGGGCGTGGCCCGCGACTGGGACCGTTTCCGGTCGCTGTTCCATCCGACCGCCCGCCTCATGCCCTCCGGCCTCAACGCCCAGGGTGCCGGCGTTGTCCGCTCGATCACCCCGGACGAGTACATCACCCGCAGCGAACCCTTCCTGGTCGGCGAAGGCTTCCACGAGC
>VFBG01000129.1 GCA_006515835.1 bacterium | reverse complement strand
TCGAAGAAGACCAGCGTCTGGCGGGCGGTCCGGACCTCTTCCAGCGCGGCGCGGCGGGCGCCCGATTTGGCGGGGAGGAAGCCGGCGAACAGCACCCGGTCGGCGGGCAGGCCGGCGATGCAGAGTGCCGCCAGCAGGCTGGAGGGGCCGGGGATGGGATGGACCGGCAGGCCGGCGGCGATAACCGCCCGGGCCACGACGAAGCCGGGGTCATTGACCATCGGCGTGCCGGCGTCGGAGACGAGGGCGACGACCTCGCCCGCCCGGAGCCGCTCGATCGCGCCCTCCGCGGCCCGCGCCGAGGCATGGTCGTCGCACCGTTCCAGCTTCGCCTTCAGCCCGTAGGCCGACAGAAGTTTGGCGGTGACGCGGGTGTCCTCGGCCAGCACCAGGTCGGCGGCGGCCAGAACATCGAGCGCCCGCAGCGTCATGTCCCGCAGATTCCCGATCGGCGTCGCCACCAGATAGAGGCCCGAGGCGACGAGGCGCGGCGGCGGGGCGGTCGGCGGAAAGACGGACGGATCAGGTTTGGATTCTGGCATCGGCGGGACCGTGCCCGAGGGGCGCTGCGGGCTCAAGGGCAGGCGGCTTGTCGCCCCTGGCGGACGAACGCTGCCCAGCGGGAATTGCGCGGGCTGGCGCGGGGTCCGTGCGGGCCGGGACCGTTCAGATGGCGATGTCAAAGACCGTGGCAGCGGGATTTCAGTCCCGATTCACGCATTTTATCACGGCCGGGATCGGCGCCATGCAAACGGGCGGGGTCCGGGCGGCGGATCAGGGGCGTAAAGACACGGTCGGGGGCAGCGAAGGGACGGAAGATACGGGGCGGGAATACCCGTCGGTGGCATGAGCCAGCCGACGGGTTGGCTGGCCGACCTATCCGCCGTAGCCGCGGCCGCCGCCGCCAAACCCGCCGCGCGAGACCACAGCGGTCCGGCTCTGGGCCCGGACCGGAGCCTTGCGCGCGACATCGACGTCGTTGCGGTTGGCGATGGTGCGGCCTGTCCGGTAGTCCCGGGACAGATAGCCGCCGCCGTAGCCGTTCGAGTACTGATCGTTCCGGTCACGATACAGCGCCCCACCGCCGCGATAGCCGCCGTTCATCATCTGGCCGATGATGAAGCCGGTCGCCAGCGGGCCGAAGAAGGACCCGCCGCCGCTGTTATTCTGCGGTCGGCACTGTTCCGGACCCCACTGTCCCTCGCACTCTTCCCGGGTCGCATAGCGGGGCGCGTTCTCGGAGGCCTGGCGCTGGGCCTCAGCCCAGGCCGTGTCGCATTCGGCGTCCGGGACGTCATTGGCCGCCTTGCAGTCGACGAGCGAGGTATAGGCCAGAGCCGGGTCCGGCTCGGCGACGGGGATGCTGCGTTGAGGCGAGCCGCAGGCGGCCATGGAGAAGCTGACGGTCGCCATCAGACTGGTGACCTGCAGGGTCCGCGACCGTTTGAGCCGCCGCATCGTGATGGTTTCGGGCAGGGTATCGTCGGTCATGATGCGCCTCAGGCCGTCATACAGGCGGCGTTGAGAAGGCCGACGCCGATGGAGATGGACGCCAGATAGATGCCCGCGGCCATCTCGCCGGCCTCGATGCGCGCGGCCAGCGCCTTGTAGACGAGCCGGCTGACGACGATGAAGGAAACGATCTGGATCACCCCCGCCAGCAAGGCCCAGGCCGCGAATTCCGGCAGGCTGACGGTGTGCGACAGCGCCGAGGCCAGTGGCAACACATAGCCGATCAGGGCCCCGCCCAGGGCGATGGCGGCGGCCGAGTTGCCCTGACGGATGAGGTCACGCTCATGATAGGGCGTGACCAGCTGGTAGAGGAATTTGAACGCCGAGAAGAAGACGATCGCCGCCACGAAGGCGATGAGGAAGGCCGTCGCCCCCGTCTGAAATGCGAACCAGTCGAACATCGTCTACCCCTCCAGGCGCCTCAGGCGCGGAATTCTGCCATGTCCAGCGGAATGCCGATCATGATCTCATGTGTGGCTTCGCCGCCCTCGGGCTCCTGCTCGAGGGCGATCATCAGTTCTCGGCCGCCGGCCAGCTCCCGCGCGTACAGCATGCAGGTCTGGTAGATTTTGGCATACGGTTCGGTCGCGGCGCGGTCGTCGTAGACGCTCTCCCACAACTTCACCGGCGGCTGGCGGGCGTCGGTCTCGGAGAACCAGAAGCGGGGATATTCCGGCAGGCCCTCGGGCGCGCCCTTGAACACCGGTTCGGACAGGCGGTCCTGCCACGCCCGGCGGGCACCGTCATTGGGCGGATAGGCCGAGGACCACGGGGTGAACAGGGTGAAGTCCCAGGCCGTTGCGCCCCCGGCGTCGTCGCTCATGGCCTGCAGCATGACGTGGTCATCGGTATAGAAGCGATGCACGAACGCGCCGTCGTCCAGCTGGATCACGCCCTGTGCGGTGATCTCCAGCGCGTCGCGGTCGAGGCTGAAATGGGTCTCGTCGCCCAGTCGGCGCCAGGCCAGCGGGTCGAGAGCCACGGTGCGGCCGACCGTGATGTTGCGCACCATGGCCAGCTGGCTGACCGGCCCGGCGTCGCGCTGTCCGAAAAGCCGCTTGAACATTCGCCTCCCTTACGCCTCCACGAGAGCGCTCGCGAGTATCCGGTGATAAACAGATCGTCAGGGTGGAAATTCGCGCCTGGCTTTGCCAAAGTCAAGTGTACCTGTTACGCGTTACATGAAACATGCGTAATCCTGCTTCTTCCTCCTTGTCGCCGGCCAATGAACGCATACGTGCGTGGCGTAAGGCCCGTCGCGAGGCGGGCATGGTCAAGCTGGAGTTCTGGGTTCCCAACACCGCCCGGGACGACGTGAGGGCGGCGGTTCACGCCATCGTCACCGAGTCCACCCGCGGTCCTGATATTCTCAGACGCCCGCGTCGAAGCCTTTCAACCGATCCTTCTGGAGCAAGCCCCCTTATGGACGCCGTGATCGAAACCGCCTGGACCGTCCCGTCCATCAAGGCCGCGCTGGACGCGTCCGAACTGGTCCGCGAGGGCGAGCTGACCACCCGTGTGCTGGAAGGGGCCGAACCGGTCCTGCTGGCGACCATGCACGAATACGGCGACCTGCCGATCTACCTCAGCGTCGGCGGAGCCCAGATCGTCTGTTCGGTGCTGCTGTGGCCGGTGGCCGAACAGGCTGACCGGCACGCCTTCAATGAATTCCTGCTCAAGGCCCAGCGCATCGTGCCGCTGTCGAATTTCGCCATCACCACGGTGAACGACGAGGACGTCTATGAACTGATGGGCGAACTGTCGTGCAAGACGACGCTTCAGACCATATTGATCGAACTGCGCACCCTCGCCGAGAACGCCATCGACGCGACCGACCTGCGCGAAACCTTCGGCGCCGACGCCGCCTGATCCGGGAGAGAAACCATGTCCATGCTCGCCAAACTCTCCGCCCTGTTCCGCGGCACCGCCCGCGAGGCCGGCCAGGCCGTCGTCGACGCCAATGCGCTGAAGATCCTCGATCAGGAAATCCGCGACGCCGACACCGCCCAGGGCAAGGCCCGCGACGACCTGGCCGGTCTGGTGGCGCGCCGCCGGATGGCCGAGAATGAACTCAAGAGCTTCGGCGACCAGATCGCCAAATACGAAAGCTCGGTCCGCGCCGCCCTGTCGCAGGGCAAGGAAGACCTGGCCCGCGAGGTCGCCGGCCGGATCGCCGAGCTGGAGACCGAGATCGGCACGCGCGGCCCGATGATCGAGGGCATGAAGGAGGCGGAGGCCCGCCTGCGCACCGCCATCTCGACCACCGACCAGAAGATCGAGACGCTGCGGCGCGAGATCGACATCGTGAAGGTCAATGACTCGGTGCAGAAGGCCCAGACCTCGGTCGCCCTGCAGTCGCAGGGGGCCCATTCGCGCATCGGCTCGGCCGCCGACAGCCTGCAGCGCATCAAGCAACGCCAGGCTGTCCAGGAAGAGCGTCTGCGCGTCGGTCAGGAGCTGGAGGACAAGCGTTCCGGCGCCGACCTCGACGCCAAGCTGCGCGATGCCGGCATTCTGCCGGGCCACGCCTCGGCCGACGACGTCCTGGCCCGCCTGACGGCGCAGGAGATCAAGGTGGTCACGCCGCTGATCGAGACGTCGGTTCCCGCCTCAAAAGACCCGGCCTGAGGCAGCATGGAACGTCTGTCGCTGGTTCCGCGCCCCGACTGGCAGGCGCGGGCCGAGGCTGTCGGCTTCACCTGGCACCACGATTCCGGCGAGCGGTACTGGGATGAAAGCGCCGCCTATGCCCTGTCCCTGACCGAGGTCGAGGACGGGCTGGAGGCGCCGACGGCCGAGTTGCACCAGATGTGTCTCGACCTCGTCGACGAGGCGGCGGGGTCGGAGCGGCTGATGTCGCTGCTCGAGATCCCGGAGGCCTCTCGCGACTATGTCGCCGACAGCTGGAAGCGGCGCGAGCCGTCGCTCTATGGCCGGTTCGACTTCGCCTATGACGGGACGGGGCCGGCCAAGCTGTACGAGTACAATGCCGACACCCCGACCAGCGTGTTCGAGACGGCGGTGTTCCAGTGGCTGTGGCTGGAGGACGGCATCGCCAGCGGCGTGCTGCCGCCCGACGCTGACCAGTTCAACAGCCTGTACGAAAAGCTGGTCGGCCGCTTCCGCGCGATCTTCCCCGAGGGCGGCTTCGTGCATTTCTCGTCGGACCCGGAGTTCGTCGAGGACCGGCAGACGGTGCGCTTCCTCGAGGATCTGGCGCGGCAGGCCGGGCTGGACCCCAAATTCGTCGCCATCGACCAGATCGGCCTCAACGCCGACGGCCGCTTCGTCGACGACGAGAACTGGCTGATCCAGGCCATGTTCAAACTCTATCCGTGGGAGCAGATGCTGCGCGACGACTACGCCGAGCCGCTGCCGAAGGCGGAGGTGACGGTGCTGGAGCCGGCGTGGAAGGCCCTGCTGTCGAACAAGGGACTGCTGCCGTTGTTGTGGGAGCGGCATGCGGGACACCCCAATCTGCTGGCGTCCTTCTTCGAGAGCGATCCGGCGCATGCGAGCCTCGGCGACGCCTATGTGCGCAAGCCGCTGTTTTCGCGCGAGGGCGCCAATATCTCGATCGTCGAAGGCACCTTGCGCGAAGAGGGGCTGGACGCGGGTTATGGCGAAGGCAGCGGGATCGCCCTGCGCGAGGATACGGGCCGGATCACCCGCAACACCTCGCGGTTCGTGCCCCATTTCATCCGGGACTGAGCCAAGCCGCGCGCCTCAGGTCAGCAGGGCCCTCAGCACCCCGTCGAGCACCGGGCGTCCGGCGGGCGTCGCCCTGACCCGGCCCGCTTGCACGGCCAGAAACCCGTCCGCGATCAACCCTGCCAGCGGCTCATTGGCTTCGGGGCGACCCAGCAAGGCCAGATCGGTCAGGGCCACACCCTCAACCGTGCGCAGGCCCAGCAGGACCTTCTCCTCCGCGGCGTCGCGCGGGGACTGGGTGTCCCGCTCGCTCCACGGGGCACCGGCCGCGACGCCGGCGACATAGGCGCCGATCCCCTTGTGGGCGACGGTCGCTGTGCGCGACCCCTCGAGCGTCAGCCGCCCGTGCGCGCCCGGGCCGAGGCCCAGATAGTCGCCGCCGCGCCAGACGTGGAGATTGTGGGCCGAACGGGCCGCCTCGCCACGCGCGTGGTTGGAGACTTCGTAGGCCTCGAAGCCGGCGGCCTCGAGGACGGTCTGGGTGGCCTCATAAAGGGCGGCGGAGCGGTCCTCGTCGGGCGGAGTCCAGGCGCCGCGGGCCACGGCGCGGCCGAAGGCGGTCGTGGGTTCGATGGTCAGCTGGTAGGGCGAGACGTGTTCGAAGCCCATGTCGATGGCCCCGGTCAGTTCGGCGGCCCAGCCGGCGACGGTCTGATCGGGTCTCGCATAGATCAGGTCGATCGACAGGCGCGGGAAGGCGCGGGCGGCGACGGCGACGGCGCGGCGGGCCTCGTCCGCGGAATGGTTGCGGCCGAGGAAGGCGAGCGCGGCGTCGTCCAGCGCCTGTACCCCCATCGACAGGCGGTTGATCCCGGCGTCGGACAGGGCCGTGAAACGGGCGGCCTCGGCGTCGGTAGGATTGGCCTCGAGCGTGATCTCGATCGGGCCGCGCGGCGGGAACAGGGTCCGGGCGCGGTCGATGACGGCGGACACCGCCTCGGGGGCCATCAGCGAGGGCGTACCGCCGCCGAAGAAGATCGAGGCCAGCCGGCGTGGTCCGGCCAGGGTGCCTTGCGCCTCCATGTCGGCGAGGATGGCCCCGACCAGGGCAGTCTGTTCCTCGACCCGGCCCCGGTCGCGCACGACGTTGAAGTCGCAATACGGGCAGATCCGGGCGCAGTAGGGCCAGTGGACGTAGAGGGCGAGGTCGGCGCCGGGATCCGGGACGGGGAGCATGAGAAGTGGCTAGTGGCTAGTGGTTAGTGGCTGGCCGGTGGCGGTGTGTCGGCGGGGACAGCGCCGCCCTTCCGCAGCCAGAGGAGCAGAGATCACTAACCACTAACCACTCGCCACTCACTCCATCAAAGCCGCCTTCAGCTTCTCGAACGCCACCGCCCGGTGGCTGATGCTGTCCTTCAGGACCGGATCCAGTTCGCCGAAGGTCTGGGTCTGGCCGTCGGGGATGAAGATGGGGTCATAGCCGAAGCCGCGGTCGCCGCGCGGGGGGAAGGTTAGCTGGCCGTCGACGCGGCCCTCGACCACCACGGCCGGGCCGTCGGGCCAGGCCACGGCGAGGGCGGAGGTGAACCAGGCGCGGCGGTCGCGTGATCCCGTCTCCTCCAGCCGCTCCTCGACGCGGCGCATGGCGAAGGCGAAATCCTTGTCCGGGCCGGCCCAGCGGGCGGAGAAGATGCCGGGCGCGCCGTCCAGCGCCGCGACCGACAGGCCGGAGTCGTCAGCGAGGGCGACCTCGCCCGATCGGTCGGCGGCATGGCGGGCCTTGAGCAGGGCGTTGCCGACGAATGTGGTCTCTGTCTCATCGGGTTCGGGCAGATTCAGGCTCGCAGCGGTAACGACCACGTAATGTCCGTCCAGAAGTGCGTCGATCTCGACGGCCTTGCCGGGATTGTGGGTCGCCACGACCAGCCGCATCCCCTTGATTAACTTCAGATTCATCTCGATCACGCGCTCCGCAACAATCTATTGCCAAAGTTTAATATCGTTAAACGATATGTAACGTGCTTTCTCTCAGAGCACGGCCTATCTATGCCTTCAAGGACGGACGCCGCGACGTTCCCCGAACGAGCCGAAACCGGCAAGATCGATGCAGCGGAATAACATAACGAGGGTGAAAACATCCTCACTCAGGACCAACGGAGAACGACTATGAACACCATGAACGCTTTCATCGAGAAGGTCGGCCACGGCATCCTCAACGCCTTCCTGCTCGCCGCCCTGCCGACCGCCCTGATCACCACCCTGATCCAGGCTTTCTGATCCCGCTCTGGCCACACCGGCCAGAACGGCGACCAGACCACATGGCCTCAACCAGCCCGAAGGGCGACAGGCCAGCAAAACAAAGTCTCACAGGAGCTTTGACGATCGGCATGACAATCGCGAAGAATAAGACCGCGTGCGGGTTCGCCGGACCCCGCGCGGCATCGTCGCCCCGCCGACCGGCCCGCTAACAGAGAGGTCGACCCATGCGCTTCCCGAAATCGCTTTCGATCGGGATCCGCGTGCCTTTCGTCCGGACCCCGGCCCTGCCGGCCCTCGGTCCCGGATCCATGTCCAGCCTGCTCGGCGTCGCCCTCGGGGCCGCCTTCTGGATCCTGGCGCTGCTGACCTGCGCCGCCGTCCTCATCTTTCTCTTCATCGCCTTTGTTCCGATGGGTCCGCTGGATCTGATCGCGACCTCGGACGACGGCGGCACCAGCGTGCCCGTGCCGCGCGCCTATTTCCTGTTCGGCGTTGGTGCCTTCGCCGGCTATTTCGCCGGTTTCACCCTGATCCTTCGCCACCTGCGCCGCATCGTCTATTCCTTGCGCATCGGCGATCCCTTCCAGCCCGCCAATGTCAGCCGGCTGAAGCAGATCGGCCTGACCCTGGCCACGGTGACCGGGGGCGCCTGGATCGGCCAGACCCTGGTGTCGCGGCTGGTGCGCGGCGCGCTGGAGCCGCCCAGCCTGTTCGACCTGGTCACGCCGGCATTCTCGGTTCTGGTCGTCTTCGTCCTGGCCGAAGTGTTCCGCGAGGGCGCGCGCCTGCGCCGCGAATCTGAACTGACTATCTGACATGGCCGTGTGCTCAAAAGGCTCCGCCGTTTTGGCGCTTCGCGCCGCCCTCCGGGTCGACCCCTCACGCGCCACGAGATAGAGAGCTCCCATGGCCATCCGCGTACAGCTCGACCGCATCCTCCTCGAACGGCGCATGTCGCTGACCGAGCTGGCCGACCGCGTCGGTGTGACACTGGCAAACCTGTCGATCCTCAAGACCGGCAAGGCGCGGGCGATCCGGTTCACGACGCTGGACGCCCTGTGCCGCGAGCTGAACTGCCAGCCGGGCGACCTGCTGGTCCAGGCGCCCGGGCCGCAGGACGTCGGCTCGGACGAGGACGTCGACGGGAACGCCCCCGGCACAACATGAGCCGCCGCGACGACCTGAGCCCCGACGACCGCCGAATCTGGGCCCGCGTCGCCGGATCGGTCACGCCGGCCAAACCGAAAAAGGCACCGAGGGTCACGCCGGGCGCCGCCGCGGTCGACCCGCCCGCTGCGCCGCAGGCGCGTGGTCTGGCGAAACCCCGCGCGGCCGCGCC
>VFBG01000275.1 GCA_006515835.1 bacterium | reverse complement strand
GAAGTCTTGGCAGCACGAGGTCGAGTCCTGCTTGGTTCTCCATGATCGACGAGCGTTCCAAGGCGGGCTCATCGAGTTCTTGGCGCGCCCGGCGTTCTTCGGCCTGTTCTCGCCGCCCTTCGGCCGATCAGGACTGCGGCGTCCAGCCTTGCGCCCCGGCGGGCGGCCGCGGCGTCGCGTGAGGCCGTCAGGCCCTGGACTTGGGCGGCGGCAGGACGCGTGCCTTCTCGTCGGACTTGAAGGCCGCCATGTTGTGGGCGCCGTCGCAGAACGGCTTGTTCAGGGAATGCCCGCAGCGGCAGAGAGAAATCGTGCTGCGCCCGGCAAGATCGAACATGGCGCCCGTGCCGTCGGAGATGCCGAAAGCGCCGGTCACGCGCAGGGGGCCATTGACCGTGACCTGGATCGTCGTGTCGCTCATGGAGTTCTCCTCGATGCCGGGCAGCATAGGACGCCAGGACCGCCGGTGCCAGCAACGCGGTGCGGCTCGTCATCCTCCTTGCGTCTGACCGCAAGGGAGTCTGTCCCGAAAACCCGTGGTCGCGCCGGAAAGCACCGCGGGGCCGCCCCGGTTTCCCGGAGCGACCCCGCGATCACGCGAAAGTCGGCTGTGTCTAGGCCAGCTTGGTGACGTTCGCGGCGGCGGGTCCCTTGGCACCCTCGACCACGTCGAACTCGACGCGATCGCCCTCGGCGAGGGTCCTGAAGCCTTCGGCCTTGATGGCCGACTGGTGGACAAAGCAATCCTTGCCACCGGACTCGAGAGCGATGAAGCCGAAGCCCTTGCTCTCGTTGAACCACTTGACGGTTCCACTGCTACGCATTCTTTGCTGTCCTTCTGTTTGTGATCGGAGGCCCGCAGGGGGCCGGCCAAGTCACGCTTCCGCGGAAACGCCTCGCGGCAGGCTGATCGAACGCCTGCCGGCCAACTTGCCGGCACACGATCCATCAAAAAATGTGCGCACAGGATAGCGACGGACGGGCGCTGGCGCCAGCGGCAACTGGAGCCGGACCGGTGGCCGGACGGCCAGCGAGCGGGCCAGTCGCCGCGTCAGCCGAGGGGCGAGCGGTCCTTCCACGACCCCGGCCTGGGTGCTGGCGGCGCCGCCGGCGGGCTGATGTCCG
>VFBG01000274.1 GCA_006515835.1 bacterium | reverse complement strand
GCCCGGCTGGCCGCGACGCGCGGGGGGAACGGCCTCAAGGCGGCTCTCACCGAAAACGTTGGCTTGCAATCCGTCGCGGTCACCTATCGCGAGCTGACCCGGCGAGACGTCGCCTTTCACGAACTGATCGTCCGAGCGGCCGGCAACGACCGTTTGCTGGCAGCTTGGCTGACCGTCCGCTCCGTGTTCGAGTTCTGGCTGGCGGCGGCGTTTCGCGATACGGACCTCGCGGTCGAACCTCGCGAGCTGGCGGTGAAATCGCACCGGCGTCTGCTCGCGGCGGTGACCTCCGGCGACCCCAGCCGGGCCGAGAAAGCGGCCATCGCCCATATCACCAGCTGGCGGTCTTACCTGCACTACGCCCGTCCCGCTTCGGAGGGCACTACCTCATGACCCGCCTGATTCTGCCCCTCGTGCTGGCCTGTCCGGCGGTTGCCGTTGCCGCTCCGCCGGATTTCGCCCGTGAGGTCGCGCCGATCCTGGAGCAGCATTGCATTCGCTGTCACCAGCCGAACAACCAGAAGGGAGAACTGTCGCTGGCCACCCTGGCCGACCTGAAGGAGAGCGGCCAGATCGTCCCCGGCAAACCGGACGACAGCCCGTTGCTCAAGCTGGTAAGTCCGCGCGCCAACGGCAGCCGGCCGCGCATGCCCAAGGAAGGCAAGCCGCTTTCCGCCAGCGAAGTCGAGGTCTTGCGCCGCTGGATCGCTGGCGGGGCCGTCTGGCCGGAGACGGTGGTCCTTCAGGAAAAGGCCCGGGCCAATGGTTCCTGGTGGTCCTTGCAACCGCTGGCCAAGGTCGAGCCTCCCGCGCCCACCGGCATGCCCGCAGCCTGGGCCAGACATCCCATCGACCGCTTCGTGTTTGCCAAGTTGCATGAAAAAAGACTGCGTCCCAATGGCCCCGCCGACCGCCGGACGCTGATTCGGCGGCTGACTTATGACGTGATTGGTCTGCCGCCCTCGCCGGCCGAGGTCGAAGCTTTCGTCCAGGACCAGAGCGTGGATGCCTACGAAAAACTGGTCGAGCGGCTGCTGGCTTCCCCGCAGTACGGCGAGCACTGGGGCCGCCATTGGCTCGACGTGGTCCGCTTCGGTGAAAGCAACGGCTACGAGCGCAACGTGCTCATCGAGAA
>VFBG01000273.1 GCA_006515835.1 bacterium | reverse complement strand
GCCAGAAACTCGCTGCACTGCGACAGGGCCTGGGGATGCGAGTGAATGCGGCGAATCGATTCGAGCGCGACGTCGGCCACGCCGAGCAGGCAGTGGCGCACGTCGACGATCTCCTCGCCCACGAGCGACAGGTTGTAGCGCAGCAGCAGGTCGTAGGCCTCGTAGACCGAGCCGGCCGTGGTGTTCTCAATCGGCAGCATGCCGCGGTCGACGTGCCCCTCGATGACCGCGTCGAGCATTTCCCGGAAGGTGGGATAGGCCTTGAGACCCACGTTGCGGCTCGTGACGCCGAAGTGTTGCAGCGCGGCCTGGTGGCCGTAAGCGCCTTCGGTGCCCTGAAAGGCCACCCGCAATTCGGTCTGGGCGGCATCGGGCGCCGCGTGCAGCTCGTCGTGCTGGCGCCGCACCGAGTCGTCCAGAATCTCGCGGAAGATGCGGCGGACAAATGCCGGATCCAGCCCCAGCCGCTCGCCCACCGCCGAGCGGTGCTGCAGCAGGGCCGTCTCGCGATCGGCGTCCCGCACAGGTCCGTCGCCGTCCGCTTTCACGCGGGCAATATCTCGGGCGAGCCGCGCCCGCTCGCCGAGCGCCGACACCAGTACGGCATCGATGTCATCGAGGCCCTTCCGAAGCTGCGCCAAATCCTGACCGGTCATCACGCCCTCTTTCCCCAAAGGCGGGTCTGAAGACCCGCCGCTACGCTCCCGAAAACGAAAACCGCCGCCCCAGCGTCAACTGGGGCGGCGGTTCAGGTCCTTGTGAACTCCTGCGACTTACGTCCGGACCTACACGCCTCCCCTGGCGGCCGTAAAGCCGCCGGTGGTAAAGGACGTAAAGTTCCGCGCCGCCCAAGTCACAGCGCGCAGTATAGCCGAGGGCGGGTAAGGCTGGTAGGGCTGGTTGGAGGGAGTTACCCGCCCTACCCGCCCCACCAGCCCTACTTCATGACCTCAATAAGCGCCTGGCCCATGTCGGCTGGGCTCTTGACGACGCGGACGCCAGCGGCGGTGAGGGCGGCCATCTTCTCGGCCGCGGTGCCCTTGCCCCCGGCGATGATGGCGCCGGCGTGGCCCATGCGGCGTCCTTCAGGCGCGGTCTGGCCGGCAATGAAGGCCACGATCGGCTTCTTGAAGTTGACCTT
>VFBG01000272.1 GCA_006515835.1 bacterium | reverse complement strand
CGGTGGGCGCGGAAGCACAGCGCCGTAATGTGCAGGAACAGAGTGCCCTCCGACGGAGCAGCCGCGTACGCCTCTCGGGCTAGGGCGACGACCTCGTCGGCGTCGGTTTCGGGCAGGAACAGGGCGGCATTGAGTTTGGAATGCGCCAGGCTTCCCGCCGCCACGGCGAACGTCAGGCCGCGTTGGTCGCGCGTAGCCTTGACCACGCCTTCCTCGCGGGCCAACAGCGGCAGGTAGTCGGCACGGTATTTGTCGTCTCTCTTGCCCGCCTGGAAATCCAGCACGTCCCGTTTCCTGTCGCCGAGGTCCAGCTCGGCCTGGGCCAGTTTGTCGCGTAGGTCGCGTAGCCCCTTGAGGTCGTTGGTGTGTTCGTAAAGTCCCGCCAACACGGCATAGGATTCGGGGCGTTTGGGCGCAAGGACCAGGAGTTTCTCGTAATAGGCGCGTGCCTTGGCGATGCCGGGGTGCTTGCGGAGCCGCTCGACGAGCTTTTCCTTGGCCGCCGCGTCGGTGCAGAGGTACTGCAACAGGTCAAAACTGGCCCGGCGCTGCAGGGCCTTCAGGTCGAACGCCGGGCCGATCAGGTCGGCCGTCGCCGTTTCCAGGGTCACCGATGCGGCGTTCGACAGGAGGATGCTGTCACTGGAACGGAGGGCGACCGCCCTGTCGAGCATTTCCGTTCCCTGGGCGAACTGTTTTGGGTCGTGGGTCACCCGGTAGAGGGCAAAATACACCAGGGCGCCGTTGTTCAACGTGGACGCGTTCTCGGGCATCTGGCTGTAGGTGGCGATGGCCTCGCGGAACTGGGTGGCCGCTTCCTGGTCCTTGCCTTCCTGCAGCGACTTGTTCCCGCGGGCGGACGCCAGCGAGGCCTTGACCGCGCTTTCCGCCGGGTTAGCCAGCCCCAGCCAGGCGATCTCGTCATCGAGGTCGGTCCACATCAGCGAGCGCATGAGCGCCAGCCCGAATTTCTTGGTCGGGTCCGTTTCCTTGCGGTGCGCCTCTTCGAGCAAGGCCCGGGCGCCGGAGACGTCGCCGACTTCGCGGAGTACGCCGCCGATGGCCGCCAGGATCTCCGAGCCGCGCTGCTGGGCCTCCAACAGTTCGTCGAAGAGTTTCTTGCCTTCGGCGGGTCGGCCCAG
>VFBG01000128.1 GCA_006515835.1 bacterium | reverse complement strand
GGCGGTCTGGACGGCGGCCTGCTGCGAGGCGAGCCGGGCCTGGGCCTGGGCGATGGCGTCGCGGGCCTGATCCATGCGCTGGGCGGCGACGAAATTGGTGGCGACCAGCTGGGCGAGGCGGTCGTATTCGCGCTGGGCCGTGCGGATGTCGACCTGGATCAGGCGCAGCTGGCTCTCGGCCTGGGCGACGTCGGCATTGGCGCTCTGCAGGGCCAGACGGGGCTCGTCGTCTTCCTGGCGGGCGAGGATCTGGCCGGCGACGACGCGGTCGCCTTCCTGCACCAGCACTTCACGGACGACGCCGCCGCGCCGGGCCGCGATCTGGATGATGCCGCCCTCGACATCGACCTTGCCATTGGCGATGGCCGCATAGGGGCTTTCGACGCGCGTGGCCGCGGCCTTCTCTTCCTCGGCCTTCTTCGCCTTGCCCTGCCCCTGCATGAACATGAAGCCGGCGACGACGACGACGATCGGAAGCAGGCCGATCCAGAGCCATTTGTTCTTGAGGAAGGCGGGCATGGCGAAGTTCCTGAGGCGGTTCAGTGCGACGCGAGCGTGGCGTCGGGATTGGGGGTGCGGCGTTCGTCGGAGATGATCACGCCGTCTTCGATCTTGATGACGCGGTCGGCCCATTCCTCGAGGCGAGGATCGTGGGTCACGCAGATGACGGCGGCGCCGTGTTCGGTGGCGGCGCGGCGCAGCAGCCGGATGACGATCTGGCCGTTCTCGCCGTCGAGGGCGGAGGTCGGTTCGTCGGCGAACAGGATCTGCGGGTTCTTGGCCAGGCAGCGGGCGATGGCGACGCGCTGCTTCTCACCGCCGGACAGGGCCGAGGGGCGCTGGTTCAGACGCTTGCCGAGCCCGACTTCCTCCAGCGTGGCGGTCGCCTGACGTTTGGCGTCGCTCTTGGACAGGCCCTGGAATTTCAGCACCACCTCGACCTGTTGCAGGGCGGTGAGCGCGGGAAACAGGTTGAAGCCCTGGAAGATGAAGCCGCAGTGGTCGAGGCGGAATTTGTCGATCTTGCCCGACGACAGCTTCCACAGGTCGTCGACGTCGAGGGTGTCGACCCGGCCCTCTTCAGGGCGCAGCAGGCCGGACAGGGCGGCGATCAGGGTCGACTTGCCCGAGCCGGACGGGCCCATGACCATGGTCAGATCGCCGTGACGGGCGTCGAAATCCACGCCCTTCAGCACCTCGATGAAGGCCTTGCCGGACTTGAACCGCTTGACCAGGCCCTTGGCCTCGATGGCGAAGTCGCCGTGTTTTCCGTGCGCGGTGGTGTGAGCGGTCATCGCAGCAGATCCGCGGGCTGGCTGTTCTTGAGGATGCCGAGGGACAGCGCGCCGGACACGACGGCGATGAGGACGAGCCCGCCACCGACGATGATCAGCAGGACCGGCGGCAGGGCGATGATCACGGCGTTGGCCATGGCGAACATCTGGACCAGCAGGGTCAGGCCGATGGCGGCGGCGACGCCGACGAGACCGACCCAGAAGCTGAGCTCCATGACGATGCGGTTCAGCGAGCCCATGCCGACGCCAAGGGCCCGCAGCGAGGCGAACTCCTTGATATTGGCCATGATGGCGCCGCGCAGGGTCTGCCAGGTGATGGCCACGCCGATGATGGTGCCCAGCACCACGCAGCCGCCGATGATGATGACGAGGATGCCTTCCTCGAACATGGCGCCGGCGTTGGCGTCGGCCAGTTCCTGACGCGTCCAGGCCTTCCACTGGCCGTCACCGAGGGCGTTCAGCTGGGCGGCGACGAGCTGGGCCTGGGCCGGATCGCGCAGCTTGATCATCAGCGGTCCGACGCGCGGACCGGTGTCAGCCTGACCCAGCATCCGCAGCGTATCGCGGGACATGACGATGTTGGCCTGCATCATGTTGGGATAGCCGCGGGTGATGCCGACCACCGTTACGGTCTGGCCGTTGTAGAGGGCCTTGTCCCCGAGCCTGACGCCCAGTTTGGTCACGGCCGTCTCGTCGATGGCGATCGTGTAGGGCTGGCGCAGGGCGTCGACCAGATCCTGGGAGTAGTCGGTCGGGATGGTGACGGCGCCGGGCGTGGTGTCGATGATGCTGGCCTGGACGAATTCCTGCTTCGGCGCGCCCTGCCGGGCCCGCTCGGCCTGGGACATGGTCGGGTCGACGT
This sequence comes from bacterium, assembly GCA_006515835.1. Lineage (GTDB taxonomy): Bacteria > Pseudomonadota > Alphaproteobacteria > Caulobacterales > Caulobacteraceae > Brevundimonas. Next base: position 2,578 of record VFBG01000128.1, on the reverse strand, counting down.
TCTTGACCGACTGGAAGGAGCCGCCGGCGCCGTCCAGCGGCTGGACCTCGATGACCTGCGGATTGCGGTAGGCCAGGGGAATGAAGCGGCGCGGCACGCCCGAGGGCCCGCCCATCAGGCTGGTGGCGCCCGGCTGCATGATGATGATGTCGGCGCTGGACCGCTCGATGGTGGCGGTGAAGCCCTTGCCGATGCCGATGAAGACGCCGGTCATGGCGAGGACCAGCAGGCCGGACAGGGCCAGGGCCATGACGGCGGCCATGTAGCGCCGCCACTCATAGAGGAGGGTTGAAAGTGCAAGCGACATGGAAACGGAAAGACCCCTGACGTTGACCGCTATCTGACGATGCAAGGCAGCGGGGCCAAGTTAAATCGGGGTAAGGCGATCACGGTTACGCTTGCGCAAGGCCGCCCGTGTAGTGATGGACGGACCTCGTTCATCGTGTCTATGCAGATTGCAACGGTCGGCGACGTCCGCCGACCCCTTGGGAGATTTCGCAGAATGCTGCTTCGTTCGCTCCGCGCCGCCATGTCGGCGACCGCCTCGATCGCCGCCGTCGCCGGCGTACTGGCCCTGATGGCCACGCCCTCCACCGCCCGCGCCGACGAAGGCATGTGGACGTTCGACAACTTCCCCATCCAGACGGTGAACGACAAATACGGCACCCGGATCGATCAGGCCTGGCTGGACCGGGTCCGCAACGCCGCCGTTCGCATCCAGGGCTGCTCGGCCTCGTTCGTTTCGGACCAGGGCCTGATCCTGACCAACTGGCACTGCGTCGTCGGCTGCGCCCAGGAGCTGTCCTCGCCCGAGCAGGACTATGTGAAGAACGGCTTCCTGACCGCCAACCGCGAGGAAGAGAAGCGCTGCCCCGGCCAGACCGCTGAAGTGCTGGTCGACATCGTCGATGTGACCGACCGGGTGCTGGCCGCCGGCGCCGGCCTGGAAGGCGCCGCCTTCAACGCCGCCCGGACGGCCGTGACCAATACCATCCAGACCGAAGCCTGCGCCGGCGATCCGAAGTTCAACTGCCAGGTGATCAGCTTCTACCGCGGCGGTCGCTACGCCATGTACAAATTCCGCCGCTATGACGACGTGCGGCTGGTGTTCGCGCCCGAGAACCAGGCGGCCTTCTTCGGTGGGGACCCCGACAATTTCAACTTCCCGCGCTACGCCCTCGATGCCGGCTTCCTGCGCGCCTATGAGGACGGCCGTCCGGTCGAGAGCCCCGGCTTCCTGCGCTGGAACCCGAACGCTCCGGCCGAAGGCGACCCGGTCTTCGTGGCCGGCAACCCCGGCTCGACCTCGCGCCTGCTGACCATGAGCCAGCTGGAGCGGCTGCGCGATCAGCAGCTGCCGCTGACCCTGATCCAGAGTTCGGAACTGCGCGGCCGCCTGCTGGAGTATTCGCTGACCGGCGACGAAGCCAAGCGCACATCCTTCGATCCGATCTTCGGCCTCGAGAACAGCTTCAAGGCCCAGTACGGCCAGCATCAGGCCCTGCTTGACCCAGCGTTCCTCGGCGCACGGCGCGACGCCGAGACCGCGCTGCGTGCGGGCGTGGCGGCCGATCCAGCCCTCGTCGCGCGCATCGGCGATCCGTGGAGCGAACTGGAGCAGATCCAGGGGACGGCGCGGGAACTGTACCTGCCCTTCCGCCAGCTGGAACAGTCGGCGGGCGGCGGCTCCACCCTGTACCAGATGGCCCGCGGCATCGTGCGGGCGTCGAAGAATACGGCAATGACCGAGGCGCAGCGCGCGCGGATGGTCGCCGCCGTGGGTGCAGAGACGCCGATCTCGATGGAGATGGAGGAAATCCGCCTTCGCTACTGGCTGTCCAAGACCCGCGAATATCTGACGGTCGACCATCCGGAGGTGAAGACGCTGCTGGGCCGTGAAAGCCCGGAAGCGCTGGCCGACCGGCTGATCTCGACCACCCGGATGGGCAACGCCGCCTTCCGCGCCCAGGCCGCGGCCATGACCACGGAAGAGATGGCCGCCGCCGATCCGCTGCTGGCCTTCATCATCGCCAATGACGCCGCCGCCTCGGCGATCGGCGCGCGCTGGGCCGCCGAGGTCAACGCCCCGACCGCCCGCGCGGCTGAAAAGGTCGCCCAGGCCCGGTTCGCCGTCTACGGCACCAACCAGTATCCGGACGCGACCTTCTCGCTGCGCCTGTCGTATGGCCGGGTCGAGGGCTGGAGCTATCGCGGCGTCACCGTGCCGGCCTTCACCTATATGGGCGGCCTGTACGAGCGGGCGACGGGTGCGGAGCCGTTCAACGCGGCCCAGGCCTTCATCGACAATCAGGCCCGGGTGAACATGGACACCGTCTATGACTTCTCCTCGACCAACGACATCATCGGCGGCAACTCGGGCTCGCCCGTGATCAACGCCGCCGGCGAAGTCATCGGCGCGGCCTTCGACGGCAACATCCACTCGCTGGGCGGCGCCTATGGCTATGACGGTGCCCTGAACCGGACGGTGTCGGTGTCGACGGCGGCGATCACGGAAGCCCTGCGCAACATCTATCCGAGCCCGCACCTGCTGGAAGAGCTGGGGGTTCGGTAAGCAGTC
>VFBG01000127.1 GCA_006515835.1 bacterium | reverse complement strand
CCCCCGTCGCACCGCGCCCGACGCCCGCGACGCCGCCGCCCGCCAAGAGCGAACCCCGGACCCCGGCCACGGTCGGCGGGACCTCCGGCGTGCAGATCGGTGCCTTCTCGACCCCCGGACTGGCGGACCGTGAGTTCGCAGCCATCGTCGGCCGCTATCCCCAGTTCACCGCCGGTGCCGACAAGCGGGTGCAGGAAGTGACAGCCTCGAACGGCTCGACCGTCTACCGCACCACCGTCACCGGCCTGAGCCGCGATCAGGCGACCGGCCTGTGCGACGCCATCAAGGCCCGCGGCGGCGACTGTTTCGTGCGCTGACCGATCGGTGATCTCGGCGGCGATCTTCGGCTGTAGCGGCCATCGGCTGACGGAGGCGGAACGCGCCTTCTTCGCCGAGGCGCGACCGTGGGGCTTTATCCTGTTCCGCCGGAACATCGACAGCCCGGAGCAGGTGCGCTGTCTGACCGCCGAACTGCGGGACAGCATCGGCGACGCCGCAGCCCCGATCCTGATCGATCAGGAGGGCGGCAGGGTGCAGCGGATGGGGCCGCCGCACTGGCCGAAATACCCTCCGGGCGAGGCCTATCTGAAGGCGACCAATGACCTGCTGACGGCGCGGGAGCTGGTGCGGCTGGGGGCGAGGTTGATGGCGCATGACCTGAAGGCGGTCGGCATCAATGTTGATTGCCTGCCCGTATTGGACGTTCCGGTGCCCGGTGCCCATGACATCATCGGCGACCGGGCCTATGCACACGATCCGGCCACTGTGACCCAGCTCGGTCGGGCGGCGGCCGAAGGCATGCTGGCCGGGGGCGTCCTGCCGGTGATCAAACACATGCCGGGGCATGGACGGGCGTTTGCCGACAGCCATCACGACCTGCCGGTGGTTCATGCGGATTTCGCGACCCTGGACGGTTGGGATTTCGCGCCGTTCAAGGCGCTGTCGGACATGCCGATGGCCATGACGGCGCATGTCGTGTTCGACGCCATCGATGCGAAGCGGCCCGCGACGACCTCCAAGAAGGCCGTCAAGCTGATGCGCGAGCATCTGGGCTTCGGCGGGCTGATCATGACCGACGACCTGTCGATGAAAGCGCTGTCGGGATCGCTGCGCGAACGGGCGGAGGCGTCGCTCAAGGCCGGGTGCGACGTGGTCCTGCACTGCAATGGCGACCTCGAAGAGATGCGTCAGGTCGCCGAGGGGATCGGCAGGCTGAAGGGCCGGGCGGCGAAGCGGGCGGCTGCAGCGATGGCCCGGATCGTCCACACGCCGGAGCCGCTGGATCCGTTCGAGGCCCGTCTGAGGTTCGACGCGCTGATGGCCGGAAAGCTAGACGCGGCGAGCGGGCCTGATGTCGGGGAGGCTCAGGCATGACCGACGCCTTCCAGCCCAATCTCGACTTCACCGCCGCCGAACAGGTCGATGATCACGAGGCGTTCGTCGTCGATCTCGACGGCTATGAAGGCCCGCTGCATGTGCTGCTGGCGCTGGCGCGGACGCAGAAGGTCGATCTGCTGAAACTGTCGATCACCCGGCTGGCCGAACAGTATCTGGCCTTCGTGCATGAAGCGCGGCGGCGGAATTTCTCGCTGGCGGCAGACTATCTCGTGATGGCCTCCTGGCTGGCCTATCTGAAGTCGCGCCTGCTGCTGCCGCGCACGGACAAGGGCAAGGGCGACGAGGTTCCGGCCGAGGAGATGGCTGCGGCCCTGGCCTTCCGGCTGCAGAAGCTGGAGGCGATGCGCAAGGCGGTAGAGGCGATCACCGCGCGGCCGCAGCTGAAGCGCGACGTCTTCGCCCGCGGCGATCCTCAGGCCACAGTGATCGTGCCGTCCGATCGCGTCGACGCCAGCCTGTATGAGCTGATGGCCGCCTATGTGACCCAGCGCCGGCGCGAGGAGCAGCGCCACTACAATCCCGGTCAGCGGATCGAGGCCTTCGCACTCGAGGCGGCGCGGGACTGGCTGCGGGAGGTTCTGCCCCGGCTGGAGCAGTGGACGCCGCTGGAGCAGGTGGCACCGACGCACAGCCATGCCGATGGCCCGACCCAGGCCAGCTTTACCGCCTCGACCCTGTCGGCCAGTCTGGAGCTGGTGAAGGAGGGGGCGATGGATGTGAAACAGGCCGAGGCCTTCGCTGAACTGTATCTGAAGCGGCGCGGGCGGGGTCAGGTGCTGGAGCTGGTACCGTGATTTCCCAAACCGCTCATCCCGGCGAATGCCGGGACCCAGATCGCGAGCACGGACAATTGGCATTTGGCCTTGAGATCTCGACCCCGGCGATCAAGATTTTGCATCTGGGTCCCGGCATTCGCCGGGATGAGCGGAATTCAGAATGATCCAGTTCGCCCCGGATCACGGAGAGGTCGAGCGCCGCGTCGAGGCACTGCTGTTCGCCGCGGCCGGGCCGCTGTCGGCGGCCGAGATCGCGCGGCGCCTGCCTGAGGGCGCGGACGTCGGCGGGGCCATATCTGCCCTGCGGGAGCGCTATCATGGCCGGGGCGTCGAGCTGGAATGCGTGGCGGACCGCTGGCAGTTCCGCACGGCGCCAGACCTGTCCTTCCTGATGACCGAGGAGCGCGAGGAGCCGCGGCGGCTGTCGAAGGCCGCGCTCGAGACCCTGGCCATCATCGCCTATCACCAGCCCTGCACCCGGGCCGAGGTCGAGAGCGTGCGCGGCGTTTCGCTGTCGAGGGGGACGCTGGATCTGCTGCTGGAGATGGGGTTCGTGCGGCTACGCGGACGGCGGCGGACGCCTGGCCGGCCGGTGACCTACGGCACCGCCGACCGCTTCCTGGAGCATTTCGGCCTGTCCAACCTGTACGACCTGCCGGGCGTTCAGGAGATGAAGGCCGCGGGCCTGCTGGACCTGTCTATTCCGGTCGGCTTCGAGGTGCCGGACCCGTCGCGCGCCACGGACGGCGAAGACGAGCCCCTGCTGCCCGGCGATGAGGACGCGCCCGAGTTCGCGCAGGATTTCGTGGCTGAGGACTAACCACGTCAGGGTGTCGCATTCCGCCGCGACCCTTGCTAATCCGCTGGAATGATCGCTCGCCTTCGCCCCGTTCCGTTCGACCTTGGCCCAGTCCATTTCGTGGGCATAGGCGGCATCGGCATGAGCGGCATCGCCGAGATCATGCTCAAGATCGGCTATTCGGTGCAGGGCTCGGACGCGAAGGCGTCGGCCAATACCGAGCGGCTGGAGAAGCTGGGCGCGCGGGTCTTTATCGGCCATGACGCAACCCACATCGGGGACGGCGTCTCGGCGGTGGTCTATTCGACGGCGGTCATGGCGACCAATCCCGAGATGGTCGTCGCCCGCGAGCGCCGCATCCCGCTGGTTCGCCGGGCCGAGATGCTGGCCGAGCTGATGCGGCTGCAGTTCTCGATCGCGGTGGGCGGCACCCACGGCAAGACCACGACGACGTCGATGGTCGCCGCCATCCTCGACGCCGGCGGGCTGGACCCGACCGTGGTCAACGGCGGCATCATCAACGCCTATGGCACCAACGCCAAGGTCGGCGACGGCGACTGGATCGTGGTCGAGGCCGACGAGAGCGACGGCAGCTTCCTGCGCCTGAAGTCGACGGTGGCCATCGTCACCAATATCGACCCTGAGCACCTCGATCACTACGGCGACTTCGACGGGGTGCGTAAGGCGTTCGTGGACTTCGTCGAGAACATCCCCTTCTACGGCTTCGCCGCCGTCTGCCTGGACCACCCCGAGGTGCAGCGGCTGGTCGCCTCGATCGATAACCGGCGGCTGGTGACTTATGGGATCAATCCCCAGGCCATGGTCCGGGCCGACAATGTCGAGATGAAGCCGGACGGTTGCCGCTTCGACGTCGTGATCCAGCCGCAGGGTCTGGCCGCCCTGGACGAGCCGATCCGGATCACCGGCCTGCACTTGCCCATGGCCGGCTGGCACAATGTCGCCAATGCGCTGGCCGCCATCGCCGTGGCGCGCGAACTCGACGTATCGGACGAGGCGATCAAGGCGGGCCTGGCCGGGTTCGGCGGGGTCCGGCGGCGCTTCACCACCACGGGCGTGGTCGGCGGGGTGCGGATCGTCGACGACTATGGCCACCACCCTGTCGAGATCGCCGCCGTGCTGAAGGCCGCGCGTCAGGTGGCCGAGGGCCGCGTCATCGCCGTGGTCCAGCCGCACCGGTTTACCCGGCTGGAATCGCTGATGGAGGAGTTCTCGACCTGTTTCTCGGACGCCGACGCGGTGTTCGTGGCCGACGTCTATGCGGCCGGCGAGACGCCGATCGAGGGGATCGACAAGGACGCGCTGGTCGAAGGCATCCGCCGCTTCGGCCACCGGTCGGTGCAGCCGCTGGAGAGCGTGGAGGCCCTGCCGGGCGTGATCGCGGCGGAGGCGAAGGACGGCGATCTGGTTGTGCTGCTGGGGGCCGGGGACATCACCCAGTGGGCCTATGCGCTGCCGGGGCAGTTGGAGGCGTTGGGGTGACACCCAAGCCCCTTTTGATTGCGAGAGGATTGATGGTTGCGGCGGGCCTCGGGATCGTAATTTTCGGTGGCTCGCTCAGCAATCAATTGACGGTCGATCGACCCAGCAACCCAGTCGGGATCTACACAGAGCCCTATGCGACCCATGGCGGCTACAACCTGGTTGAACTCCGGTTCAGGAAGCGGCGTCCAAAGGCCGACACTAGAGAATGATCTTGCGCGACTCCCTCCCCGCCGTCCGAGGCAAGCTGCTGCGCGACGAGCCGCTCGGGCCGTTCACATGGTTCCGGGTGGGCGGGAACGCGGACGCGCTGTTCATTCCGGCCGACGCCGATGATCTGGCGGAGTTCCTGAAGGCGCTCGACCCGGCCGTGCCGGTGACCGTGCTCGGCGTCGGCTCGAACGTCATCGTTCGCGACGGCGGCGTCGAGGGGGTGGTTATCCGGCTGGCCGGACGGCCCTTCGCCGGGATCACGACCGACGGCGAGACGATCACAGCCGGTGCGGGCGCGCTGGATTCGATGGTGGCCCGGGCCTCGGCCAAGGCCGGGCTCGGCGGGCTGGAGTTCTATGCGGGCATTCCGGGGACCATCGGCGGGGCCCTGACCATGAACGCGGGCTGTTACGGCGCAGAGACAAAGGACATTCTGGTCTCTGCCTGGGGGCTGACGCGGGCAGGGGAGCGGGTCGACTATGCTCTGGCCGACTTCGGCTACATCTACCGGCACTCCGACGCGCCGGCGGACATCATCTGGATTGAGGCCACCTTCCGGGGGGCGCCGGACGATCCCGAGGCCGTCGCCGCCCGCATCGCCGAGATCACCTCGCGCCGCGAACAGACCCAGCCGATCCGCGACAAGACCGGCGGCTCGACCTTCAAGAACCCGCCGGGCCATTCGTCGTGGAAGCTGGTCGATGAGGCGGGCTGGCGAGGGAAGCTGTTCAAGGCGCCAGATGGCAAGGGAGGCGGCGGGGCCATGTTCAGCGAGTTGCACAGCAATTTCATGATCAACCCCGGCGAGGCGACGGCGGCGGATATCGAGGGCCTCGGAGACGCCGTGCGGGCCGATGTGCTGGCGAAGACGGGCGTCCAGCTTGATTGGGAGATCAAGCGGATTGGCCGGCCCGGCTGAGACCGCCGTCTGCCCGGGCTGCGGCTCGCGCCTGCCGGCCGTCGAGGGGCCGGTCCACGCTTATATGATGTCGTCGCCCGCCTGTTGGGCTGCGTTCAATGCCGTGATGGCGCGCGAATATTCCGATCCCGGCCTGATGGTGGTGCATCGGCTCAGCGTCGATGCCTGGGCCGTGCAGCATCCGGGAGACGGGTCCCGGCGAGCGATCCAGTCGGTAGGCCTCCATCTGGCGCGGCTGATGGTGCAGATCGAACAGGGGCTGGAAGGCGAGGCGGCCAATGCGGCCATGCTGGGTTTCGCCGCCCGCAAGGCTGACCTGCCTGAACTGCCGCCCCATGGCGGCTACAACGTGACGGTGGCTGACGTCGTCGGGGCGGAAGCGCCTGACGCTCACCGGGCCGCGGTGCGCCGGTGGGCGAACGCCGTCTGGGCCGACTGGTCGGATCAACACGACTTTATCCGGGGCTGGGCGCAACAAGGTTGAGGCGTTGTTAAGGACATCTGCGGCAACTGATCGGTTGATCCGGAGTCCGTCATGAGCCGCCCCTTTTCCGACCTGCACGTCGCTGTCCTGATGGGCGGACTGTCGTCCGAACGGGAGGTGTCGCTAACGTCCGGCAAGGGATGCGCCGACGCACTCGAAGGTCAGGTGGCCAGAGTCAGCCGCGTCGACGCCGGCCGCGACCTGGCCCAGGTGCTCGCTGCGCTGAAACCGGACGTCGTTTTCAACGCCCTGCACGGCGAATGGGGCGAGGACGGCTGCGTCCAGGGTGTGCTGGAGACACTGGGTATTCCCTATACCCACTCGGGGGTTCTCGCCTCGGCCCTGGCGATGGACAAGGAGAAGTCCAAGGCGGTCCTGAAGGCCGCAGGCGTCGTGGTGCCGGGCGGCGGCCTGTTCGACCGTCATGTCGTGGCACGAACTCACGTCATCCCGCCGCCCTATGTGATCAAGCCGAACGCCGAGGGATCGTCGGTCGGGGTCTATGTGGTGCGCGAGAGCGAGCCGCCATGCGCCGCGCCGGGCGAGGCGAGCTGGACCTATGGCGACCATCACCGACATCACGCCCGCCAAGGGCTTTTATGACTATGAGGCCAAATACGCCCCGGGCGGCTCCAGCCATGTGCTGCCGGCGGTTCTGCCGCCCCATGTGTTTGAGGCCGCGTTGCGCGAATCCGAGCTGGCGCACACCGCCATGGGCTGCCGCGGCGTCTCGCGATCCGACTTTCGTTATGACGATGTTAAGGACGAACTGGTCCTTCTGGAGGTCAATACCCAGCCCGGCATGACCCCGACCTCGCTCAGTCCCGAGCAGGCCGCCCATGTGGGGATGGACTACAAAGCCCTGGTACGGTGGATGGTGGAGGACGCCTCATGCCCGCGGTAGTTCGCGGCGGTCGGCGACAGAGTTCGAACCAGCCTGCAAAACGCGGCGTGGCTCCCAAATCCCAGGGGCGCGGCCGTGCGCCGCGCAACGCCCAGGCCACGCCGGGGAAGATGGCGGCGCTGGGCCGGCTGGATCTGTCGCCCCGCGCAGTCGTGATCTCTATCGCCGCAGGCGTTCTGCTGCTGGCGGGCGTTCTGGCGACTGGCGCGAGGGCTGAGCGCATCGGCACCTCGATCGGCCATGGCGTGGACGGGATGACCGCCGGTCTTGGCCTCAAGCTCGAGAAGGTGTTCATCGAGGGGGAGAGCCCCGAGGCGACGCGGGCCATCCAGCAAGCAGTGCAACTGTCGGCCGACCAGCCGATGACGTCCATCGACCTCGACGCAGTGCGCGAGCGGGTCGAGCATATCGGCTGGGTCAAGTCGGCGCGCGTCGTGCGCCTGCTGCCCGACACCCTGATCGTCCATGTCATCGAGCATGATCGTCTGGCCGTCTGGCAGACCGGCGGCGTCAACCAGGTCATCGACAGCCACGGCCAGGTCATCGCCGGGGCCGACGCCGGCCGGTATCCGAACCTGCCGCTGGTTGTCGGCAAGGGCGCCGAACAGGCCGCCTCCGAGGTCCTGCCCCTCATCGCCCAGCGCCCCCGGTTGGCCAGCCGCGTTGAAGCCTTGGTGCGCGTCGATGAGCGCCGCTGGGACCTGCGGCTCAAGGACGGCAGCCTGATCCAGTTGCCGGCCTCCAACCAGGAAGCGGCGCTGATCCAGCTCGACGCCCTGGACCAGCGCGAGCGGCTGCTGGAGCTGGGCTTCGCCCGTATTGACCTGAGAACGCCCGAGGAGGTCGCCGTCCGGCCCTCCGCCGGCGAAGCGTAGAGTGAGGGGCGACTGATGGCCGGACGTGCTGTGGACAAGTCTGTGGATGGTGTGGGGAAAACGCCCGGCCGCGCGCCCGTGGTGGCGGCCCTCGATCTCGGCCAGTCCAAGGTCGCCTGCTTCATCATGAAGGCGGACGGCGTGCGCCACGCCGACCGCACCATCCGTGTCGCCGGCGCCGGACACGTTCAGTCGCGCGGCGTGCGCGGCGGCGGCATCGTCAATATGGATGAGGCCGCCCAGGCCATCGGCCATGCGGTCGAACGCGCCGAGCGGGCCGCCGGCTCCCCGGTTTCGGGCGTGGTCGTCACCACCGCTATCGGCCAGATGGCCAGCCACAGGGTCCAGGCCCGCGTCTCGTTGGGCGCAACGCCGGTCGGGGACGCTGATCTGGCGCGGGCGATCGGCATGGCCCTGGCCCAGATACGTCTGCCCAATCGCCGGCCGATCCACGTCCTGCCGATCGCCTGGTCGGTCGACGGCGCGCGCGGCGTGCACGATCCCCGCTCGATGAAGGGCCATTCGCTGGGGCTGGACCTGCTGGTCGTGTCCATGGCGGAGAGCGCCTTCAATGGCCTGAGCCACTGTCTGGAACTGGCCCACCTCGACCTGCAGGGGGTAGCAGCGGCTCCGGTGGTGTCGTCGCTCGCGGCGCTGGAAGACGACGAGATGGATCTCGGATGCGTCTGTATCGATATGGGCGGCGGCTCGACCTCGGCCGCGGTCTGGGGCGGCCGTTCGTTGCTGCATATCGAGTCGCTGAACGTCGGCGGCGATCATGTCACCGCTGACATCGCGCGCGGCCTGTCGACATCGCGGGCCGGGGCGGAGCGGCTGAAGACCCTGCACGGCTCGGCCATGGCCAACGCCCATGAGGACCGCGAGATGCTGGAGGCTCCGCCGCGCGGCGAGGACGCGTCAGCCGGCCCGATCTTTGTCCAGCGCGCCATGCTCAAGACCGTCATCGCGCCGCGTGTCGAGGAGACGCTGGAGCTGTTGCGCGACCGTCTGCGTAACGCAGGGGTAGGGCTGGAACCCGGCGCCGGACTGGTTCTGACCGGCGGGGCCAGTCAGCTGAACGGCGTCCGGGAGCTGGCGATCCGGGTGTTTGACCGGCCCGTGCGCCTGGGCAAGCCCCAGCGCGCGCCCCACCTGGCCGATGCCGCCTCGGGTCCGGCCTTTTGTTCGGCCGCCGGGGTCCTGCTGCGGGCTGCCTATGGCCCGCGGGAGGCCGTTTCCGCCCGCAAACTGATGTCTCGCCAGATTTCGGCCGCAGACGCGCCTCGGGTCCATCGTGGCGGGATTGTGGCGCGCGCCGCAGGGTGGCTGCGCGAAAACCTTTGACCGACGGGCATCTCGCGCGAGTGAGAGCCGTAAGATTTCCCCGACGTGGCGAGACTGTGTCCGGATTGTAACAACGTGCGGTCAGAGTGGTCGCCAAGAGGCCACAATCCCTTGCCGTTGCCCGCTTTGCTGTTAGCGTGAAGGTCCGAAGCAGAATCCGTCATCCGGCGGGCGCTGCGTATTGCATCCACAACGGTTGGGGCCCAATCACCATGCTTCTCAAGCGCAAGTACCTTTTTGGCACGACGATCCTCGCGGGCGTCATGGCTGTCGCGGCTCCGGCCTTCGCCCAGGACCAGCTCCCCGGCGTTAACGTTCAAGGTCAGTCCGACCGGCAAGCCACCGAGATCGACGAAGTCGTCGTCACCGGTTCGCGCATCCGTCGTGACCCGACCAACGCCCCGACCCCGCTCATCCAGGTCACGCGCGAAGCGCTGCTGAGCACCGGTCAGTCGACCGTCGTCGACTACCTGGCCACCATCCCGGCCCTGTCGAACTCGCTGGTTCCGTCGGACACCACCGGTTCGAACCTGAACGACGGCGGTCTGTCGTTCGCCAACCTGCGCTCGCTCGGCTCTGGCCGGACGCTGACCCTGGTCGACGGTCGTCGCCACGTCGGTGCCGCCGCCGGCAACCTGGCTGTCGACGTCGACTCCATTCCGCGCTTGCTGATCGAGAACGTCGAAATCGTCACCGGCGGTGCCTCGTCGGTTTACGGCGCTGACGCCGTCTCCGGCGTGCTGAACTTCCAGCTGCGCCGCGACTTCGAAGGCCTCGAGATCGACGCCAACTACGGCATGATCAACCAGGGTGGTGAAGCCAACCGCCGCATCTCGGCGTTGATCGGCACGAACCTGTTTGACGACCGGCTGAACCTGTATGCCTTCGGCGAGTACGAAGACATCGATGATGTCGGCAGCCTGGACATCGACTGGCTCGAAGCTGCGCACGCTCTCGTCGGCATCGATGCCGACCCGACCAACGCGCCGTACGACGGCATGCTGGACAACGCTGTGTTCAGCGGCGTTCGCACCCTGTCGCGTCCGCGCTGGGGCCAGACCACGCTCGCCAACTCGCAGCGTCCTTCCCCGCTGAACGATCCCGATGTGCCGCTGGCCTCGTGTACCGCTCTGACCAGCGCCAACTGCTACAAACTTCGGTCAGCGCATCGGCAACGTCGGCTCGAACCGCACGCTCAACATCGGCGGCGACGGTGAAAACCCGAACAACTTCGGCCAGGAAACCCGCGTTCCCGAGTCCACCTCGCAGCGCTACCAGGTCGGTGCCAACTTCGCGATCGCTGACAACATCGACCTGTCGGTCGAGTACAAGTTCATCACCGAAGACACGTTCGACATCTCGCAGCCGACCTTCTTCGACATCTTCCTCGTTGGCCCGGCCGCCCAGACCTATCTGCCGAACTGGACCAACGTGATCCGCGCTGTGTCGCAGTTCGACCTGCTGTACGCCGACAACGCCTACCTGCCGCAGAACGTGAAGGACGCCATCACGGCGAACACCGTCACCAACTGGACTGCCAACGCCAACACCGACGGCACCGCCGCCACCACGACGGCGCGTCAATGGGCCCGTCACTCGATGTTCGGCCCGCAGCGCACCCAGGACAACACGCGTGAAGTCGAACGCTACGTCCTGGCCCTGAGCGGCGACCTGGATCAGGTCGGCTTCATCAAGAACATCGACTGGGATCTGTCCTGGGTCTCCGGCGAAGCCCGCAACGAGAACATCGAACGCGGCGTTGACGTCCAACGCTTCGCCCTGGCCGCTGACGCGGTCGTGGACACCGCCGGTATCGTCAACGGCCGCCCCGGCGAGATCGTCTGCCGTGCCCGCCGGATCGAGGCTCTTAACCGCACGAACCCGGCCCTGGGCGACCTGGACGATTACGTCCGTGGCGTCTTCGGCGGTCGTACGTCCTACAACGCCAACCCCGAGTTCAAGCGCGCCGTCGACCAGTGCGTGCCGCTGAACGTCTTCGGTGACGGCAACCAGAGCCAGGCGGCCCTGGACTACGTCGACGCTGCGATCTCGGTCAGCCACGTCAACCAGCAGGATCAAGGCTTGGCGGTCGTTTCCGGCCAGCTCTGGGACTTCTGGGGCGCTGGCGAAATCGGCGTCGCCATCGGTGCGGAGTACCGCAAGGAGTTCACCGAAGGCCTCGGCCGTACGCGGAGCACCGGCGACCGCCTGCTGTTCCTCAACACCGGCGCTGACTTTGCTGCCGCCGAATACGAGTCGAAAGAATGGTTCGCCGAACTTTCGATCCCGCTGTTCCGTGACAGCTGGATGGGCGAGTACGCCGAACTCAGCGGCTCGTACCGCTCGTTCGACTACACGACCGCTGGCGAGGGCAGCGTTTACGGCGTGAACCTGGTGTGGCGTCCGATCGAGGACATCGCGTTCAAGACCAGCTTCAACACCTCGTTCCGCGCGCCGAACCTGGGCGAAAACTTCGCACCGGCCAGCCAGACGTTCGCCAACGGCTTCGTCGACGCCTGCGCCACCCTGCAGATCGCCGCCCAGAACGCCGAAGTCCGCGCCAACCGGATCGCCAACTGTACGGCTCTGGCCACGGCCCGCGGCTTCACCTTCGACTTCGCTGGTGCCACTGCGACCAACCTGGACGACTACAACCCGATCTACTCCAGCGGCATCGCGGGCGTTAACTCCGGCAACCCGAACCTGACCCCGGAAGAGTCGGAAAGCTTCACCTTCTCGGCCGTGCTCCAGCCTCGCTGGTTCCCGAACCTCAGCATCATTCTCGACTACTACGAGATTGAACTGAGCCGCGTGATCGTGTCGCCGTCGGCCATCGCCCTGACCGCCGCTTGCGTCAGCGGCGCGACGCTGAACCCCGACGCCTGCGGCGTCGTGTTCCGCAACAACCCGACCATCCCGTTCGGCGTCGGTGCCCCCTCGGGTGACCCGATCGGTGGCTTCATCCAGAGCCCGGTCAACCTGGCCGCGCTCACCACCCGTGGTCTGGACTTCTCGGCCCGCTACTCGCTGGACACCGAAGAAGTGTTCGGCCTGAACTGGGGTCGCTTCGACTACCGCGTCAGTGGTCTGTGGCTGATCGAGCAGGAGAACTTCACCAACGTCGCCGATCCGACCGACGGTACGGAAGTGGGAAGCACGATCTTCTTCCCGCGTGTTCGCCTGACTTCGTCGCTGACCTGGTCGCCGAACGACATCTGGAGCGTCAACTGGAGCGTTGACTGGCAGACGGCCCAGGACAGCGTCAACTTCCGCGACGTCATCGGCAACCTGGACACGCGTCCCTTCAACACCTACGACACCGGCAACTTCGCCCGTCACGACTTCACGGTGCGCTGGAACGCTGCGGACGACCTCTCGGTCCGCTTCGGTGTGGTCAACGCGTTCGACGCCGAACAGGCCGATTACCTGGCCGGCGGTCTGATCAGCAGCCAGGATCCCTACGGCACGCGCTTCTTCGTGGGCCTGAACTATCGCCCCTGGTAAGACCCCGAGGCATCAAGACAAGGGCGGCTCGCAAGAGCCGCCCTTTTTCGTTGGTCCACACACTGAAAAATCTGCAGTCAAGGTTAACGAAAATCGTGGCCCGGGCCGCGACTCACCCTATCCGGTAACACTCTCTTAAGCAGATCGGGCGTTTCCTTAACGCGCTCATAACCAATGCGAATCGGCGGGCTTTCGCATCGGACTGCAGGGGCAGGGTCGGATAAGGTCGGAATAGAATGTCTCTCTCGCTGGTGCGTCCTCAAGCCACGGATCTCAAGCCGCGGATCGTTGTCTTCGGTGTCGGCGGTGCCGGCGGAAACGCCGTGAACAACATGATCGACGCGGGTCTTGAAGGCGTCGAATTCGTCGTCGCCAACACCGACGCCCAGCATCTGTCGTTCGCCAAGACCGACCGCCGCATCCAGCTGGGCGAGACGATCACCCAGGGCCTGGGCGCGGGCGCCCATCCTGAGGTCGGCATGAACGCCGCTGAGGAATCCGCCGAGGAAATCTACGGGCACCTCGAAGGTGCCCACATGGTCTTCATCACCGCCGGTATGGGCGGCGGCACCGGCACCGGCGCGGCCCCCGTCATCGCCAAATGCGCGCGCGACCGCGGCATCCTGACGGTTGGCGTGGTGACCAAGCCATTCACCTTCGAAGGCCGTCACCGCATGCGCCTGGCCGATGCGGGCATTGCCGAGCTGCAGCGCTATGTCGACACGCTGATCGTTATTCCGAACCAGAACCTGTTCCGCGTCGCCAACGAGCGCACGACTTTCGCCGATGCCTTCGGAATGGCCGACCAGGTGCTGCATTCGGGCGTGCGCTCGATCACTGACCTGATGATTCTGCCGGGCCTGATCAACCTCGACTTCGCCGACGTCCGTGCCGTCATGTCCGAGATGGGCAAGGCGATGATGGGCACTGGCGAGGCCTCGGGCGACGACCGCGCCCTGATGGCGGCCCAGAATGCCATCGCCAATCCGTTGCTGGACGAAACCTCGCTGAAGGGTGCCAAGGCCGTGCTGGTGAACATCACCGGCGGCATGGACATGACCCTGCTGGAAGTCGACGAGGCTGCCAACGCCATCGCCGGCGAGGTTGACGCCGACGCCAACATCATCTTCGGCGCCGCCTTCGATCCTGCTTTGGACGGCAAGATCCGCGTCTCGGTCGTGGCCACCGGCATGGAAGACCTGGCCGCGGTCAAGACCACGCCAAATGCTACGACGTCGGTGTTCGACACCCGCCGCCCGACCCCCGCCCATGCCGCGTCGCGGGCCGAACCGGTGCGTCATGACACCCTTCGCGAGCCGGTTCGTGCGGAGGCACCGCGTCAGGCGGAAGCCGCGCCGGTCGTGCCGACCTTTCAGTCCAGCCAGCCGACGTATGGAACGGCCGCCCGCGCGCCCGAGCCCCGTTT
>VFBG01000126.1 GCA_006515835.1 bacterium | reverse complement strand
CGGCCGGCGACAGGGCGCGCACCGCCTCGTTCATCAGCCCCTGGGCGTCGTCGGCTTCCTCAAGGGCGTGGATCAGCAGGATGCGGTCGAACGAACCGGCGGCAAAGGGCAGGCGGCGATCGTCGACCAGCAGGCTGCGGTTCTTGCCGACCGAGGGCCAGGGCTCGACTCCCTGGCCGCCCGGCATGGCCGCGATCACGCGCCGGGCACCGACAAAGGCGTCCAGCCACGGCGTGGCGTAGCCGATGCCAAGGACATCGCTGTTGGCCGCTTCGCCCCAGGCGTCCTCCAGACGTCGCGCCAGCAGGCGTCTTGCGAGCGCGCCGGTGGGCTCACCGTAGAAGGTCCTGAGTTCCTCGATACTGCGCCGCATGCCGCCACCATAGGCCGCGTCGGGGGCGGCTGCTAGAATGCGCGCATGACCCTCGATGTGCGCCTTTTCCCCTGCCTGAACGACAACTACGGCTTTCTGGTCCGGGACCGGGAGACCGGCGCGGTCGCCACCGTCGACACGCCGGACGCCGAAGCGATCCTGGCCGATCTGGAAGCCAGCGGCTGGGGCCGGCTGGATTTGATCCTCAACACCCACTGGCACCCGGACCACACCCAGGGGAACGCCCGGCTGAAGGCCGAAACCGGCTGCGAGATCGTCGGGCCCGAGGAAGTCCGCAAGGCCGCGCCGATCGACCGGATCGTCGCGGGCGGGGACACGGTCATGCTGGGCACCACCGTGCTGGAGGTGACCGACGCGCCCGGCCATACCCTCGGCCACATCGTCTATCGCTCGCCCGCCGACGCCCAGGCCTTCGTGGGCGATGTCCTGTTCACCCTCGGCTGTGGACGGCTGTTCGAGGGCACGCCGGCGCAGATGTGGAACAGCCTGCAGAGGTTGGCCGCCTGGCCGGAGGAGACGGTGATCTGGTGCGCCCATGAATATACGGCGGCCAACGCCCGCTTCGCGCTCAGCGTCGACGACCGCCCGGAAATGGCGGCGCGGGCGGCCGGGATCTTCGCGATGCGCGAGCGGGGCGAGGCGACGGTCCCGACGACCATCGGAGCCGAAAAGGCCTTCAATCCCTTCCTGCGGGCCGGAGATGCCGAAGCTTTCGCGGCGGTACGGGCCGCCAAGGACGGGTTTGGGGGCTAGTTCAGTCCCTCTCCCGTGGTGGACGTCAGCGCCGAGGCGGCGACGGCTCCGCGAGGAGAACCTGAATGACGCGAGCCGAGGATGGCCGGCCCGCCATCCCTTCATCAGGATCCACCGTCACCACCAGACGTCCGCGCGAGTAGGTGACCGAAGCGCGGTCCCCCTCAATGATGGTGATGCTGCGTAGCTGATTGAGCGTCTGTCGCGCCGTGGGCGAGCGTGCGATGCGGAGAACCGCATCGGTGGTGACGATCAGGGCCTCCACGCAGAGCGCTTCCGAGCGGTCGCCCGTCAGATCGACAAAAACCAGCCGGCCGATCGCCTGGCTGATCAGTTCACTGCGTCGCGCCATCAGGCTCCACAGAAGAACAGGCCCCAACGTCGGCGGGGTCAGGCTCTGGCCGGGGCCGGCGAAGGATGCCGGCGAGCCTCCGGGTGCCCGGGGGGTATAGACGGTCATGCCACCGCCGGGAGTCACCCGCAGCAGCTGGTCACCGGCGTCATTGCGATAGATCACGTCGCCGCGCGGGGCGGCCGTGGGCCGCAGCACCCAGGTCTCGTCCCGCCGGTCGAAGCGCAGCAGGGGCCGCTGGCCGGACCGGTCGAGAACAAAGGCCTCGCCCGACTCTGCAACATAGCGGCCGGTTGGCGGCACAGCCCGCGCGGCGGTGGCGGCGTTGCGGTTGCGGAGGGCTTGGGCCTGCTCCGCCTGGGCGTTGCCCTGGTTCTGGGCCTGGGCTTCGGCGGGCATCGACACCAGCGACAGCGCTACCGCCGCGAGGGCGATCGCCATCGCGGTCGGAAGCGGCGTTCGCGCCGTTCTGACCCTTGCCGTCAACTCCATGACCGCAGTGGTGGAATCGTCACGCGGCGGATTTTGGGCAGGACTGGCTCAGCCGACCAGATACTGACCGCCGTTCAGCGACAGGGTGCAGCCTGTGACATATCCGGCACGTTCACCGGCCAGCCAGGACACCATGTCGGCGATTTCCTCGCCTTTGCCCAGTCTTCCGACCGGGATCTGGGAGATGATCCCGGCCAGGACCTTCTCGTCCATCGCCCCGACCATTTCGGTGTCGATATACCCCGGCGCGATGCAGTTCACGGTGACGCCCTTGCGCGCATTCTCCAGCGCCAGCGCCTTGGTGAAGCCGATCATCCCGGCCTTGGCGGCGGAATAGTTGGTCTGGCCGATCTGGCCCTTCTGGCCATTGATCGAACTGATGTTGACGATCCGGCCGAAGCCGCGGTCGCGCATGCCGTTGATGACCTGGCGCGTCATGTTGAACACGCTGTCCATGTTCACCCGGATCACGTCGGACCACTGCTCGGAGTTCATCTTGTGGAAGCTTCAGCCGCTGAACGATCGCCTTGCCGATGCCGCGGGTACCACCCGTGACCAGAGCCACTCGAGCCATGTGCGTTTCCTTGTCCCTTGGAGCCGCGTCTGACGCGCGGCCTTCAAGGAGAAAGCTTTAGCGGTATGCCGGTTGCGCGGGAAGGGTGGCTGGTGATTGTGCCGCTCAGTCGTTGGCGGAAGGGTGGCGCAGCCCGCGCCACCGCACAGGCGCCGGCCAGCCACCGATCACCAACCACCAATCACCCCGTTCAGATCCGCGCCATATCCAACACGAACCGATACCTCACGTCCGACTTCTCCAGCCGCGCATAGGCTTCGTTGATCTGGTCCGGGGCGATCACCTCGATGTCGCAGGCCAGGCCGTGTTCGGCACAGAAGTCGAGCATTTCCTGGGTCTCGCGAATGCCGCCGATCAGCGAACCGGCCACCGACCGGCGCCGCCACAACAGCCCCATCGCATAGACCGGCAGCCCCTCGGTGGTCAGGCCCAGCATGACCATCGTGCCATCCTTGGCCAGCAGCTGGACATGGCTGGCGATCTCATGCGTCGCCGACACGGTGTTGATGATCAGGTCGAAACTCTCGCCCGCCGCCTTCATTGCCGCCTTGTCGGAGTTGATGAGGAAATGTTTGGCACCCATCCGCTCGGCGTCCGCCTTCTTGCGGTCCGAGGTCGACAGGACGGTCACCTCCGCCCCCATGGCCGCCGCTTGTTTGACCGCCATATGGCCGAGGCCGCCGAGGCCGATCACGGCGACCTTCGATCCCGGTCCGACCTTCCAGTGCTTCAGCGGCGAATAGGTGGTGATGCCGGCGCACAGCAGGGGCGCGGCCGCATCCAGCGGGATGCTGTCGGGTATGGTCACGACATAGTTCTGGTCGACCACGATGGCGGTCGAATAGCCGCCCTGGGTGATCTTCTGGCCGGTGCCCGCCGCCTTGGGATCGGGCGAGCCATAGGTCTGGACCATGCCGGGGACGCAGTACTGTTCCTCGCCGTCGCGGCAGGGTTTGCACTGGCGACAGCTGTCGACCATGCATCCGACGCCGACCCGGTCACCGACCTTGAACCGGGCGACGTTGCCGCCCACCGCCGTCACCACGCCCGCGATCTCGTGGCCGGGCACGATCGGATAGGTCGTATTGCCCAGGTCGTTCTTCACAATATGCAGGTCGGAGTGGCAGACGCCCGCGAATTTGATCTCGATGGCCACATCGTCCGGACCCGGATCGCGCCGGTTGAAGTCATAGGGCGACAGCGGTGCGTCGCTGGACGTGGCGGCGAAGGCGCGGGTGGCGATGGGCATGTCGGAGGCTCCTGCAAGGCTGGCTGACAGTTGTGCCTTCGTGGCGTCCGGCACAAGATCAGGCGTGGAAGGAGCGACCGAAATGTCAGACAGCGAACGCCTTCGTCCCATTGTCCTCGGCCCCGGTGAGGGCCGCGCCTATGCGCTGGGCGCCATGAGCGCGGTGTTCAAGGCCGACGAGGCCGAGACCGGCGCGACCTACTCCATCTCCGAATGGTTCCTCGAGCCGCACAGCTCGGGGCCGGGCCCGCACAGCCACGCCGAACACGACGACATCTTCTACGTCATCGAGGGCGTGATGAGCCTGCTGGTCGGCGACGACTGGGTCGACGCGGGCGTCGGCAGCTTCATTCGCGCCCCGGCGGGGACGATCCACGACTTCGCCAACCGCACGGACAAGCGCGCCGGGGTGCTCAACATCTACGTACCCGGCGGGTTTGAACGCGACATGCCGGCGATCGTCCAGTGGTTCGAAAGCCAATAGGTCTTCGACCGGAGGATCTGTCGCCTTGTCATCCCCGACGGAGCGGAGCGCAGATCGGGGACGGTTGGCGCACCCCCTGTTTCGTCTCCCGGACAGCCCCTTGGCTGAGCCGGGAGCAAGGCAGCCGTGGCACAGGAAGTCGGGAGCTGTCCCGTGGGCGGAGATTGACCCCCAACGATCAAAGCCGCCGCCACCCGACTCCCGGCTCAGCCCAAGCGGGCTGTCCGGGAGGGACCAGAAGGATGGCTTCCCCGTCCCCGATCTCCGCTCCGCTTCGTCGGGGATGACAAGGGGCTGATCGGCTATTTCAGCTTCGCGATCAGCGCCTGCGCCGCAGCTGGATTGCGCACTTTCGCCCCGGCGATGAAATAGGCGAAGACGTCGCCGCCCTTCGCCCAGTCGCGGGTCTGTTTGACCACGCCGTCCAGTTCGGCGGAGGTCATCCCCGTCGGCTCGTCCTCGCGGCTCGACATCAGCCGGGCGTATCTGAAGTCGGCAGTGGGCTGGTCGATCCGCGGCCATTCCGGCGCCTCGTCGTCGACGGCATAGACAATGGCGGTGCCGTATTTGGCTGCCAGATCATAGAACTGCGGGGTGTCGAAGCTCGGGTTCCGCACCTCCAGCGCATGCCGCAGCCGCACCCCGTCCTGTTCCTTCGGGAGCAGTTTCAGGAAGCCCTCGAAATCGGCCGGGTCGAACTTCTTGGTCCCCATGAACTGCCAGTTGATCGGCCCCAGCTTGTCGCCCAGCACGCTAAGCCCCTGGCCGAGGAACCGCTCCATCGACTCGCCCATCTCCGACAGGATTTTCCGGTTGGTGCAGTAGCGGCTGGCCTTGACTGCGAAGACGAAGTCGTCGGGCGTCTCGTCGCGCCACTTCATCCAGCTGTCCAGCTTGAAGGTCGAATAATAGGTGCCATTGATCTCGATCGAGGTCATGGCACGGCTGGCGAACTCCAGCTCCTTCTTCTGGCTCAGCTTGGCCGGATAGAAGACCCCGCGCCACGGCTCATAGGTCCAGCCGCCGATGCCGACGCGAATGGTTCCGGTCATGATGGGTTCCGCTCGGCTCAGAATCGCAGGGATGCAGCATAGCCGGGATCGGCCAGCCGGGAATTGACGAACTCGCCCTGCCGGTCGCGCGGAACGGCATAGGCGACGAACGGCAACAGCGCGGGCAGGACCTCGGGCGGCGCATCCATGGCCTCGGGCATCTCGCATTCTGCCATGGCAAAATAGCAGGCACCGTCGGCGTCCAGCAGCAGGTCGATGTCCCAGTGCAGTCCTTGCCGGTCGGCCTCGCTGCGCCGCAGCTTGTGGACGCGCCGGCCGGTCAGCGGCCACAGGTCGTCGAAGTCGCGCGGGTCGGCCAGCGTCGTTTCGATCTCGATCAGCCGGCCCGCCGCCGCAAACTTGCAGGTGAAGGTGTCATGCGTGACGCCGTCCCGCGTCAGCCGCCGGATGCGGCCGTCTCCGGTGAGGTAGCCCTGGCGGATTTCGCTCCAGTCGTCCGGCGCCCACAGGGTCTTCACGGCCGCCGGATCGGACAGGACGTATTTGCGCTCGTTCTCGGTCGGCATGGCGCGGTTCTAACCGCGCGCACCGGGCGTGGGAAACCCGGTTTCGCGGAGTTCGGACTCCGGCCTCAACTGCCGATCAGCATCCGCCAGCCTGCCGTCGCCCGGGCCCTGCGTGACTTCGTCATTCAGTCGTGAACCGGATCGAGCTCACGGCCACCTCGGCGGCGTCATAGCCGTTGCCGAAGCCGCTGGATGAGATCACCACGGACTGGCTTCCGTCGCTGACCCGCGGCGGCGTGGAAGCCGGTTTCAGGGTCGCTGATTCCGCAGGCGACCACGGCGCGCAGGCCCGACTTGCCGTTCACCTCGAACGGCTCGACCGCAACGGGTTCGAACCGGCCGAAGGTGGTCATCAGCCGGCCGTCGGCATTGCGCACGAAGCCGGCCTCGGCCGCCGCCACGGTCTCAAGCGGGCCGGTGAAAATCTGCACCCTCACGAGGTCGCGCATGAATTCCTCAGCGGCCGGGTCGAAAAGGACCGTGCAGCGCGGCGTCTCTTCATCGCAGGGCCGCGTCTGCAGACCGGCGGCCCGGTCAAAGGCAACGCCGCCTGGCATCCCGCGATCCCCAGTGCGGCCAGAACCGCCAAAACGCCCAAACTGTTCATGACCGGACTCCCGCCTGTTGCGGTCAAGCTTGTTCCCGTTGAAGCGGGTGATCAAGGTCTCAGTAGGCGAAGTCGCGATACATCCGGGTCAGGTCGCCCTGCCATTCGCCGTGGTACAGCGCCAGAAGCCGGTCGGCGGGGGTGATCCCACTGTCGGCGATGTCCTCCAGCTCCGACAGATAGCCGCGCTCATCGACCATGCCGCCGCTGAACCGCGCTCGGTTCTTCAGGCCTTCGCGGGCGATGGCCACCAGATCGACGGCGATGTCGCGCACTGATCGTCCCGCCACCTCGGCCTTCAGCCCCAGCCGGGTCACGTCGCGGCGCAGGCGCTCGTGGTCGGCGATGTCCCAGTCCTTGACCAGATCCCAGGCGGCGGCCAGCGCCGCGCCGTCGTAAAGCACACCGGCCCACAGGGCTTGCAGGGCACAGATCCGGCTCCACGGTCCGCCGTCGGCGCCCCGCATTTCCAGATAGGACTTCAGCCGTACCTCGGGAAAAAGCGTGGTCAGGTGGTCGTTCCAGTCCTTCTTCGTCGCCCGCTCGCCGGGCAGGGCCGGCAGGCCGTCGGTCATGAAGCTGCGGAACGACTGGCCGGACAGGTCGACATAGGTCTCGCCGCGCTTGGCGAAATACATCGGCACGTCCAGCGCATAGTCGGCGTAGCGCTCGTAGCCGAAGCCGTCCTGGAAGACGAAGTCGAGCATCCCGGTACGATCGGGATCGGTATCCGTCCAGACATTGGCGCGCGAGGACAGGAAGCCGCTCGGCTTGCCCTCGATAAAGGGCGAACAGGCGAACAGGGCCGTGGCGATCGGCTGCAGCGCAAGCGAGGTGCGGAATTTGGCGACCATGTCGGCCTCGTCCGCGAAATCCAGGTTCGACTGGATGGTGCAGGTGCGCAGCATCATGTCGAGGCCGAGTTTGCCCTTCTTCGGCATATAGTTCCGCATGATGACATAGCGGCCCTTCGGCATGACCGGCACGTCCTCGCGCCGCCACATCGGGTCAAATCCGGCACCGAGGAAGCCGAGGTTCAGCTGGTCGGCGACCTGTTTGACCTCCATCAGATGCTGGCCGGTCTCATTGCAGATGTCGTGGACGTCTTTCAGCGGCGCGCCCGACAGTTCGAACTGCCCGCCCGGCTCCAGCGAGATCGAGGCGGTCATCCCCTCGTCGTTCTTTCGCTCAAGGGCGATGACGTGACCGGCCTCCTCGACGGGGCTCCAGCCGAAGCGCTGCAGGCCCGTCAGCATAGCCAGGATACCGCCCTCGCCTTCATAGGCCGGGCGCCGCAGGGTGGTGCGGTCGAAGCCGAATTTCTCGTGCTCGGCGCCGATGCGCCACTGCGCCTTCGGCTTGGCACCCTTCGACATGGCACCGATCAGGTCATCCCGGGAAAGCGGCGCGGCGTCGGTCATGAATTCAGCCCTGTTGTGGCGGCTAGATGGGAGAGATCAGGGCCGCACTCAAGGGGCTATTCCGGCGTCCTGTCGCTCCCAGTCTCCTACGGCCGCCTGCCACAGGGTCAGGGCGGCGATGGCGGCGGTGTCGGCCCTTAGAATTCGCGGCCCCAACGACACGGCGGTGGTGAAGGGCAGGGCCCTCAGCCGCTCGCGCTCCTCCGGCGAAAATCCGCCTTCAGGGCCGATCAGGATTGTCCATGGCGTTCCTCCCCCATCGGGGGAGGGGGACCGCGAAGCGGTGGAGAGGCCTTTCCACTGCGCCGGGTCCGACACCCCTCCACCATCCTTCGGATGGTCCCCCTCCCCCGGCGGGGGAGGACTAAGCGCCGCCATCGCCGGGGCGCCGCCTGTCTCGTCGCAGAACATCAGCCGCCGCCCGGCCTCGAACCCGTCCAGCAGCTCCGCCAGCTTCACCGGCGCGTCGATCATCGGCACGTCCATACGGCCGGTCTGCTCCGCCGCTTCGATGGCGATGGCGTCGAGCCGGTCCATCCGCACATGCTGGACCTGGGTCCGGTGGGTGACCACCAGCCCGACCTGTCGCGCGCCCAGTTCGGTGGCCTTCTCGACGGCGAACTCCAGCGCGGACTTCTTCACCACCGCGATCAGCAACTGCACGTCCGGCCCCATGGCCTGCCGCCGCAGCAGCTCCTCGGCGCGCAACACCACGCCCTTCTTGAGGATTTCGGAGATGATGCAGCGCCATTCTCCGTCGACGCCATTGAAGACCGTGAGGGAATCGCCAGCCTTCAGGCGCATCACCTGGGTCAGGTAGCGCGACTGGTCGAGCGTCGGCGCGACCGTGGCTCCGGCCTGCAGGGGGCCCTGGACGAACAGTCTGACCATCATGTCTCCGCCGGCTGAATCGGCGGCGACCCTAGCCGATCCGACCCGTAAGGTCGCGCCAGGACTGGCCGACGGCGTGCAGGGCGTTGTCGACGATCGCGGGTGGCGCGGCGTGGCCCTGGCTGTCGGCCGGACGTTCCGCGCGGGTGGTCGTGGGGTGCCAGCCCATCACCGCCAGCATGACGGCGAACCCCGCGACATAGGCGATTGGCACATACCAGCCGTGACGCAGCCAGCTGACCACCGACCGGGTCTGCGGGAACAGGCCGGACAGGGCCACGCCCGCCGAGGAGCCGAACCACATCATCGACCCGCCGAAGCCCACGGCGAAGGCCAGCACGCCCCAGTCATAGCCGCCCTGCTTCAGGGCCAGGGCCGTCAACGGGATGTTGTCGAACACCGAGGACAGGAAGCCCAGCCCCAGGGCGGTCTGCCACGAGGCGACCGGCAGGCTCTCGACCGGCATGAGCGAAGCGGTGGCAACCAGCGAGACGAGGAACAGCGCGCCCTTGGCCGCGCCCGGCAGCACGCTCCACTGCGGTGCCCGCACGAGGGCAGTGATCAGCAGGATCACCCACAGGCCGAGGCCCAGCCACGGCGCAGCGTCCTGATGCTCCGGATACCAGGCGTTGCCCGCGAAATTGACCGCCAGCAGGGTCGCCAGAATCACGCCGACGATGATCGCCCGCGTCGGATCGACCCCGGGGGCATCGGCGGCGATATGGGCCTGGATCGGGAAATGATTGTGCTGCTGCAGGGCACCGAGAACGCCGAAGATGCCGAAGGCGACCACGGAGGCGACGAAGGCGTGCAGAACGGCCAGCGGCGAGACTCCGCTGATCCACATCATGGTGGTGGTGGTGTCGCCGATGACGCTGCCTGCCCCCCCGGCATTGGCGGCGGCGACGATGGAGGCCAGGAAGCCGATGCTGACCTTGTCCTGATAGACGTGCCGCGCCACCACCCCGCCGATTATGGCGGCGGCAATGTTGTCAAGGAAGGCAGACAGCACAAACACCAGACCCAGCAGGGTCAGGCCGCCCAACCAGCCGTCGGGCAGGACCCTCGGCATGGCCTCGGGCAGGTTGCTCCGCTCGAACTGGTTGGCCAGCAGGGCGAAGCCGAGCAGCAGCAGCATCAGATTGGTGAGGATCACCGCCTCATGGCTGGCGTGGGCCGCCAGGCCGGCGAATCCTGCCCCGTGGGCGAAGCCGGAGAAGATCAGCTTGTAGACCACAGTCGTCGCCAGGCCGCACAGGGCCACGGTCAGGGTCCGGTGATGGAACAGGGCCACGCCCAGCAGCGTCAGGCCGAAGATGTAGAATTCGACCGGCACGGACATCAGCTGTCCGGGCGCGGCGGCCAGCGCCGACGTCACCGTTTCCATGGAACGATCTCTCCCCCCGAAGAAGCGTCACTGTTTGACCGTCCCGGGCGGCGAGATCAATCAGGCGCTCCGCGACGGGCGAAAAATTCCGCCGGTTTCGGGGTTAGAGCGTGCGCGCGATCAAGAGCTTCATGATCTCGTTGGTGCCGCCGTAGATCCGCTGCACCCGCGCATCCTTGTACAATTGTGCGATCGGGTACTCGTTCATATAGCCGTAGCCGCCGTGCAGCTGCAGCATCTCGTCGATGACCTCGCCCTGGATGTCGGTGACCCAGTATTTGGCCATGGAGGCGGTGACGGCGTCCAGCTGACCCTTGAGGTGCAGCCCCATACAATGGTCGACGAACACCTTGGCCACCGTCAGCTTGGTCTTCACCTCGGCCAGTTTGAACTGGGTGTTCTGGAAGTCGATGACCCGCTTGCCGAAGGCCTTGCGCTCCTTGACGTAGGCCAGGGTCTCCTGCAGCCCGCGCTCGGCCGCGGCGACGCCCTGGATGGCGATATTCAGCCGTTCCTGGGGCAGTTGCTGCATCAACTGGATGAAGCCCTGACCCTCGCCGCCGCCGATGATGTTTTCACCGGGGACCTTCACATCGTTGAAGAACAGCTCGGAGGTGTCGTTCCCCTCCATGCCGATCTTGTGCAGGTTGCGGCCGCGCTCAAAGCCTTCCGCGCCGTCGGTCTCGACCACGATCAGCGACGTGCCCTTGGCACCCTCGCTGGGATCGGTCTTGGCCACGACGATGATGAAATTGGCCAGCTGGCCGTTGGTGATGAAGGTCTTGGAGCCGTTCACCACATACTGGTTGCCGGTCTTGATGGCGGTGGTCTTGACCCCCTGCAGGTCGGACCCGGCGCCCGGCTCGGTCATGGCGATGGCACCGACCAGTTCGCGCCAGATGTAGGGCATGACGATCGCATTGTGCAGCGAGATGCCGAAATGGTCCGCGCCCTTCCAGCCCAGCTGGCGCATCAGCACCACCTCGTGGCGATAGTCCCCGCCCATGCCGCCGTCTTCCTCGGGCATCGACAGCCCCAGCAGACCGGCGTCGCCGGATGCGTTCCACAGCTCACGCGGCACGCTGGAGTTGGCCAGCCAGGTCTGCACCGCCTCGGGCGAGGCGTGCTCGTCGATCCATTTGCCGACGCTGTCGGAGAAGAGGGTGATCTCCTCTTCCTGCATGAAATCGGGTTCGGGGACGTTGAGGACGTTCATCAGTGCGACTCAGCTTCTCCCTCCCTCTCCGAGGGAGGGTGGCCGCGAAGCGGCCGGGTGGGAGGGGCCGGGCGACGAGGGCGCTGCGGCTGGATTGCCGAGCCCTCCCCACCCCGTCGGCTTCGCCGACGACCCTCCCCCGAGGGGGAGGGAGAGTATCAGTGCGTCTCTAGAACGCCTCCGCCGGCATCTGCATCAGCACTTCCGCGCCCGTCTTCAGCTTGACCAGATGCGCCGCCGTATCGGGCAGAATCCGCTCTACGAAATACCGGCCGGTCATCAGCTTGTTCGCATAGAACGGATCGCTGGTCCCTGCGTCGACCTGGGCCTGCGCCGCCTTCGCCATCTGGGCCCACATATAGGCCAGGGCCGTCAGGCCGAAGATGTGCAGGTAATCTGTCGAGGCCGCCCCGGCGTTATCCGGGTTCTGCATGCCGTTCTGCATCAGCCACATCGTGCCTTCCTGCAGCTTCTTCTTGGCGTCGGCCAGGCCGTCGACGAAGGGCTTGATCGGGCCGTCGGCACCGTTCTCGGCCACGAAGGCGTCGATGTCGGCGAACCAGCTCATGATCGCCCGGCCGCCGTTGGCCGGCAGTTTGCGCCCCACCAGATCCAGCGCCTGGATGCCGTTGGCGCCCTCGTAGATCATGGTGATCCGCGCATCGCGCAGATACTGGGACGCCATGAAATGCTCGGTATAGCCGCTGCCGCCGTGCACCTGCATGGCCAGCGAGGCGACGTGGAAGCCCTTGTCGGTCAGATAGGCTTTCAGCACCGGGGTAATCAGACCCATGTAGTCATGGGCCTTCTGCGCCTCGGCCGCGTCGCCCGAGTGCTGCAGATCGGCCTGAAGCGCGGTCCACAGGGTGAAGGCCTGGCCACCTTCGACAAACGCCTTGGCCTCCAGCAGCATGCGGCGCACGTCCGGGTGGACCATGATGGAGTCGGCCGGCAGTTCGGGGCTCTTCGGCCCGGTCAGGCTGCGGCCCTGCAGGCGGTCGTGGGCGAACTCCACGGCGGCCTGATAGGCGGCGGTGCCGATGGCCAGCCCTTGCAGGCCGGTGCCGAGGCGGGCCTCGTTCATCATGACGAACATGGCCGCCATGCCCTTGTTCTCGGTCCCGACGAGCCAGCCCCTGGCGTTCTCGTAGGCCATGACGCAGGTGGCGTTGCCGTGGATGCCCATCTTGTGTTCGAGACCGGCGCAGGCCGCGCCGACGTTGCGCTCGCCCAGTGAGCCGTCCTCGTTGACGAACACCTTGGGCACCACGAACAGGCTGATGCCCTTGATCCCGGCCGGTGCGCCTTCGATCCGGGCCAGCACCAGATGGATGATGTTGTCGGTGAAATCGTGCTCGCCCGAGCTGATCCAGATCTTCTGGCCAGTGATGTTGTAGCTGCCGTCGCCGTTCGGAACGGCCTTGGTGCGGATCAGGCCCAGGTCCGTGCCGCACTGCGGCTCGGTCAGGTTCATGGTGCCGCCCCACTCGCCGGTGGCCATCTTCGGCAGATACATCGCCTTCTGCTCATCCGAGCCATTGGCGTTCAGGCCCCAGTAGGCACCGGCGGTCAGGCCCGGATACATCGAGAAGGCCGCGCTGGCGGCGGCCGTCATCTGGCCGAAGGCCATGGCCACCACGGCCGGCATCCCCTGGCCGCCATGCTCGGGCAGCGCCGACAATGCGGGCCATCCGGCCTCGACCATGGCCTTGTAGGCTTCCTTCCAGCCGGTCGGGCCGGTCACCTTGCCGTTGTCCCATTTGCAGCCTTCCTGATCGCCGACGCGGTTCAGGGGGGCGATGACCTCCTCGGCGAATTCCGCCCCGACCTTCTGCCCGGTGCCGATGAATACGCCGACCTGCTGAA
>VFBG01000271.1 GCA_006515835.1 bacterium | reverse complement strand
TCCGTCGATCTGCGGCCTGCGCTCGGCGCTGGCCGATTTGAGACTTCCCCTCCCGTCTTTCCCGATCTGGTGGTCGACGGCGTCCGTCTGCGTCACCTAGAGGGTGCGCCGGAGTGCCCGGCTACGCCGGACCTGCCAGAGTCCGCCGTTGTCGGAGGAGAAAGCCACGGACGGCTTCGCCCGGGCGGCATGTGAGGCGCCCTCTCTGTGTCCGCAAAGGTCACGCCCAGAAGGCCCTTGACCCGGAGCGTCGACGTAACATTACACTGAGTTCATAAACGGGATCGGGGGACCCCACGTGAACCAGTCGGGCGGAACCGCTCAGGACGAGCTGCTGCACCGGGCCGGCGAGGCCTTGGCGCGGCGCGATCCGCAGGCCGCGCTCGGCCTGATCAGTCAGGCCGACGCCTTCGGTTCCACCCACCACGGCTTCCTGAACCGGGCCCTGGCCCTGCGCATGCTCGGCGATTTCCACGGTGCGCTGGCGGCCCTGGACGAGGCCCTGGCCATCGAGCCCTATGACTTCACCGCCCTTCTCGGCAAGGCGGCGATCCTCGAACAGATCGGCCATGGGCGGGCCGCCGCCGACGTCTATCGCAACGCCCTCAAGATCGCCCCGCCGCGCGACCGTTGCCCGCCGGCCCTGCAGGCGCAGATGGATCATGCCGACGGCGTCGTCCGCCGCCACGCCGAAGCCCTCCGCGACCATATGCGCAGCAAGGTCGCCGCCCTGCGCGGCGCCGTCGATGCGGCCACCCTGGACCGCTTCGACGAGGGGCTGGAGATCTTCGCGGGGGTGAAGACCGTGCCGAAGCAGGAGCCCCTGCTCCTGAACTACCCCCGCCTGCCGGCCATCCCCTTTTACGATCGCGCCCTGTTCCCTTGGCTGGAGACGCTTGAGGCTGCGACCCCGGTCATCGTGGCCGAACTGGAGGCACTGCTGGCGGACTCGTTCGACCAGTTCGCCCCCTATGTCGCCTATCCCAAGGGCGCGCCGGTCAATCAGTGGGGCGAGTTGAACCACTCGCGCAAATGGACCTCCCTGTGGCTGTG
The DNA here is from genome assembly GCA_006515835.1 of bacterium. GTDB lineage: Bacteria > Pseudomonadota > Alphaproteobacteria > Caulobacterales > Caulobacteraceae > Brevundimonas. The sequence continues at coordinate 103 of VFBG01000271.1, read as the reverse complement.
GAAGGATGGCGCGCGCCAGGACTCGGTCTGCGAACGCTGCCCGCAAAAGGCCGCCCTTCTCGCGTCCCTGCCGATGGCCGATCAGGCAGGCTGCGCCCCGACC
>VFBG01000270.1 GCA_006515835.1 bacterium | reverse complement strand
GGCGCCGGCGGGCGCAATTTCGACGACGCCCTCGCCCGCGCCAAGATGGCCCAGGCCTTCGGCCGGCTGATCCGCCGCGCCGACGACAAAGGCGTCTTCGTCATGCTCGACGCCGCCGCCCCCACCCGCCTGTTCGCAAGCCTGCCGCCGGGAACCGAGGTCCAGCGCATGGGACTGGCCGAGGCCGTGGAACTGGTTGGCGCTTTTCTGAAGCCGGACTAGACGAAGCCCCGATGACCGACACTGCCCCCCACCATTCCCGCCGCGGCCTCGCCGTTCCCTTTCTGATCGTCGGCCTGCTGCTGGCCGCCTGGACCGGCTGGTGGTTCTGGCTGACCGATCAGGTCGAGACCCGGTTGACGGCCCAGGTCGAGGTGCTGCGACAGGACGGCTGGACCATCACCCATGCCCCGGTGAGCACCACGGGCTGGCCGTTCCGGACGCGGGTGTCGATGCCGCAAGCCGACATCCTCGCCCCGTCGGGCCATGGCGTCGCGGCGCCTGAGCTGGTCGCCGAGGCCAGCGCCTGGAACCCCGGCCACTGGGTGGTGGTCGCCCCCAACGGCCTGACCCTGACCCGGGCGGACAAGGGCCGGATCGCCATCGCCGGGGACGGCCTGCGTTTCAGCATCAGCCATCTCCGCGACCGCTTCCCTGATCTGAGGGCCGAGATGATCCGCCCGACCTTCACGGCGCTTGAGGGTGCCGAGCCGTTCCCCATTGTCTCGGCCGAGCGGATTCAGCTCGAGACCCGGCCGCATCAGACCGACGGGAAGGCCTCGACCGACGAGCTGGACGTGCTGTTCCGCCTTGTCGAAGCGCGTGGCCGGCCGGGCGGACCGGTGGAAGGCGCAACCCGACAGGGCATGCTCAGCGCCGATGTCGAGGGCACGATCGTCGGGGCCAGCAGGCTGCAGGGCATGGACGCCGCCGGTGTCTTCGCCGCCTGGACCGAGGCGGGCGGGCGGTTCACCGCCGTCCGGGGTCGGCTCAAGGCCGGCGACAGCACCGCCCTGATCTCCAGCGACAGCCTCTCAGCACGGGCCGACGGCCGGTTGCAGGGCTCGCTGGCCTTGAGGGCCGAACAGCCGATGGCCGCCATCGCCGGACTGGCCCGGTCGCAGTCCGGCGCGGTCAACCGGATGGGCGCGGCCGGCG
>VFBG01000125.1 GCA_006515835.1 bacterium | reverse complement strand
GGCGAGATCGATCCCTACATCACCGGCCCCGGCGGCTCGATCCGGCCGACGCCCTCGCCCGACGGCAAGTCGATCGCCTTCATCCGCCGCGTCCGCTACCAGTCGGTCCTGTATGTGATGGACATCGAGTCCGGGCGTGAAACGCCGGTCTTCTCGGCCCTCGATCGCGACCTGCAGGAAACCTGGGCCATCCACGGCGTCTATCCAGCAATCAGCTGGACGCCGGACAACCGATCCATCGTCTTCTGGGCCGACGGTCGCATCCAGCGCGTTGATGTCGGAACCCAGGCCGTCGCCGACATCCCCTTCCACGTCGCCGATACGCGCAGGGTGCAGGACACGGTGCGCTTCCCTGTCCAGGTTGCGCCGGACACCTTCGACGTCCGCATGATCCGCTGGGCCCGCCCCTCGCCGGACGGGACGAAGGTGGTGTTCGAGGCCCTCGGCAATCTGTGGATCCGCGACCTGCCGACCGGCACCGCACGTCGGCTGACGCGCCAGAGCGACCATTTCGAGCTCTATCCCAACTGGTCCCGCGACGGCCGCTCGATCGTCTATACGACCTGGGACGATCAGGCGTTCGGTTCGATCCGGGTCGTCCCGGTCTCGGGCGGCGCGGGTCGCGTCGTGACCACCAACCCCGGCCACTATATCGAGCCGACCTTCTCGCCCGACGGGCGGACCATCGTCTATCGCACCGTCAGCGACGGCTTCCTGACCAGCGCCCTCTGGAGCCGCGATCCCGGTGTCTATCGCATTCCGGCGGCGGGCGGCGAGCCGGTCTTCATGACCGACGACGGCTCGACGCCCCAGTTCGGCGCCGCCAATGACCGGGTCTTCCTGCAGGGCCGCGACGGCGACAAACAGACCCTGATCTCGGTCAACCTCGACGGCGAGGACGAACGCACCCACCTGACCTCGGAATGGGCCAGCGAGTTCGCCGTTTCGCCCGACGGAAACTGGATCGGCTGGACCGAGCGGTTCAACGCCTATGTCGCGCCCTTCGTCATGTCGGGCCGGCCGGTCGCCATCAGCGCCGAGGGCAAGTCCCTGCCCCAGGCCCGGGTCACCCGTGACGCCGGCGAATGGCTGAGCTGGTCGGGTGACTCCCGCCGGCTGCAGTGGTCGCTGGGGCCTGAACTCTTCACCCGCGACCTGAACCAGGCCTTCACCTTCGTGGACGGCGCGCCCGACGAACTGCCCAAGCCCGACGAGACCGGGATCAATCTGAGCTTCACCGCCCAGGCGGACGTTCCCGAAGGCCGCATCGCCCTGACCGGCGCGCGGATCATCACCATGAACGGCGCCGAGGTGATCGAGAACGGCGTCATCGTCATCGAGGGCAACCGCATCGTCGCCGTCGGACCGCTGGCCGCCACCACCATTCCGGCCGGGACGCCGACGCTGGACATGGCCGGCAAGACCATCATGCCCGGCCTGGTCGACGCCCACTGGCACGGCTCCATGGGATCGGACGAGATCATCCCCGAACAGAGCTGGGTCGACTACGCCTCGCTGGCCTTCGGGGTGACCACGATCCACAACCCCTCGGCCGACACCAGCGAGATTTTCGCGCACAGCGAACTGGCCCGGACCGGCCGGATCATCGCGCCGCGCATCTTCTCGACCGGCACCATCCTGTATGGCGCCAGCACGGCCTTCACGGCACAGGTCGACGACCTGGACGACGCCCTGTCGACCCTGCGGCGTATGCAGGCGGCAGGGGCATGGAGCGTCAAGAGCTACAACCAGCCCCGTCGCGACCAGCGTCAGCAGATCATCGAGGCGGCGCGCCAGCTGAACATGATGGTGGTGCCGGAGGGTGGTTCGCTGTTCCAGCACAACATGTCGATGATCGTCGACGGCCACACCACGATCGAACACTCGATCCCGCTGGCCCATCTCTATGACGACGTCCACCAGCTGTGGCGGCAGACCGGGGTGGCCTACAACCCGACCCTGGTGGTGGCCTATGGCGGCAGCTACGGCGAGAACTACTGGTACCAGGAGAGCGAGGTCTGGAACAACCCGATCCTGACCCAGTACGTCCCGCGCCGCATTCTCGATTCCCGCGCGCGCCGGCCGGAGACCCTGCCCGACAACGAGTGGAACCACATCTCGGTCGCGCGTGAAGCCACCCGGCTGTCTGAACAGGGCGTCAGCGTCTCGATCGGCGCACATGGCCAGCGCGAAGGTCTGGCGGCGCACTGGGAGCTGTGGAGCCTCGCCCAGGGCGGCATGGCACCGATCGATGTGATCCGGGCGGGCACACTGAACGGCGCGCGTTCGCTTGGCCTGGACCGGGACATTGGCTCACTGGAAGTCGGCAAGCTGGCCGACATGGTGGTGCTGGACCAGAACCCGCTGGAGAACATCCGCAACACCACCTCGATCAGCTACACGATCGCAAACGGCCGGGTGTACGATACCGGCATGAACGAGGTCGCGCCGCGTCAGCGGGCCCGCGCGCCCTTCTGGTTCGCGCAGGCCGGCGGCGAGGGCTGGGCCGCGGGAGCGACGGATGCGGACTCCGAGGGCGATCACGGCCACTAGGCTGGAAGCGTCCGGCGGGACCGCTTGCGGTTCCGCCGACGCCGCTCAGCCTTCGACGACCGACGGTCGGGTGCGCTTCATCCACGGCGGCTCGGGCATCGAGCGGCGCGCGGCGGCCTGGGCCTGGGTCCAGCGCAGGTGCAGGTCGGCGAAATAGGAGTCGTCCTGTTCGAGCCGCCGCTGGTCGCCACTGAAATAGTCCCGGCGCAGGGTCAGGACATCGAACGGCGCCCCCACGCCGACGTTCGACCGCATGGTGGTCGAGAATGAGATCAGCCCCAGTTTGACCGCCTCGGCGAGAGGGCTGTCGAACGCCAGTCCGCTCGACAGGATCGGCTTGCCGTATTTCAGTTCGCCGATCTGGAGGTATGGGGTATCCGGGCCGCACTCGATGAAATTGCCCTGGCTGTAGATCAGGAACAGCCCCATCTCGCCGCCATTGATCTGGCCGCCCAGCAGCATGGATGCCGAGGTGTTCAGGCTGTCGGCCTCCAGCCCCGGCGCGATCGACAGCCGGACGCTGCGCAGGGCGTGACCCAGAATCTGGGCGCAGCGGAACAGCGTCGGTGCCGTCTCCAGCGTCTCGGCCGGCTCGCCGACGTTCAGATGTACGCCCTCGCGCGCCATGGCGAGCGCCGTCTGGGTGACGGACAGATTGCCGGCCGTGCAGACGCCCAGAACCCGTTCGCCCGGCCGGTCGACGACATGGAGCTTTCGATAGGTCGAGATGCTGTCGACGCCCGCATTGGTGCGGGTGTCGGCGATCATCGCCAACCCCTCTTCAACCAGCATGCCCACGCAATAGGTCATGCGGCGTGCAATCCCCGATGCCCGTCCGTCATGGTGTTCACGGTAACAGATTCCCCCGTCCGGTAGCCCACAGCCTAAGCCTGTTGTTGTCCCTGTTGCATGTCGGCATCACGCACATTGAGCCGCACGGCCAGCCGCTCGCCCCCGCCGCCATAGCTGGCGCCCCGTACCGGGGCCGCGCCGCGATAGTCGAGGCCCGCGGCGACCCGCACATAGCGGTCCGTGGAGCAGATACCGTTGGCCGGATCGAAGCCGACCCAGCCCAGATCCGGGATCCAGGCCTCCGCCCAGGCGTGGGCGGCTTCCTGGTCGTCCTTGCCGTCGCGCCGCAGCAGATGGCCCGAAACATAGCGGGCCGGCATGCCCATCTGGCGCGCGCAGGCGATGAAGACGTGGGCGTGGTCCTGACAGACGCCGCGACCCAGGGCCAGCACCTCGGCCGCCGTGTGGGTGGGTGTGGTCACCCCGACCTCGAAGGCCACCGAGCCATGAATGCCGGCCATCAGCCGGTGCAGCCGCTCAAGCGGCGGATGGGCCGAGAACTCGGAGGCGAAGACCGAGATCAGCTTGTGGACCGTATCCCGCAGGAAGACCAGAGGCGACAGCGTTTCCTGCCCCGCCGGAACGACGCCGGCCGTGTCGGTGGTGACCACCTCGCCCGAGACCCGTACCGTCAGGCTCTGGGTCGGCTGCTCTGTGTAGAGCGTGTGGACGATGTTGCCGAAGGCGTCCTCGGACTTGCGCAGGCGCGCGTCGACATCGGTCTCGACCCGCCAGTTGCGGACTTGCTGCGCCTCGGACGATCGGGGCGTCAGCCGCAGGGTCTGGATGATGAAACGCGCCGCCCGGTCGTAGGCATAGGTGGTCGCATGGTCGATACGGATGCGCACGCGTCAGCTCAGATACTGGTCATGGATGGCCTGTCCCAGCCGGCCGTTCTCGCCGAGGAAGGCCTGGATGTATTCGTGCAGGCCCGACTGGAAGATGTCTTCCATGCGCGAATTGTCGAAGGCGCGCATCCGGTCAGCCGCCAGCCGCTGGGCCGGACCGCGTCGGCCGTAGTCGCCGGCCAGCCGCTCCAGATAGCGCACGATTGAGGCCTGACAGCTGGCCAGCGAACGCGGCATCTGCCGGTTCAGCACCAGCAGGTCGGCCACCAGCCATGGCTTGACGCTGTCGCGATAGACCCAGCGATAGGCCGTCAGGGCCGAGACCTCGCGCAACAGGGTGGTCCACTGGAAATAGTCCAGCTGCCCGCCGACTCGTTCGCCCTCGGGCAGCAGCAGATGGTATTTCACGTCCAGGAGCCGGGCGGTGTTGTCGGCCCGCTCGATGGCCGCGCCCAGCCGCAGGAAATAGTAGCCGTCGTTGCGCAGCATGGTCCGCGAGGTCGCGCCCTCGACCGACAGGGTGACGGTCTTCACCCATTCGAGGAAGCGGGCGAATTCGTCGCGGCGGGTGGGCTGGCCCTGCTCCTCCAGCCCGTTCCAGGCACCGTTGATGGCCTCCCAGAGCTCAACGGTCAGGGCCGTGCGGACCGAACGGGCATTGGTGCGGGCGCGGGTGATGCAGGCGGTGATCGACGAGGCGTTGTTCGGGGCGAAGGCCAGGTATTCGCGCACCGACTTCTCGGTCGGCGACCGGCCCAGCGCCTTCGGCGCACCAGCCGAGGCCAGGGCGCTGGCCCAGACCGTCTCGGCGTCGCCATCGCCGCGCGTCGGGATGGCGGCGAGGCGCAGCGTCGCCTCGAGGATGCGGGCGAGGAAGTCCGCCCGCTCGATATAGCGGCCGGTCCAGTACAGGCTGTCTGCGGTTCTTGAGAGCATACTAAAGGCCGCTCATCCCGGCGAATGCCGGGACCCAGATGGAAGATGCCCGTCGGGCCTTGGATTGGAATCCGTGCGCCATCCCATCGACCGCTCTCGTGATCTGGGTCCCGGCATTGGCCGGGATGAGCGGATGTTTGAGGATCTCAAACATCCAGCACCCAGGTGTCCTTGGTCCCGCCGCCCTGGCTGGAGTTCACCACCAGCGAGCCGGGCTTCAGCGCCACACGCGTCAGCCCGCCGGGTGCCACCTTCACGCCTTCGGGACTGCTCAGCACGAACGGCCGCAGGTCGACGTGGCGGCCGTGCAGCTCGCCCTTGTCCAGCGTCGGCGCGGTCGACAGGTCCAGCGTTGGCTGGGCGATGAAGTCGTCGGGATCGTTGATCAGCTTCTTCCGGAAGGCCTCGATCTCGGCCTTGGTCGACGCGGGGCCCACCAGCATGCCGTAGCCGCCCGAGCCGCCGACCTCCTTGACCACCAGCTGGTCCAGTTTGGACAGCACCTCTTTCAGCGCCTCCGGCTCGCGGCAGCGCCAGGTCGGGACGTTCTTCAGGATCGGCTCCTCGCCGGTGAAGAAGCGAATGATCTCGGGCATGTAGGTATAGACGGCCTTGTCGTCGGCGACGCCGGTGCCGACGGCATTGGCCAGGGTCACCGTCCCCGCCTGATAGGCCGTCATCAGCCCCGGCACGCCAAGGGTCGAATCCGGGCGGAAGGTCAGGGGATCCAGATAGTCGTCGTCGATCCGACGATAGACCACATCAACCTGCTGACGACCTTGCGTCGTGCGCATGAAGACCTTGCCGTCGTCGACGAACAGGTCGCGCCCCTCGACCAGGTCGACGCCCAGCTTGTCGGCCAGGAAGGAGTGTTCGTAATAGGCCGAGTTGAACGGTCCCGGCGTCAGGACGACGATCGTCGGGTCTGGTCCCGCCGCTTCGGGCGCCGAGCCACGCAGCGAAGCCAGCAGCATGTCGGTATAGGTCTCGACCGGCCGGACCGGATAGTCGGCGAACAGGTCCGGGAACAAACGCATCATCATCTCGCGGTTCTCCAGCATGTAGGAGACCCCGGACGGCGTGCGGCAGTTGTCCTCCAGCACGTAGAAGCCGTCCTCGCCCGTGCGGACCAGATCGACGCCGGCAATATGCACCCAGACCCCGCGCGGCGGCCGCCGGCCCTGCATCTCGGGCACATAGTGGGGATTGGTCAGGATAAGCTCTGTCGGGACGATCCCGGCCTTGAGACATTCCTGCGGCCCATAGACGTCGGCCAGAAACAGATTGATCGCCCGCACCCGCTGGGTCAGCCCGGCCTCCAGCCCGGCCCATTCGGACGCGCCGATGATGCGCGGCACGACGTCGAACGGGATCAGCCGCTCGCTGGATTCCGCATCGCCATAGACGGCGAAGGTGATGCCCATGCGGCGGAAGAACAGCTCCGCCTGACGCGACCGCGCCTGCAGCAGCCCATCCGGGGCATCCGCCAGCCAGCGCGCAAGTCCGCGATAGCTGTCGCGAACTCCACCGCCGTCACCTGACATTTCGTCGAAGGCCATGCTGCTCCCGCTGCAACGATCTTGCAGCGTGGCCCGACAAGCGGCGCTGGCGCAACAGGAATGTTGCGCCGCCGCAAAGGTTAAGTGTCGATACTCTATCGCGACTGGAGCATGTGGTTTGTCAGGGTGCCGCAGTCGGCGCCGCCCGCGGGCCCGCGTTCTTCACATACTGGTCCAGCCAGCGGGTCATTTCCCACAGCGTGTGACCCACCGACTCCCGCGCCCGGTAGCCGTGCGCCTCGAGTGGCAGGACGACGTAGCGGACGTTGGCGCCGTTGCCCTTGAGCGCGGCGTAGAAGCGCTCGGACTGGACCGGGAAGGTGCCGGAGTTGTCGTCCGCCTCACCGTGGATCAGCAGGATCGGCTCATTGACGCGGTTGGCGAAGGTGAAGGGCGACATCTGGTCGTAGGTGTCACCGGCCTCCCAATAGGTGCGCTGCTCGGCCTGGAAGCCGAACGGCGTCAGGGTGCGGTTGTAGGCGCCCGAGCGGGCGATGCCGGTGCGGAACAGGTCGGTGTGGGCCAGCAGGTTGGCGGTCATGAAGGCACCGTAGCTGTGCCCGCCAACAGCGATCCGGTCGCGGTCGGCAACGCCCATACCGACGACCGCCTCGACCGCCGCCTCGGCGCTGGCGGTCAGCTGCTGGATGTAGGTGTCATTGGGCTCAGCGCCGTTGACGCCGACGATCGGCATCGACGGATCGTCCAGCACGGCATAGCCCTGGGTCAGCAGGAACAGGTGGCTGATGCCGCCCGGCCGGGTGAAGCGGTTGGCGGTGTCGACCACCTGCCCCGCCACGGCGGCGTCGGTGAACTCGGCCGGATAGGCCCACATGACCAGCGGCAGGGGTCCGTCGCGGTCCTTGTCGTAGCCGGCGGGCAGGTAGAGCGTGCCCGACAGCTGGACCCCGTCGGCGCGTGTGTAGCTGATCAGCTGTTTGGTCACCCCGGCCAGTTGCGGTGCCGGGTCCGCGAAGGTGGTCAGAGGCGTCGCAGTGGCGTCGAGGTCGCGGACGAAGAGGTTGGGCGGATCGTTGCGGGTCTCGCGTCGCGTCACCAGCCGGCGACCGTTCTCGTCGAGGATGCCCACCACGTTCTCATAGGCGCCGTCTTCCGAGGTCCAGACCCGTTCGGTCGCGCCGGTGATCAGGTCCATGGTCGACAGGAAGGGGTACTCCCCTGCCCGCGTCGCGCCCGCGCCTGTCATCAGCACACGCGACCCGTCGGCGGTGAAGCGCATGACGGGGAAGCCGCTTTCATTCGCTTCGGTCACCGGGAAACCCGGATCGTTGTAGCGATCCTGATAGTTCCGCTCGAGCAGGGTCCGGCCCTCGCCGGGGTTGGACGGATCGACCAGATAGCGGGTCTCGCGCCGGCTGTTGAACTGCCGGCTGATGACGAGCGCCGTATCCGCGTCGCCCCAGATCACGCCGCCGTAGCGGTCCTTCAGATCGATCAGCGTCGTCGGCGCGGCGTCGAACGGTGCCTCAAGGGTGAAGACCCGATCGCGCACCTCGGCCGGCGTGCGCGGATCGCCGCCGTCCTGGGCCTCGACCCAGACGAGGGTCGAGGGGGCGTCGGCCCGCCACTGGGCCGAGCGCGGGCCCGGCGCGACGGAGTCGAACGGGGTCGGGATGTTGTCGCGCAGTGGCAGGTCGGCGACACGGTGCACGACCACGCCTTCCAGATCCGTGATCAGGACGTCAGCCGGGAACAGGGCCGCCGGGACGACGTAGCTGTAGGGGTGCCTCACCCGGGTTTGCAGGACGTAGCGACCGTCCGGCGAGACGCCCGAGCCCAGGAAGACCGCCGGAGCGCCCAAAGTCCGCGCCTGCCCGACCAACGGGACCAGCGTCAGCTGCGAGGTGAAATAGTATTCGAACAGGGCTGACGTCGGGCGCAGGGCCGCGGCCTGCCGGGGTCATGCGCACCAGCAGGCCCGAGCTGTCGGGCAGCCAGTCGAAGGCGCCGCCGCCTGCGGCGTTGACCCGGGCGTCGGTCAGCTTGCGCGCCACGCCGCTGGCCACGTCGACGGTCCAGAGCTCCAGTCCGGTCGGTGCATCCATCAGCAGGGCCACCGAGCGGCCGTCCGGCGACCAGCCGGGCGAGACGAAGCGGGAATTGGCGGGCAGACTGACCGTCCGCGCGGGTCCGCCGGCGACCGGCTGGAAGCTGAGTCCGGTCAGCCAGGTGACCCGGCTGTTGGCCTGACCGTTGTTGCGCGGATTGATCCGGTACCCCGCCAGTCGCAGCATCGGCTCGGCCAGTTCGGCGATCGGCGGCAGATTGGCGCGATCGAACAGGGCCAGGGTCGTCCGGTCCGGCGACAGGCTGGGCGTCGGGGTCGGCTTGGTGTCGAGAATATCAGCGATCGGCGCGGGTGGCTGCTGATAGGTCCGGCCTTCCTGCGCCATGACGGGTCCGGCCAGCACAGCCAGCAACACAAAGGCGGGCAGAGCCCGGCCAAGCAGACGATGACGCATGTTCAAATCCCCAAACCACCCGCCCCGATGGGCGCCGCACGCTAGGGGTCGGTTGTGGCGTCGGTCAAGGCACGGGCGCCGCCGGCTCCTGTCCGATGAACCGGGCATCCCGCGCTGCCATCCATGCTTCGCGGGCACCCTGCCGGGGCATGTCGACGGCGAACACCGCCAGTTGGCCCACCCAGACCTCGGATATCTGCTGGACCGTACCCTGCAGCCAGGACGGTGCCTGCTGCCGCGACCAGTTCAGAGGCGAGACAGCGTTGAACACCAGCAGGAAGGCGGCGATCACCACGATCGTGCGGCTGGTCCAGCGCCGGTCGCGGGCGGCCAGGCCTTCGTCGTCGAGCGGCGGGGCGGGCGGAAAGGCGAACCGTCCCAACGCCGCCAGCCGGTTCTCGCGCGCCGCATCATGAGCGACGGCCAGGTCGTGGGCGTCGGCGGTCTGGTTCCAGTCGCTGTAGGGATCACCCGGCCCCGGCGGCAGGCTTTCATAAAGCGGTGGAAAGGGTGACTCCTGCCGGTGAACCGGAAACGGCTCCAGCGGGATTTCGGGAGGATCGCGCTCGTCGTTCATCGCCGTCTCAACGCCTCAGAACTGGAAATAGATGAAGGGGGCCACGCCGTCCGGACGCACCGCCTCGATGAGCAGGAAGGCCGCCCCGATCAGCAGGCCCAGGGTCACCGACGGCGCCGCCTTCAGACGCTCGGCCACGCCTTCGATGGCGCGCGGCGGCAGCCAGTGCATGGCCAGACCGCCGACGATCAGGGTCAGCAGCAACGGCGTCAGCGCCGTCACCGGCCCGACCCGGCCCAGCCCCTGAAGCATGGCCATGGCCAGTTCGAAGGTCTCGGCCCGGAACAGGATCCAGCCCAGGCAGACGATGTGGAAGGTGACCAGCACGCCGATCACGGTCGGGATCACCTTGCGGTCGCCGAAGGCCGCGCGGCCCAGGCGTTCAATCACCTGCACCCCGCCGTGCAGGGCGCCCCAGGCCAGGAAGGTCCAGGCCGCCCCGTGCCACAGCCCGCCCAGCACCATGGTGATGAAGACGTTGATGCACGACGAGATCAGCCCCTTACGACCGCCCCCCAGCGGCACATAGAGGTAGTCGCGAAGCCAGCTGGACAGGCTGATATGCCAGCGCCGCCAGAAGCTCTGCATCGATGACGCGCGATACGGCTGGTCGAAGTTGCGCGGGAATGAATAGCCCAGCAGGGCGGCGATCCCGATCGCCATGTCCGAATAGGCCGAGAAGTCGCAATAGATCTGGACCGCATAGCCATAGACCGCCGCGGCGATGTCGACGGCGCCATAGGCCGACGGATCGAAGAACACCGGGTCGACGAGGTTTACCGAAATCTCGGACGCGATCACCGTCTTCTTGAACAGGCCCCAGACGATCAGCAGCAGGCCGTGCGTCGCCATAGCGCGCGACAGCCGTGGTGCCCGGTCGAACTGCGGCAGCAGGTCCGAGGCGCGCACGATTGGCCCCGCCACCAGGTGCGGGAAGAAGCTCATCAGCAGCATGACGTCGAGCAGGCTGTTCGCCGGCGGCGTCTTCCCGCGATGGACGTCGACGACGTAGCTGATGCCCTGGAAGGTGAAGAACGAAATCCCCACCGGCAGGACGATCTGCAGCAGCGGCAGGTCCCGCTCCCAGCCGAACCGCATCAGCAGGTCGCCGGCCTGTTCGATAAAGAAGCCGTAGTATTTGAAGAAGCCAAGGATCAACAGGTTGGCGGCGACCCCGAGGCCGACCAGCCACGCCTTCTTCGCGCCAGGCTGTCGCGCGATCAGCGCCCCGACGCCCCAGTTCAGCACCGCCGAAAGGATCAGCAGGGCGACAAACCGCCAGTCCCATTGGGCGTAAAAGAACCAGCTGGCCAGCAGCAGGAACAGTTTGCGCCGCCCGTTCTCCCGATCCAGCGACCAGGCGGTGAAATAGACGAACAGGAAGAAGACGCCGAAGGCGAGCGTGGGGAACAGCATCTACTCCACTCCCCCGCGCCGCGCCGACCAGGCGTCATAGGCGGTCATCAGGTCGGCGCTGAGCGCCCCGCCGATCCAGTCGGCGCCGGCGGAACTGAAGTGCACACGATCGCGCAACATGAAGGGCTCGCCCCTCGTCGCCAGCCGATCCGCCGAACAGTCTCCGCCCATCCGCCCGTGCCAGTCCCAGAACGCCACACCCACGTCGGCGGCGACCCGGCGTTGCACGTCCCGCACCACCGCGAGGGACGGCGGGGGGCTGCGCCGGCCGTCGGCGCTGCAGCCGTTCGTGACGCCATTCCGCAGGGCGTCCGGCGCGCCGAGGATCATCAGCGAGGCTCCCGGTGCCAGCCTGCGCAGACGCACGATCTGCCCGCGCAACAGCGCCTCATAGGCCCGCGGGTCCAGACTGTCGTCGAACCCCTCATTGGTGCCGAAGGCCAGGACGATCAGCGCCGGCCGCCAGGCCGCCAGCTCTCGCGCCACCACCCGCTGGTCCCGCGCCGCCAGATCCCGGATCGTCGCCCCGACCACGCCGAGACTGGACAGCTCCACCCCCGGGGCGATGTTGGTCAGGCGGACATCGTGCAGGGTCAGGACCTCGTCGAGCGCGCGGAGCTCGACCTGTTCCGGACTTCCGCCGCTGTAGAGGATCGCGCAGCGCTCCTCGCCGAAGTCCACCGTCCAGCGCTCGTCGTCCGCCGTCACCTCCAGGCGTCCCGGTCCCTCCCCGCACAGGCCGATCTGCACGAAGGCGGACGAGACCGATTCACGACGGAAGATCAGCGTGCTTCCCGGCCGGACCGTGATGGCCTGCACCCCGGACAGTCCGACACCGGCGCGGACGTAGCCGGCGTTGCCCGCCAGCGGCGCGAGCGTGGTCGTCCATCCATCCGTCGTCACCTCGACCTGCAGCGGGGCGTAGCCGGCATAGGGTATGCCGGGCGGCAGGACGCCACGGCCGCCGTCGCCGAACCGCGCCTGAAAGGCGGCTCTCAGCTTTCCGGTGATGCGGTCGCCGGCTGTGTGGCTGTCGCCGATCTGGAGGATGTGCACCGGCGCCGTGCCGGTTCCGGCCTCAGCCCGCGCGAGCGCCTCGAACACGCCGTTCAGTGCCTCGGGCTGGCAAAGGCCGTTCGGGCATACGGCGGCGCCGGGTGCGGGTGTATCGGTCGGACCATAGGGAACCTGCGCGGCCGCCGCGGACGCCAGAACTGC
>VFBG01000269.1 GCA_006515835.1 bacterium | reverse complement strand
TGCCGGACGGCGGCGCCGAATCGCGGGCCGAGCAGATCGCCACCCTGAAGGGGATCATCCATGAAACCCTGACGGCGCCCCGAATGGCCGACTGGCTGGACGAAGCCGAGACCGAAAGCCTCGACCATTGGGAGCGGGCCAATCTGCGCGAGATGCGCCGCGACTGGATTCATGCGGCGGCGGTGCCGGCCGATCTGGTCGATGCCCTGACGCGAGCCGAATCCGCCTGCGAGATGATCTGGCGCGAAGCCCGGCCGGCGGCGGATTTCAAGCGGGTCCAACCAGCCCTGGCCGAAGTGCTGTCGCTGGTCCGCCAGGTCGGCGCCGCCAAGGGCGAGCGCCTCGCTCTCGGACTCTACGACGCCCTGCTGGACCAGTACGAACCCGATGGCCGTGCCGCCGAGATCGATCCGCTGTTCGATCATCTGGAAGGGTTCCTGCCCGGCTTCATCGCCGAGGTGCTCGACGCCCAGTCCCGCCGCCCGCCGCCGCCGCCGCCCGAAGGTCCCTTCGCCGTCGAGGCCCAGAAGGCGCTGGGCCTCAGGATGATGGAGATCCTGGGATTCGACTTCCATCACGGCCGCCTCGACGTCTCGCACCATCCGTTCTGCGGTGGAACCGCCGCCGACGTCCGCATCACCACCCGCTACAATCCCGACGATTTCGTCTCGGCCCTGATGGGCGTGCTGCACGAGACCGGCCATGCCCTTTACGAGCTGGGACTGCCCAAGGGCCGCTGGGCGTCGCAGCCGGTCGGCCGCGCCCGCGGCATGGTGATGCACGAATCCCAGTCGCTGCTGATGGAGATGCAGGCCTGCCGTTCGCGCCCGTTCGACACCTTCGCCGCGCCGGAGATCGCCGGGGCGTTCGGAGGAAGCGGCCCGGATTGGGAGGCGGAAGCCTTCTATCGCCGGGGCATCAAGGTGGAGCGCGGCTTCATCCGGGTCGAGGCCGACGAGGTCACCTATCCCGCCCACGTCATCATCCGCTACCGCCTGGAGAAGGCCCTGATCGAAGGCCGCATGGACCTGGACGACCTGCCCCAGGCCTGGAACGAGGCCTATGGCCGCCTGCTGGGCATCACGCCACCGAACGACCGGCTGGGCTGTCTTCAGGATATCCACTGGTATGGCGGCTCGTGGGGCTATTTTCCCACCTACACCC
>VFBG01000124.1:5209-10571 GCA_006515835.1 bacterium | reverse complement strand
CGCATCCCGAACTGACCATCCGTCAGGTCACAGCCAGCGTCGAGGAAATCGAGGAGAGCTACATCGCCTCGCTGGAAGCCCTGCTGCTGGGCGCGGTTCTGGCCGTGGTCGTGGTGTTCATCTTCCTGCGCGACTGGCGCGCCACCTTCATCACCGCCACCGCCATTCCGATGTCGCTGATCCCGACCTTCCTTGTGCTGGAGCCGCTGGGCCAGTCACTGAACGGGATCAGCCTGCTGGCCCTGTCACTGACGATCGGCATCCTGGTGGATGACGCCATCGTGGAGATCGAAAACATCGTCCGGCACATGCGGGACGGCAAGTCGCCCTACAACGCTTCCATGGAGGCCGCCGACGAGATCGGCCTGGCCGTTGTCGCGACCACCGCGACCATCATCGCCGTGTTCGCACCTGTGGGCGCCATGCCGGGAATCATCGGGCAGTTCTTCAAGGCCTTTGCGCTCGCCGCCTGTATCTCGGTCGCCTTCTCGCTGGTCGTGGCGCGCACCCTGACGCCTCTGATGGCCGCCTTCCTGCTGAAGCACCAGAAGCATGAGGACGCCGATCCGTTCTGGATGTCCGGCTATCTGAAGGGGCTGGGCTGGAGCCTGAAGAACCGCTGGAAGGTGGTGGCCATCGGCACCGCCCTGTTCGTCGGCTGCGGCGTGCTGGCCACCAGGGTGCCGTTCGAATTCCTCGCCAGCGGCGACACGGGCCGGGCCGGGTTCTCGGTGGAACTGCCCCCGGGCGCCACCCTGGCCCAGACCGACGCCGTTGTGCAGCGGATCACCCGGGACCTGCGGGCGCGCCCGGAGGTGACCTCGGTCTACGCCTCGATCGGCGGCCAGGACGTCAACCAGGCCAATGTCTACGCCGACCTGACCGACAAGGGTGAGCGCGATCTGAGCCAGCAGCAGTTCGCCCGGGTGATGGTCGACAGCTGGAAACCCATCCCCGGCGCCCGCATCGGCGCCGGCGTCGCCCAGCAGGGCGGCGGCCCCTCGGACGGCACCAGCTACCGCTTCGCCATCCTCAGCGACAACGGAGTCGCGCTGACAGCGGCCGCGCGTGCGGTCGAGGCGGAAATGCGCACCGTTCCGGGCCTGGCCAATGTGGTCAACACGGCCGCGATCGCCCGTCCGGAAATCCTCGTCACGCCGCGTCCGGATCAGGCGGCCCTGATGGGCGTCTCGACCAGCGCCATATCCCAGGCCGTCCGTGTTGCCACGATCGGCGACGTCGACCAGAACCTGCCCAAATACAATCTGGGCGACCGTCAGGTGCCGATCCGCCTGCGCCTGACCCGGGACGCCCGCGAGGATCTTTCGGTGCTGGAGACCCTGAGAGTCCCCACCGCCATGGGAACCTCCGTGCCGCTCAGCGCCGTGGCCGATGTCCAGTTCGGCGCCGGACCCTCGCAGGTACTGCGTCAGGACCGGTCCCGCGTCGCGACCATCTCGGCCGAATTGGACGGTATCCGCAGCGGCGAGGCCGCCGCCGCTGTCAGCAAGCTGCCGACCGTCCAGAACCTGCCGGCCGGAGTCAGACAGGTGCCCGCCGGCGACGAGGAGTTCATCCAGGAGATGATCACCGGGTTCGCTATCGCCTTCGGCACCGGCATCCTGCTGATGTATGCCGTGCTGGTCCTGCTGTTCAAAAGCTTCGCCTACCCGGTCACCATCATGGCCTCCCTGCCGCTGGCCATCGGCGGGGCCTTCGTGGCCCTGATGATCGGGGGCTCCAGCTTCTCGATCTCGTCGCTGATCGGTGTGCTCATGCTGATGGGCATCGCGGCCAAGAACTCCATCCTGCTGGTCGACTATATCGTCATGGCCGAGAAGGACGGGATGCCGCGGCTGGAGGCGATCATGGACGCTGCGCACAAGCGGGCGCGGCCGATCCTGATGACCACCTTCGCCATGGGCGCCGGCATGCTGCCGGTGGCCGTGGGCTGGGGTGCGGATGTCGAATTCCGCCAGCCGATGGCCATCGCCGTGGTCGGGGGGCTGATCTCCTCGACCTTCCTGTCGCTGCTGTTCATCCCGCCGATCTTCACGATCATCGACGACGTGGCGGGCTTCCTGCGCCGTCGTCTGGGCCGGATGTTCGCCGGCCAGCGCGATGTGCCGGCGCAGGCGGCGACCCCCGCGGAGTAGCCAGCTGACGGCGGGTGGAACGTTGCGCGCCGCCCTCTACCAGCCGGCCGCCCGTTCACTCGCAACCGCCCGAAAGAAAGCCGGCCGGGGTTTCCCCCGGCCGGCTGGTCGATCCGCATTGCGGCGCGGTTCTAGTATCTGAAGCGCAGGGTCGCGCCGAAGGTTCGAGGGTGGCCCAGGAAGGCGTCATAGGTCTGGGTGTCGGCCGCGGGGTTATAGAATGTGCCATCCGGCTGGACCGCCGAGGCGAACGCGTTCCCCTGAAGGAAGCCGTTGTAGATCACCTGGACGTATTCCTCGTCGGTCAGGTTCTGGACCCAGAACTCGGCGGTCCAGCGCTCGTCCTCGGTCCCGACCATGACCCGCCCGTTGATGACCGTGAACCCGTCCTGCATCTTGAACGGCAGCAGGTCGGAGCCGGTGTTGTATTCGCTGGTATATTTGCCCGCGAGGCTGAATCCGCCGCGCAGGCCGCCACCCATGGACCGGCTGAAGTTGATCGAGGCCGTGGCGGAGATTTCCGGCGCGAAGGACGATCGGGCGCCCGGCAGCAGCGACAGCTGCGGGAAGTTCGCCGGATTTGCCAGGTCGGCGGCGGTGAACTCACCATATTTTGAGTCCAGCCACGTGAGCCCGCCCTGAAGACTCAGTCCCTCGATCGGGGTGAACCACAGGAAGTCGGCGTCAACGCCGTGCGAGGTCAGCTCCGGGATCGACTCCACCACGAAGGATGTGCCGAGGAAGGTGTTGAGCTGGAAATTCTCGAACCTCTGGTCGAACCAGGTGGCGTTCAACAGCCTGTCGACCACTTCCGACGGGAAGAACAGCGAGGCGTTGGGCGTGATGCCCGTCTGCACACGGTCCAGATTGAAGCCGAAACTCTTGTAGCCGCGGGCGCCCGAGGCATAGATCATCACTTCGGGGCTGATGCGGTATGACGCCTTCAGGGTGCCGCTCAATTCGCCGTCGTCGACCGATTCCGAAACGTCGCGGCTGTTGTAGGCCGAGTTGGTCCACGGCAGGCAGAAGCGGGCGAGGATGGTCGGGGCCGAGGCGCCGAGAACGGCACCGATCGCGCCCGCATTGGCGAGGGCGGCGTTGCAGGTCGTGCCGTTTCCGTTCGAATTGCGCTGCTGACCTTCCAGGGTCTTGTCGTCCAGCGTGTAGCGAAGGCCCAGGGTCAGGTCGAAAGCCTCGGTGACGTGGAAGGTGTTGTTGGTGAACAGCGCGAAGGAGGTGGATTCCTGCTGATACCGGTCCTCAAACGTCTGGCCGACCGTGAAACCGGGCCCTCCACCATTGGACGCGCCACCGGAACCCAGACAGGCGCCGAGGCCGGCCGCGGTCTGGGCCGTGCGGGTGTAGCAGCCGATGGTGTTCGGGCTGATCGGCAGGGCCGGATTGGCGGCGTTCAGCGAGGCCGACAGAAGGAAGGACAGCAGGGGCGAATAGTCAGCGCCGAGATAGAAGCTGTCGCCACGCTCGATGGTCTCGCGGGTCGCGAAGACGCCGACCAGCCAGTCCAGGCGGTCCGTAGCGCCAGCGAGGCGGAGTTCCTGGGTCAGGTTCTCGACATCGTAGCCGAAGTCGCCGTCGTTGATGCGGTAGGCGATGTCCGCGCCGGTATAGTCGGCCTCCTGACCGAGCGAGGACGTCCAGCGACGCGCCGAGGTGATCGAGGTCAGGGTGGCACCGCCGAACAGCGAGGGCAGACCGATTTTCGCCTCAAGCGACACGCCCTTGTCCTCGATCTCCTGATCGCTCGAGCGGTTGGCGAAGGCCGTGCGCGAGTAGGGCAGAAGGCCGAAGCCTGCGGCCGGCGGGCGCTGTCCCGCTCCGTTCGAAAGGCCGTCGATGAAGGGATAGGTCGAGCCGGTCCGGACCTGCACACCGGTGCAGCAGTACTCATCCCGCGACGAATAGTCCGCGATCAGGCGGAAGGAGACCGTGTCGCTCGGCAGCCACAGCAACTGGCCGCGGACGGAGCCGAAATCCTGGTTGTTGTCGTCGGTCTCGGAGCGCGGGCCGTCGCCGGTATCGACCGTGTAATAGCCATCGCGAAGGCGGCGGCCAGCGTACAGGCGAAAGGCCAGATTGTCGCTGATCGGACCGGAAACGGAGCCTGAGGCGCCCATCGTGCCGAAATTGCCGAAGGTCAGCTCGGCGTTGTACTCCGGCGTAAAGGACGGGGCGGCGCTGAGGATATTGATGACGCCGGCCGAGGTGTTCTTGCCGAACAGGGTGCCCTGCGGACCCTTCAGGACCTCGATCCGCTCGAGCTCGCCCAGATCACCGAAGCCGACCGAGTTGCGGGACCGGTAGACGCCGTCGATGACCACGCCGACCGAGCTTTCCAGGCCGGGGTTGTCGCCGACCGTACCGACGCCCCGGATACGGGCTGTGGTCGCGGCCTCTGAAGAGTTCGAGGTGACGACCAGTCCCGGGGTCAGGATCTGCAGGTCCTTGATGTCGCGAACGCCGGCGTCCTGCAGGGTCTCGGCCGACAGGCTGGTGACCACGATCGGCACGTCCTGAAGGTTCTGTTCGCGCTTCTGGGCGGTGACGATGATGTCGTCGATGGTCTGCGGGCCGTCCTGGTCCTGGGCGAATGCTGCGCCGGCGAGGCCGAAGGCGCAGGCACCGACCACGGCGCCGGACACGGTGGTGCGAAGAAGGTTGGCAAGGCGCATGGTGGCTTCCCGAGATGGGCCGGGACTCCGTCTGGACGGCGACCTCAGCGTTTCCTGATCCCCCCCACCGCGCCTTGTTGCTGCACGGATCTGGATCGCGACCATCCTCCCGTCCCTCGCTCCGGTTCGGCGCGACAGATTGGCGGTTCACCCAAAAACTTATCGTCTTGTCGCGCCCGAGGGCCACCTCACCGCGATCATGGCCAAAGACACCGGCATCGCGTTCATTCCGGAGCCGGATCGCTTGTATTTCGCCCAAAACAAAACCGGCCGGGGTTTCCCCCGGCCGGCTGGTTCGACCCGCCTGGCGGCGAGGCTGTTCTAGTATTTGAAGCGCAGGGTCGCGCCCCAGGTCCGGGGCTGGCCCAGGAAGGCGTCGTAGGTCTGGCTGTCCAGCGCCGGGTTGTAGAAGGTGCCGTTCGGCTGGACCGTCGACTGGAACGCCGAGCCTTGCAGCGGTGCGTTGTAGGCGACCTGGATGTACTCTTCGTCGGTCAGGTTCTGGACCCAGAACTC
>VFBG01000124.1:0-5163 GCA_006515835.1 bacterium | reverse complement strand
TAGTTGATCGAGCCGGTGGCCGACCACTCCGGAGCGAACGAGGCGCGGGCGCCCGGCAGCAGGGAGAGCTGCGGGAAGTTGCCCGGGCTGGACAGGTCGGCGGCGGTGAAGACACCGTACTGGGCGTCCGTATAGGTGACGCCGCCCTGGAAGCTCAGGCCCTCGATCGGGGTGAACCAGACCATGTCGGCGTCGACGCCGCGCGAGGTCAGCTCAGGGATCGACTCAACCACGAAGGCAGTGCCGAGGAAGGTGTTGAGCTGGAAGTTCTCGAACGTCTGGTCGAAGTAGGTGGCGTTCAGCAGCAGGGAGCGGTTCAGCAGCGTCACTGTCGACCACTTCCGACGGGAAGAACAGCGAGGCGTTGGGCGTGATGCCCGTCTGCACGCGGTCCAGGTTGTAGCCGAAGCTCTTGTAGCCGCGGGCATACGACACATAGGTCAGGATCGAGGGGTTCAGGCGGAAGGCGGCCTTGATGGTGCCGCTCAGTTCGCCGTCATCGAAGCTTTCCGAAACGCCGCGGTTGGCATAGGCGGCGTTCGACCAGGGAAGGCAGAAGTTGCCGAGAATGGCCGGGGTGTTGGCAGCGCCAAGGACAGTGCCGATGGCACCCGCGTTGGCCAGCGCCGCGCCGCAGGCAGCGCCGTTGCCGTTGACGTTCTGCTGCACGCCCTGGAGGCTCTTCTCATCCATGGTGTAGCGAAGGCCCAGGGTGATGTCGAACTGCTCCGTGACGTGCCAGGTGTTGTTGGTGAACACCGCGAACGAGGTCGAGTCCTGATCGTAAACGTCCTCGAAGCCCTGGCCGACCGTGAAGCCGGCACCGCCGCCACTGACCGCGCCGCCGGTGCCAAGGCAGGTGCCGAAGCCGGCCGCCGTCTGGGCCACGCGGGTGTAGCAGCCGATGGTGTTCGGGCTGATCGGCAGGGCCGGGTTCACGCCGTTCAGACGGGCGCTCAGCAGGAACGACAGGAAGGGCGTGTAGTCCGCGCCGAAATACCAGCTGTCGGTCCGACCCACCTCTTCCGAGGTGGCGAAGAAGCCGAGCAGCCAGTCGAAGCGATCGGTCGCGCCGGCCAGGCGGAATTCCTGGGTCAGGTTGTCGACCGTGAAGCCGTAGTCGCCATCGTTAACGCGGTAGGCGATGTCGGCACCGGTGTAGTCGATGTCCTGGCCGAGGGTGGATTCCCACTCGCGCCACGAAGTGACCGAGGTCAGGGCACCGTTGATGCCCGGGATATCGATGTTGGCTTCAAGCGAGACGCCGCGATCGGTGACTTCCTGATAGGACGAACGGTTGGCGAAGCCGGTGCGCAGGAAAGGCAGCGGGCCGAAGCCGGTGGCCGGCGGGCGCTGGCCCGTGCCGGTCGAGAGGCCGTCAACGAACGGATAGGTCGGGCCTGTGCGGATCTGGGTGCCGACGCAGCAGAACTCGTCACGACGCGAATAGTCGCCGATCAGGCGGAAGGAGACGTTGTCGCTGGGCAGCCACAGCAGTTGGCCGCGGACGGTGCCGAAGTCCTGGTTGTTGTCGGTGGTTTCCGGACGCGGGCCGTCACCGGTGTCGATGTTCATGAAGCCGTCGCGGACGCGGCGGCCGGCATACAGGCGGAACGCAAGCGTGTCGCTGAGCGGGCCGGAAACCGAACCCGAGGCGCCCATGGCACCGTAGTTGCCGATGTTCAGTTCGGCGTTGTACTCCGGCGTGAACGACGGGGCCTCGGTGATGATGTTGATAACACCAGCCGAGGTGTTCTTGCCGAACAGCGTGCCTTGCGGGCCCTTCAGGACCTCGATGCGGGCCATTTCGCCCAGATCGCCGAAGCCGACCGAGTTACGCGAACGATAGACGCCGTCGATGACCACGCCGACCGAGCTTTCCAGACCGGGGTTGTCGCCGACCGTGCCGACGCCGCGGATACGGGCGGTGGTCGAGGCTTCCGACGACGTCGAGGTGACCGTCATGCCGGGCGTGAGAATCTGCAGGTCCTTGATGTCGCGAACGCCGGCGTTCTGCAGGGTCTCGGCCGACAGGCTGGTGACCACGATCGGCACGTCCTGAAGGTTCTGCTCACGCTTCTGGGCGGTGACGATGATGTCGTCGATGGTCTGCGGGCCGTCCTGGTCCTGGGCTGACGCGGCACCGGCGAAGCCGAAGGCGCATGCCCCGACCACAGCGGCCGACACGGTGGTGCGAAGAAAATTGGTAAGGCGCATGGTGGCTCCCCGACATGGGCCGGGCCTCCGTCCTTGACGGCGACCGCAGCGTTTCCTGATCCCTTGGACCGCACCCTTCTGTGGAGCGCGGTAAGTCCAGTCTCCGGCGTAATCCAAGCCGGACTCAGCGACAAGGAGCGGCGAGCCTCAGCGCCTCATTTGCGCCACGGGTGAAGCCTGACTGTGACGTAAAAGCGACAGAAACCGATGACGCTAGGTCAATATTCGCCTAGAGGGCGTGAGTATCCGTGGCCGCTTCGGCCAAAATCTTGCGCCTTCGTGACGCCACAGCAAGAACCACGGCGCCAAGGACCGCAGACAGGAACGACCCCGCCAGCACGCCCAACTTGACCTCGACCTGCTCCACCGAGTCGATGGCACCCGGGAAGGCCAGAATTCCGACAAACAGGCTCATGGTGAACCCGACCCCGCACAGCAGGCTGACGCCATAGATCTCCAGCCAGGTTGCGTCCGTCGGCCGGCGGCCGATCTTCAGGGCCGAGGCCAGCCAGGCGAAGCCGAACACGCCGATCTGTTTGCCGACAAACAGACCCAGGGCGATGCCCAGCACCAGGGGCGCGAAGGCCTGTTCCAGAGACAGGCCGCCAAAGGAAACCCCGGCCTTGGCGAAGGCGAACAGCGGCAGAACCAGATACGCGACGTAAGGGTGAAGGTCGTGCATCGCCTCCTTCAACGGACTTTGCCGGTCGTCGCTGCGATCGGCGACCGGCACGATCAGGGCGAACGCCACCGCCGACAGGGAGGTGGAGAGGCCGGCGAGCACCGTCAGGTACCAGACAAGGCCAAATCCCAGCACCCAGAAGGGTGCTGCCACGCGACGGCGGGACGCGAAAAGGGCGCCGGCTGCCAGCAGTCCGGCAACCCAGGCCAGCGGGACCCATTCGACGCCGTTCGAGAACAGAACAGCGATCAGGGCTATGGCCCCGAGGTCGTCGACGATAGCGAGGGTGAGCAGGAAGACCCGAAGCGAGGACGGCAGGCCGCGCGCCGCCACAGCGAAGACCGCAAGGGCGAAAGCTATGTCTGTCGCCAGAGGGATCGGCCAGCCGCCTTGTGGTCCGTTCAGCAAGCCCGAAACGGCCAGATAGACGAGCGCCGGCGCGATCATGCCGCCCAGCGCCGCCAGCACCGGCGTGGCCAGCTTCCGGGGATTTCTGAGCTCTCCCTTGAGGATCTCGTATTTGATCTCCAGCCCGACCACGAGGAAGAAGACCGCCATCAGGCCTTCCTTGATCCACTCCGAGATCGTCAGCTCCAGCAGTAGCGGGCCGACCTGCAGGATATGCTCGCTCTTCAGCCAGCCGAAATAGGCGGGGGCCAGCGACGAGTTGGCAGCGATCAGGGCGGCCACGGCCGCCAGACCCAGCACCATGCCGGACGCCGCCTCGGTCTTGAGGAAGTCGAGTGTAATCTTGCGCGCCACGGCGGGCCTCCGGAATTCTGGAAGACTTTGGAAGAGACTGTCGTGGCGTCAGGTTATCGACGGACGCCGGACCGGATTCGCGCCGCTTGAGCAGGTGCGCCAGCCTGACCGGGAAACCCGGCCTGATCTCTGCGAACTACAATACGCGACGAGCCGGACGGTTCAACCGCGATCGGCGGTTGCGCCGGCGGACCGGAGACTGCATCTGCGCGACATGCCAGTCTCGCCCGCCTATGCCCCCGATCCCCGGTTCTTCGGCCTGGGTGAAGACTATGGCGACGCGGTCCGGGCGGCGGACTTCCCTCAAACCACCCTGCGCGTGCGCAACGACCGGGCCGCCGCGGCCGTGGGTCTGGAGACACTGACCGACGCTGAATGGATCGCCCATTTCGGCCGGTTCGAACCCCTGCCCGGCCAGACCGGCCCGATCGCGATGCGCTATCACGGGCATCAATTCCGCACCTACAATCCCGACCTGGGCGACGGACGGGGCTTCCTCGCGGCGCAAATGCGGGACGACCGGGGCAGACTGCTCGACCTTGGCACCAAGGGATCCGGCCAGACGCCATGGTCGCGGTCCGGGGACGGACGTCTGACGCTCAAAGGTGGCGTGCGCGAGGTGCTGGCGGCCGAGATGCTGGAGGCGCAGGGCGTGCCGACCAGCCGGGCCTTCTCGCTGATCGAAACGGGCGAGAATCTGGAACGCGGCGATGAGCCGTCTCCGACGCGGTCGTCGGTGCTGGTGCGGCTGTCACACAGCCATATCCGGTTCGGGACCTTCCAGCGGGCGGCCTATCTGGCTCGGGCCGACATGGTCGAGGCGCTGATCGAGCACGCCAGGTCGCTCTATCACCCGACGGTCGCGGCGGGGGATGCGCCCGGCTTCCTTCGTGCCGTGGTCGAGGCCTCGGCCCGGCTGACGGCGCGATGGATCGCGGCGGGCTTCGTCCACGGGGTGCTGAACACCGACAATCTGAACGTCACGGGCGAGAGCTTCGACTACGGCCCGTGGCGGTTCCTGCCGCACTATGAGCCCGGCTTCACTGCCGCCTATTTCGACCAGACCGGCCTGTACGCCTTCGCGCGCCAGCCCGAGGCAGTGTTCTGGGCCCTGACCCAGCTGGGGGGCGCGCTGAAGACCGTCGCAGAGGCCGAACCGCTGACCGAGGCGCTGAACAGCTTCGGGCCGGCCTATATCCGCGAGTTGCGGACCGCCTTCCTCGCCCGGCTGGGCGTGCAGAGTCTGGGCGAGGCGGCGGACCAGCGGCTGCTGGACACGACCCTGGCGCTGCTGCGCGAGGGCGGCGAGGCGGTGCGGTGGGAGCCGCTGTTCTTCGACTGGTTCGGAGGCTTCGCCTCGTCGGCGCGGGCGCTTCAGGGCCCACGTGGCAAGCTGTACCAGGGCGAGACCTTCGACGCCTTCCGCTTCGCCCTGTTCGAACATGCGCCGGACCGGCCCGAGCGGCTGGAGGCACCGATGTTCGCTCTCGCCGAACCGGAAG
>VFBG01000123.1:4921-6005 GCA_006515835.1 bacterium | reverse complement strand
GCGCGCCCTTCTGCGTGAACTGACCGACCAGTTCTTCGGCGCCACCGCGCGCACGGCCGCCGAAGACTCGCTCTACGGATCCGTCCTCTCGAGCCTGGCCGCCGACATGGAGAGCGCGGTCCGCGCCGAGCTGTCAGCCCGTTTCGCCAGCGAGCCGAACGCGCCCCATGCCCTGATCCGCCGACTGGCCAATGACGACGCCGCGGTGGCGAGGGCCGTCCTGACCACCTCTCCGGTCCTGACCGACGAAGACCTGCTGGGCGTCGTCCGCAAGCATGGCCAGGATCACCTGCGCGCCGTCTCCGCCCGCCCTTCGGTGTCCGAGGCCGTGTCCGACGTCATCGTCGAGCGCGGCGATGACGAGACCCTGGGGACCCTGCTGCGCAATGACGGCGCCCAGTTGTCGCGCAAATCGTCCGAGGCCGCCGTCGAGCGGGCGCGGGTCAATCCCGCGCTGCACGAGGCCACGGTCTCGCGAGCCAGCCTTCCCGCCGACCTGCTCAACGAGATGTATTTCGTGGTCGAGGCCCGGCTGCGGACGCGGATCCTCGAACAGAACGCCCGCATGGACCCGGCCCTGCTGGAAAGCGCCCTGGCCGCCGGTCGGGCCCGCATCGCCACGGACGACGGCGCCCTGCCGGCCGACTACGCCGAATGCGCGGCCTATGTGGAAGAGCTCAAGGCCGCCGGTCAGTTGACGCCCCAGATGCTGGCCCGCTTCCTGCGCTCGGGCGGCACGACCTCATTTCTGATCGCCCTGGCCCAGTTGTCGGACATCGACTTCCACACCGCCCGCCAGATCGTTGACCGCCGCGAACTGGACGCGCTGGCCGTGGTCTGCAAATCCGCCGACCTCGATCGCGCCCTGTTCCTGACCTATGCCGTCGTGCTTCTGAACGACGACGGCGACGCCATGGCCAAGGCCCATTCCTACGCCCGGATGTATGCGGAACTCAGCCGCGACGCCGCGCTCAGGACCCTGCGCTTCTGGCGCATGCGACGCGGGGCGGTCGCGGCATAGTGGCTAGTGGCTAGTGGCTAGTGGCTAGTGGCTAGTGATTGCAGCTTCACTGGCGGCGGAAGG
>VFBG01000123.1:0-4872 GCA_006515835.1 bacterium | reverse complement strand
TAGCCACTAGCCACCCCGGCCAACCCCGAACAGCAAAACGCCCGCCCCCATGGCTGAGGGCGGGCGCTTCCCCGGACCAGTCCGGATTACTTCTTGGCGCGGCCCGTGGCGGCGCGGGCGGGTTTGCGGCCGCCCTGGCCGAGGCCCATCTGCTTGGCCAGGTCCGAACGCGCCTTGGCGTAGTTCGGAGCGACCATCGGATAGTCTTTCGCCAGACCCCATTTGGCCCGGTATTCCTCGGGGCTCATATTGTATTTGGTGCGCAGGTGGCGCTTCAGCGATTTGAACTTGCGGCCGTCTTCGAGGCAGATCAGGAAATCAGGCGTGATCGACTTGCGCACCGGCACGGCCGGGTCCTTGACCTCGGGTTCCGGCTCGACGGCACCGGTCGAGACCTGCGTCAGAGCAGCATGGATGCTGGAGATCAGGCCCGGGACTTCCGACGCCTGGACGTTATTGTTGCCGACATAGGCCGACACGATGTCCGCAGTCATCTCGAGGAGTTGCGCGTTATCTTCCATGGGCCGGCCTCACCTTGGTTGTTTGTTTCTCGACTGAATCAGCCGTTGGCGAGTTCAATAGATTTGTTCCGTACCGAAAGCAACATGGGCCCCCGTGATCGCAACTGCGTCTCCGAAGTGTTTCAAAACTGACTATAGACGCCGTGTTTCGCGCCTTGCCAAACTTCAACGGCCGAAGTTGTCCGCCAGCGCCAGCATGGCGGCGCGTTCGGGCGCAGAGTAGTTGTCCAGCCCCTCTTCCTCGCCATCACGAATGGCCCTGAGGAGCGCCGGCGTCAGAGCCGAAGACAACGACCAGTTCCAGTAGCGCAGTACAGTCTGGGCCCGGTCGACTGCCAGCATGTCGTAGGTAATCTGCACGCGGTCCCAGGCCGGATGGACCGAACCGTCGTCCGCGATCTCGGGCCGGCGCATTGAGCGCCACAGATTGGCCAGGTCAGCCTTGCCCAACCCCGTCGCCTTGCACAGGATAGCCAGTGGTTCGCCGCCCGGGTCGCCCATAATCTTGGCCCCGGTTACCGGCTTGACCCCCGAAAGATAGGCGATCTCCGTCGCCACCTCCCGGTTCAGGCCGCGCTCTGCCGCCGCCGCGACAGCGTCTTCCAGTCCGCCGTAGGGGCTTCTGGCGATAGCCGCCCGGTTCCTCTGCCGACGCTCAATGAACTGCAATGCCTTGCGCGACACCGGATCCTGCCAGTTCTCGGCTGCGGCCATGACGAAGACGTCTTCCGACACCTCTTGCATGATTTCGCGAGACACGGCGAACCGCTGCAGGATCGTCTTGCGATCCTCCGGCCCGCTCCACCAGAACATGACATAGGCGCCCGACGGCCGGAGCTCCGGCCGCTTCAGGACCGGCCCACACAACTGCGGCTCCTGACGGCTGAGGCTGACGACGCTCTCGATGGCCGTCTGGCTCAGGCGGGCCGTGCTGTTGCGAAGCACCGCCTCGATGACATGGCTTTCGCCAAAACTCAGCAGCGTCTCGGTGACCACTTCCGAAAGCGCGCGACGGCTGGCCATCAGGAAGCGGTGCTCAGCCGTCGCATCGCGGGCGCAGGCCACCAGATCGGCGTCCGAGAGCGAGGCGCACTGTTCGATCAGCAGGCCCGCAATCTCCGGATCGTCGCGAAGCAGCATCCGCGCCAGGGCGTTGGGCAGTTCGGCCAGGGGCGCGAGCCGGGCGGCCACCCGCCGCCGGTCTCCGGGCGAGGCAAGCCGCAGCATCTCGACAAGCAGATCACCGGTCACCGCTCGCTCAAAGGCGTTGATACGGCTGGCCGGCAGCGACACCACATCAGCCAGGCGTTTCAGCAACGCATGACGCGCGCGGAACCCGCCCTCCGGGGCGGCCTCCTCAGGACTGGTCGCAGTCTCGGACATATCCCGCAAAGCCTAGGACCGCGCCGGTTAACCGGCTGTGACGGTCAGTCGAACGCTGTCCAGGCGGCGCGACTGTCTCCGGTAAGGGCGAAGTCCGCCTCCACCGTGCCGGAGTCGCGGAAGGTCAGAGTCAGTCGCACCCGACCGTCAACGGCCTTCGCCGGATCGAAATTGATCAGCATGAAGTGCAGACTCGTTCCTGGCCTTACGTCCAGCGCGCCGTTGCCGGGAACCGTCCAGATCGGGTCGTCGATCATGCTGCCGCCCGTCTCTGTGCGCACAATGCGGTGGAACTCGATCGTGTCGGCGCAGACGCAGGAGGCGTCCACCAGTTCATCCGCCACCGGCGAACCGTTGCGGATACGGACATAGCCGGCCGAGTCCTCGCCCGCCGCGCCCGAGGTCGCCACGATCCGCCGCGTCAGATCCAGCGGGCCAGCGGAGGCGGCGGCCTCGCGCGCGACCGGGGCCAGCACCGGCATGACGGGGACGGCCGTAGCATCCTCGCGATAGTCGAAGCCGCCCTTTTCGACCCATGCTCCGTTCTCTTGCTGGAAGCTGCGCACGTGATGAACTCCGTCGGCACCCATCACGAGTGTGGACCGGATGGGCGGAAAGCCGTCGAGGCCATGCACCGTCTCTTCGGCCTCGAACGCTCCGGGGCCGGTCGGTCGCATGACCCCGGTGGTGTGGAAGCCGCCGGAGGTGAAGTAGTGGTAGATGTAGGCTCCGCTGGCCTTGTCCCGGAAGATCAGGGTTTCGCCCGCATAGGCCCCGCCGCCGACGGAATGGGTCACGCGCACCGCATGGCCGCCGACGGCCCATTCCCAGCGCTGGATGTCCTCAACGGCCTCGGGTCCCGTGCCCACGCCCCGCCAGGTTTTTCCAACCAGATGCTCGAACGGCGCATAGGCGGCCCGGCCGACGCCCGGTGCCGGTAGTTCGGCGACCTGGGCGACAGCGGACAGTCCAGGCGCCGCGAACAGCAACGACAGGGCGACGGCGGCGATCAGTCGGATCTTCATGGCGCGGATCTTCCCCTCAGACGGTTTCAGGCCGCCGCGCCGCGCGGGCCAGCAGCATGTCGAAATGGTCGCGCAGGGCGGTGACCCCGCGATCGAAATAGCCGACGTCGCGATGGGTGCGAGACTGCATCACGCCGCCTTCCATGGTTGTCAGCACGAATTCGGCCAGCGCCTGTTTGTCGAGGCCGGCCGGCAGACGGTCGCTCGCGTCGTCGAGACAGCGCAGGATGGCCCCCACCCAGCCGGTAAAATTAACCGCCAGCAGGTCGCGCACCACCGGATCGGCCTCATGCAGCTCCAGCGCCAGACTGCCGATCGGGCAGCCATAGGTGCAGTCGGTCTCGAGGATCAGCCAGCGATACCGCGCCAGCAGGGCGAAGATTCGCTCGACGGGATCGTCCACCCCCTCCCAGGCCGGATCGACGAGGTTCTCGTACAGGCCGTCGCGATAGGCCTCGAGCACGGCGATCAGCACGTCCTGCTTTCCCGGAAACACATGGTACAGGCTGCCGGCGTTCAGCTGGGTCCGGCTCAGGATGTCGGCGATCGAGGTCGAATTATACCCCTTGGCCCAGAACAGCTCCATGGCGGCCATCACGATCCGGGTGCGGACATCGGGCCCGCTCACGCCGCCGCCCACGCCTGTCTGATCCAGCCCTCGACCTCGGCGTCGATCTCGTCGGCCGAGGCGATGCGGACCCGGTGGGTGACCATGGCGTTCCACGATCCGGCCGCTTCCAGCCGCCCCGAAGGCGCCACGCCCTTGAGGCTCAGACCGAGATCCAGCCGGTCCTTGGTCGACGGCTGGGCAAGGCCGAACTGCTTGTTGCGGCGGAAGCTGACGTAGCCCTTCTTCGGCGCGAACTGGACGCCCTCCAGCCCCGAGACGATGCCCGCGACCCTGTCATAGGCCGGCCGCATCGCCGACTTCGGCCCCGCGAACATGGATTCCATCAGATCGGCGTCGTCGCTCGACCCGGAGTCCGAGGCGAAGGTCTTGTGCGCCACCAGATTGGCGTAGCCATGCCCCAGCCCGTGCTCGCCCTTCAGCCAGGACACCAGCCCGCCGTGCTTCGCCTGCCCGCTGGTCCTGGCCAGGGCCTGCCATTCGTCCAGCGACTTGCCGGTCTTCGCCTTCAGATTGGCGATCATATTGGCCAGTTCGACCTGAGGGTCAGCCATGCGCTTTCTCCCGTTCCCGAGCCTTATTGAATGCTCGTTCAAGAACAGGAGTCAACGAAAATTTGAACGACCGTTCAAGTGCTCGGTCTTGCGCGTGCCAGTACACTGGCGACGGCGTTCACCACCAGCTGGGGCCGCTCGTGGTGGATGAAATGGCCCGTGTCTGCGATCTCGACGCCACATCCGTACTGGATGGCAAGCCTCCGCATCGCGGCCCGCCGTCCATCGGCATAGGCTTCCGACGCCAGAGGGTCATCGCGGCCGGCGGCCAGCATGATCACCGGACCGGACCGATAGGCGGGGAAGGTCTCGATCTGGCCGTCGGCCTGGCCCGAGTCCTCGAACTCGCGGCGGACCATCGGTGCGCCTGACGCCATGGCGACGGAGGCCATGGCGTACTGCAACGGCAGCATCCGCTCCAGCATGGCCTTCTGGCCTGGCACGGTGGTGTCGATCAGTACCATCCCCGCCACCGCTTCGGGGAAGCGGCGGGCATAAACCTGGGCGAAGACCCCACCCAAAGAATGACCGACCAGGATGACGGGCCCGGTCACACCCAGATTGCCGAGCAGGACTGCCAACTCATCCGACACTGTCACCGCGTCCCGCGGCCGCGCTGTCCAGCCGCTGTTGCCATATCCGAACCGATTGTAGGCGATCACCGTAGTCAACAGAGCCAAAGGCTCGATCACCTGGCGCCAGGTGGCAATGTCGTCTCCCAGGCCGTGGATCAGCACGACCGGCGGCGTGCCCGCCCCGCG
>VFBG01000122.1 GCA_006515835.1 bacterium | reverse complement strand
GGCCGGCCCGCCCGGGCGGCGCCGTCCGGCGCGCAGGGTCGGCAGGGGCGCGGCGCGGTCCAGGGCGATGATGCGCCGCATGGCGTCATCGGTCGTCGCGTGCGACCGAAAGCGTTGCGGGGAGCCGCTCGCCTGACCGCAACCGGCTGTCTTCACGAGGTTCGCCATGGATGCGTCGTCTTCAGACCGGAGCTATGATCGCCCCGTCGCCGCGGCCCGGGCGGCCTTTGACGAGGGCCGGACGCGGGATTTCGCCTGGCGCTCCGCCCAGCTCGCCGGCCTGATCCGACTGGTCGACAGGCATGAAGAGGATATCGTCGCCGCACTCGCGCACGACCTGGGCAAGCCGCGGGCCGAGGCGCTGACCGCCGAGGCCTGGCTGGTCCGCGCCGAAGCGCGCGAGACCGCCAGGTCCTACCGTCGCTGGGCTCGGGCGCGACCCGTTCGAACGCCCTTGTCGCTGTTCCCGGGAGAGGCCCGGGTGGCGCCGGAGCCGCGCGGCCTGGTCCTGATCATGGGGGCGTGGAACTATCCCTTTCTCCTGACGCTGTCGCCGCTGATCGGCGCCCTCGGGGCCGGGTGCGCCGCGGTGGTCAAACCTTCCGAACAGGCACCGGCGACGGCCGATCTGCTGGCGGACCTCCTGCCCCGCTACCTCGACCGGGAGGCTGTCCAGGTCGTCCAGGGGGACGCGGACGGCGCCGCGCGGCTGCTTGAGCAGCGGTTCGATCTCATTCTCTACACCGGCGGGGCGCGGGTCGGGCGGCTGGTGATGGCTGCCGCCGCCCGGCGCCTGACGCCCGTCATCCTGGAACTGGGGGGCAAGAGCCCGGCGCTGGTGCACGACAGCGCCGACATCCCGGAAGCCGCCCGCCGCATAGCCTGGGGCAAGTCGCTGAACGGGGGCCAGACCTGCACCGCGCCCGACTATGTACTCGTCCCGCGCGACCGGACCGACGCCTTCCTGGCGGCCTATCGCGGGGCGCTGGGGCGGTTCCATGGCGGCGACGCCGCGACCAGCGCCGACTATGGACGGATCCTGAACCGGCGTCATTTCGAACGCCTTTCCGCTTATCTCGGCGACGGGCGGGTCGCGATCGGCGGTCGCACCGATCCGGCGCGGCTATTCATCGAGCCGACGGTGCTGGTCGACGTTTCGCTTGATGCGCCCATCATGCAGGAAGAGATCTTCGGCCCGATCCTGCCGCTGATCCCGTACGACAGCTGGGACGAGGCCCTGGCCTTCGTCCAGGCCCGGGACAAGCCGCTGGCGGCCTATGCTTTCGGTCGCGACCGCGGCGCCATCGACCGGGCCGAGCGGGACATCAGCGCCGGGGCCTTCTGCGGCAATGACGTGATCCTGCAGCAGACGGTGCCTGACCTGCCGTTCGGCGGGGTGGGCGCGAGCGGCATGGGCGCCTATCACGGCCGCGCCGGGTTCGACGCCTTCTCCCACGCCAAGGCGGTGCTGCGCCGCCCGGTGCGGTTCGACAGCGGTCTGCGTTTCCCGCCCCATTCCGAAGGCAAGCTGCGCCGGTTGCGGTCGTTCTTCTAGCAGCCTGTCGCGGATTTCACCTGGATGAGCGCATTGGTGAATCGACGGCGAGTATCCACCGATACTCAACGCGCTGATCGAACCCCCGATCTCGACCTGGTGTCTCGCGATAGCATCGAGACCTTCAAACGAATTCATTGAAACGGAAAGCTGTGCTAGGATGCCACTTGTCCGTTCGCCGGGGTTTCGTTCGATGCGGTTCCGAATCCCATAACTGGAGGATCGGTGTTGAACCAGCCAAATGCGGAGGCCCCGATCGGTGGCGACGGGAGGGCCATGAGGGGTCTGATCGCATCACCGCTTCGTGCCTGGAGTGGGGATGCGCCTTTGGGCCAGGTGTTCTGGGGCTATGGCGTGTTCGTGAGCGCGCTGCTGATAACCGCGTTTATCGGCGCGCTCTATCGCAATGACATCTGGATACAGGAAGCGCTGCTTCTGGCTTTTCTGGCCTATACGGTATGGATTCTGACTGCGATCTGGCGGTGCTCGGAGGCTGGCACGTCGGTCTGGCACATGATCGCGAGGCTGCTCACCTTCACCTGGGCGGCCAATACACTCCTCGTCGCGGGGTTTCTCCAGTTGAACCTGCTGGAGACCGCGCTCGGCCTATAAAGGCCGAGCCGCATCCCGACCCGACCCCAGGTGAATTCGCAGGCCTCGCCAGATAGAGCCCGCGAGCGCGCTCGCCGTCGCGATCCAGGCCGTCAATGCGACCCAGACCATGGCCTGGGCGATGGTCTTCGACGCGGGGATCTCCGCCGCCAGTGAAAGGCGCAGGCTCGCCAATGCGTACATGCCGAGCGGAAAGACGAGGCTCCAAAGCATCGGCGTATAGACGAGAGGCGCCCGGTGCGCCCCATGCTTCCAGATGCCGAACATGATCAGCAGTGGAATCCACCAGGTCGCCCATGCCCACATGATCAGCGTCACGCCGTCTATAAACGGACGCATGGAGATCAGGAACGGAACGCCGCTGTCGCTCATGATCAGGACCGAGCCGGCGTTGGTGCTGATCGCGGCCGCTCCCATGATCACCCACAACAGCGGGGTGATATCCTCCGGCCCCACGTCGAAGAAAAAAATCCGGTACGCGAACAATGTGATGAATATGCCGTAGAGACCGAGTCCTACGCCCCACAGCATATGAATGAACACGAAAAGCAGTGGAGCCGCGTCTCCTTGAGCCGGCACAAGGGCCGCTCCAAGAATAACCAGCGACTCTGTCCCCACGATCGCGATCAGCCACCCGCCGTGGACGACATTCGCGCCATGCGCCGTATTGAGGAACGTCAGGACCGCAAAACTGAAATAGATGAGGCAAAACCACAGGACGAGAGCGAAGGTCCACATGGCCAGGGCGGCTTCTCCAAACCCGCGAAGATTCATGCCGATGCCGAGGACATTGCTGCCGGCCACGATCGTGAAAAATGAAAAGACGAGAGCCGGATTGGTCAGGTCGGCCCACAGCGCCGCCCTGAACCGGACAATGCGCAGGACCGTCAACAGCACAAGCCAGGCGTAGGCGAACAAATTGACGGAGAAGAGCAGGTCCGAGAGCCTGGGCTGACCTTCGAAGTACAGGGTGTTGGAAATGATGCCGGTAGCCATCACCAGGGCGAAATAGCCGGGAAACAGGTCGCTGATCTGGTCACGCAGCCAGGCCACAAACCGCGGCGGCGGCTTCGGCCCCATCATGCGTCCAGGCCTGGCTGGGAGACGTGAGCGATCATGCCTTAGCCAACGCCATGACTGACGTCCTCATCTCGCACCCTCGGCCGTCCGGCCCAAAGTTCCGGGTGATCGCCCGCAGCGCGCAAATCCGTCCAAGCGATAGTGGTCGCCGCATCGGAGGCCCCCCACGTCGGTAGCGTGAACCACCACCATAACAACGCTTGCGACCAACCGGCATGATGATTGTCAAGCAGTCCCGGCGGTCCGGGGCCAAGTCCCTTTGCATTCCATCTCGACGGGTCTGAACGTCCAGCGCCCTACACTCAGCGCGCGGGTCCCGAACCGGGCGCGGCTGTCGGCGCGACAGTCCGCCCGCGCCGGGGCCGTACCGCCCCAGGGCGGGTTGGTCCGGACTCCCGCGGTTCAGTCAGATCGTCAAACGGTCCACGGCTGCGACCGTCCGCATTTCTGCTGCAGCGCCGCCAGATCGAGAACGACGAGTCGGGCATAGCGGGTCTCGACCACCCGTTCCCGGCGCAGCCGTCCGAGCAACGCGGCAAGGCTCTGACGGGAGACTCCGACCAGGGCCGCCAGGTCCTCCTGGCTCAGCCGCAGATCAATCTCGACGCCGGTCTCGACACGGCGTCCGTGACGACCCGCCATCTCCGTGAGGATGAACGCCAGACGGGCCTCGGTCGAGGCGGTCAGGGTTTGCTCCACAAAGGCCAGGGCGGCGCGCTGGTGCTGGCAGGTCAGCGCCCCGATCGCGCGGTCGAAACGGGGATGGACGGCCGCGATGGCGTCGATCCGGCTCGAATCGACGTGCAGGATGACGGACGATCCGAAGGCGATCGCATCGTGAAGCCGGGGTCTGCCGTCCAGCACCGACATCTCGCCGAACCAGTCTCCCTGTCGCAGGATCAGATAGACGAGGCGGCGCCCGGCCTCGGAATGTCCGATCAGCCGAACTTCGCCCTTGAGCACCGCATGGAGCCCGTCGCCCGGATCCCCCGCACGATAGATGGCGACGCCATTGTCGACGGCCCGCATCCGGGCGGCCCCCAGCAGGGCCGCGCGCGTGTCCGACGGCAAGGCGGCGAGCCAGGGATCAGACCCGAGACTGCGATGGGGGTCGGCGATCTCCATGCGACACTCTCTACCGCTGGATTGTCAGGAACGCGACAATCCTTGCCGCGAGACGCGCCTAGACTCGACCAAGGAAACCGCATCCGGTCGAGTCCCCGACCGGCGGGCCCGGAGCGCGCCATGGAAACCGCCGTACGGATGCTGGAGACCTTCGCCGACCAGGGGGTCGACGTCTGTTTCGCCAATCCGGGCACCTCGGAAATGCACCTGGTGGCCGCGCTGGACCGCGTGCCGCGCATCCGTCCGGTGCTCGGCCTGTTCGAGGGCGTGGTCACGGGCGCAGCCGACGGCTACGGCCGCATGCGCGGCGCCCCGGCCCTGACCCTGCTGCATCTGGGCCCCGGTCTGAGCAACGGCGCCGCCAATCTGCACAACGCCTTTCGCGCCCGGACCCCGATCGTCAGCCTGATCGGAGATCACGCCACCTACCACCGCAAGAACGACGCCCCGTTGCAAAGCGACATCGAGGCCCTGGCGCGGCCGGTCAGCCGCTGGCTCGAGACCGCGGAGACGCCCGCCCGGGCGATCGATCTGG
>VFBG01000268.1 GCA_006515835.1 bacterium | reverse complement strand
CACCGGGCTGCGCTTCTTCACCGTCTACGGGCCCTGGGGCCGGCCCGACATGGCCGCCTATCTGTTCGCCAAGGCCATCCTTGCCGGCGAGCCGATCCGGGTGTTCAACAACGGCGACATGCGCCGCGACTTCACCTTCATCGACGACATCGTCTCGGGCGTGGTCGGCGTGCTGGACAACCCGCCGGCCGATGATGGCGCGAAGCCGCCCTATCACCTCTACAATATCGGCAACAACAAGTCCGAACAGCTGATGGACTTCATCGGCCTGATCGAGCAATCGCTGGGGCGCAAGGCGATCTACGCCTTCGAACCCATGCAGGCCGGCGACGTCAAGGAGACCGCGGCGGATATTTCGGCCATTCAGCGCGATGTCGGCTTTGCTCCGACCACGCCCATCAGCGTCGGCGTTCCCGCCTTCATCCAGTGGTTCAAGGAATACCACGGTCTCGGTTGAAGCGGCTGCTCAGCCCCCCATATCAATGTTATAGTTTCCAGGTCCGGCTCATGCCGGCCTGGGGTGCGTTGCCAATCGGGTTAAGCTTGTATTGATGGAATTCGGATTCAGATTATTATAGCCGTATTAGGTTGGGTCGCCATGGGAGGCTGGGATGGCGGGATCGTCGACAAGCATCTGGCTGAGACTGGCCCAGTCCATTGGATTGCTGGGGGATGACGGGCGTCCGGTCAAACCCGCCGTGGCGTCGAAATCCGTGTCCGCTCCGGGTATCCAGACGCCATCCGGCGCCGTGGAAAGCGCCGCTTCCAAGCTTCAGGACATGCTGCAAGCCGACCCCAGCCTGAAGGCGCGGCTGCATATCGTCTCGCTGGCGGAGTTCCGCGACTCGGTGGGCGATAAATGGCCGCGTCTGGTCAACAAGGTCGGCATCATCGTCGAACAGGTGATCCGCCGTCACATCGGCGCCGGGAATCCATTCTGCCAGGAAGGCGAGGACAGCTGGATTCTGGCGTTCCCCAATTTTCCCAATGACGAGGCCCGCCGCCGGACCCAGGTGATCGTCGAGGACCTGGGGCGTCATCTGTTCGGCGAGAAGGCGGGGAACGCCGATCGTCCGCTGGCGGTCGCAGCCGAGGTCGCCGTGGCCGATGTGGTGTCCGAGGATGGCGAGCTGAATGCGCTTCATGTCCGCAGCGCGGTGGATGACCGGCGGGCGTGCGGCGCTCG
>VFBG01000267.1 GCA_006515835.1 bacterium | reverse complement strand
GTGTCGCCAGGTCAAAGGCCTCGACGATGGCGGACACGCGGTTGGCCGTCGCCGGCTGTTCGACGGTGAACACCTGTTCCGCCGCCACCGTGCGCTCCGGCAGGGCCAGCAGGCGGGCGCGGGCGGTCACCACGATGGTCGGCGCCAGGCCCGGCGCGTCATAGCGGGCCTCGAACGTGCGGATGTCGATATCCAGCGACCGCTGGCCCCGCGCCAACTCACGCGGGCCGATCAGGCGCACCCGCGTCGCCTGGGCGGCGAAGGCGTTTTCGATGCTCTCCATATACAGGTCCGCCGCCGGCGAGACCCAGCGGGCCCCGGCGATATAGGCGGTCTCGGTCCCCGTGACGCCCAGCAGCTTGTCGCCCTCGACGGCCTCCGGGAACTCGACCCGGCGCAGGGTGACCTGGACCGGACTGGCCACGGCCGAGCTCGCCGCCGAAGACGCCAGGACGCCGCCGAAGCGATAGGTCTGCACCGGGTCGGGGGTCGACAACAGGGCGCAGGCCGACAGCGCCATGATGGCCAGGCTCGCCGCGATCGGCCGGATCAACGAATAACGGTTCACGGCTGGACCTCCATTTCCTTGGTCGGCGGGCGGGCGATGAAGTCGCGCGGGCTGGACCGGATGGCGAACTCGTTTATCGGGCCTTCGACGCCGGTCGCCGTGCGGTTGATCGAGGCCACGGCCGCCCGCGCCTCCTCGGCCGCGGCGTTGATGTTGGCCACGGCCTCGCGCCCGTCGCCGTCGATGATCCCGCGGGTGCTGACCGCAAGGGCCTCGAACTCGGCCACCGCCGAATTGGCCTTGGTCAGCGCCTGTTCCAGCTGCTCCAGCATGCCCTTGCGGGCCTCCAGCTCGGTCGAGAGGCTCTCGATGTTCTTCAGGCTCGTGGAGAAGGAGCGGACGTTGTCATCCGACAGCACCCGGTTGATCCGGTTCAGCGCATCCACGGTCTGGGCCAGCACCGTGCCGGATCCGCTCAGCAGCTCCGCGATCGGCGACGGCTGACTCTGGATCACCGGCACGACATTGGCCGGATACTGCTCCTTGAGGATGGCGCTCTGCGGATTGCCTGCGGTGATCTGGATGTAGTTCAGGCCGGTGATGCCCTGCGGCTCCAGCTGGGCCCGCGAGGAGACGCGGATCGGGGTGGTGGCGTCCAGACGCACCCGGGCGATGACCTGGTCGCCCTTATTGGGGTCGAGATTCAGGTCTGTCACCTCGCCGACGCGGATGCCGTTGAAATTCACCTCGCTGCCTTCCGACAGGCCGCGCGCCGGGCCGTAGAAGACGATGTCATAGACGTCGTAATCGTTGTTGAACTGCAGGCGGGCCAGCCAGATGCTGAACACCGCCAGCGCCGC
Organism: bacterium; assembly: GCA_006515835.1. Lineage (GTDB taxonomy): Bacteria > Pseudomonadota > Alphaproteobacteria > Caulobacterales > Caulobacteraceae > Brevundimonas. The sequence goes on along the minus strand of VFBG01000267.1, from coordinate 449 downwards.
CAGAAGGGCGATGGTGGCGATGCCGACGGCGGCGTAATGGGCGTCTCGTTCCATCTGGTCCGCTCTCCTCAGGCGGCTCTGTCGGCGGCGCGACCGCGCGGCCCCAGAAAATATTCCTTGATCCAGGGGTGATCAGAACGCTCGAGTTCCTGAACCGTCGCCTTGGCCACAATGCGTTTGTCGGCGACCACCGCCACCTGGTCGGTAATGGCGTACAGACTGTCGAGGTCGTGGGTGATCATGAACACCGTCAACCCGAGGTCGTCGGCCAGCCTCCGGATCAGGTCATCAAAGGCGGCGGCGCCGATGGGGTCGAGGCCGGCGGTCGGTTCGTCGAGGAACAGCAGTTCCGGATCCAGCGCCAGGGCGCGGGCCAGGCCGACGCGCTTGCGCATGCCTCCGGACAGTTCGGCGGGCTTCAGATGGTGCGATTCCGGCTTCAAACCGAC
>VFBG01000121.1 GCA_006515835.1 bacterium | reverse complement strand
GACTACATCCCGCAGCCGGCGCGTCCGCTGGACCTGCCGTTCCTGATGCCGGTGGAAGACGTGTTCTCGATCTCGGGCCGCGGCACCGTGGTCACGGGTCGCGTCGAGCGCGGCATCGTCAAGGTCGGCGAGGAAGTCGAGATCGTCGGCATCCGTCCCGTCCAGAAGACGACCTGCACGGGCGTGGAAATGTTCCGCAAGCTGCTGGACCAGGGCCAGGCGGGCGACAACGTCGGCGTGCTGCTGCGCGGCACCAAGCGTGAGGACGTCGAGCGCGGTCAGGTTCTGTGCAAGCCGGGTTCGATCACCCCGCACACCAAATTCCTGGCCGAGGCCTACATCCTGACCAAGGAAGAGGGCGGCCCATCCGTGAAGGCGGCCGCACCGTCGGCGCCGGCGTCGTCTCCAAGATCACCGAGTAAGCTCGGTCATCTGACGATCTGAATGCAGACGGCCCCCGGAGCAATCCGGGGGCCGTTTTCGTCGCTTGACCCAGTACCGCGCGGCGCGGAGGGTTTTTCAGGCCATTGCGCGCCCCGTTACGGAAAATGGAATTGGTAACAGAGCGAAGGATCAACCACCCGGTCGCGGCCTATGGCCTCGCCGTGGCGGCCTGGCTGGTCGCCTTCCTCGTCCGCATGGGCCTGGATCACCAGTTTCCGCCCGGCTTTCCGTACCTGACCTTCTTTCCGGCGGTCGTGGTGGTCACCTATCTGGCGGGCCTGCGCGCCGGCCTTCTGACCGCCGTGCTGTCGGGCCTGACCGCCTGGTGGTTTTTCATCGGTCCGCCGGGGTTCGAGCTCAATAGTGCGACCGGGCTGGCCCTGGCCTTCTATGCCTTCGTGGTCGCGGTCGACATCTTCTTCATCCACGGCATGCAGCGCGAGCGCCGCCGGGCCGAGGTCGAGATGGACCGTAGCCGGGAGCTGGCCGAGAGCCGGGACCTCCTGTCCCGAGAGATCCAGCACAGGGTCAGCAACAACCTGCAGGTGGTGTCGGCCATGCTGGCGCTACAGGCCCAGCACACCACCGATCCGGATGCCCGGCGCGGTCTGCAGGAGGCGAGGGGACGGACCGCCCTGATCGCCAAGGTCCAGCGGGGTCTGCATGATCTGAACGGCCACGCCCTGCCATTTGCGGTGTTCGCCCGTGAACTTCTGGCGGACGCCCTCGACGCCGCTGGTCGCAGCGACATCCAGCTGACCGTCACCGGCGGCGAGCGACCCCTCTCGCCGGACCAGTCAACGCCGGTCAGCCTGGTCATGCTGGAATGCGTCAACAACGCCCTTGAACACGGGTTCTCGGGGCGCAGCGGCGTCATCCAGGTCGACCTGTCGCTGGACGGTGCACAGCAGGCGCTGACGGTCATCGACGACGGGCATGGTCTGCCGCCGGGATTTGACGCCGCCCAATCCGGCTCCCTGGGTCTGCGCATCGTCCACAGCATGGCGCGTCAGCTGGGCGGGCAGTTCGTGATGAGCGCGGGGGATCGGGGCGTCTCCAGCCGCCTGGTCTTCCCGCTCGAGGCAGCGGAGGACCTCGTCGCAGTCTGAAAGCGGGATTCCCGATGCGGGCGAGAGTGCTTGCGGGAACCCGCGATCCGGGGCCTACGTTCGCACTACGGACGTTAGGGATTCAGTAACCATGCGGCGCGCGCTTCGGATCGGCCTGTTCATCGGCACCTTCATCGGTATGTCCGCCTGTGCAGCCATGCCTGACGAGGGCTCGCGCGGGTCCTACGGCTCGGTCGAGGTCGGCCGCACAAACTGATCGCCAAGGAATCCATGGCGGCGCGGGCAAATTCCGCCTATCATCCCGCCCGCGGACGCCGACTGTCGCGCCGCGCCGGTTTCGACCCCCCTGGATGTTAGCCTTCGCCATCGTCGTCGTTCTGCTCCTCGTGGTGCTCAACGGCCTGTTCGCCATGACCGAGCTGGCGGTCGTCTCGTCGCGCAAATCCAAGCTGCAAAGCCGGGCTGAACGCGGCGACAAGGGTGCGCGCGCCGCGCTGAAGCTGGCTGAAGAACCGACTCATTTCCTGTCGGCCGTCCAGGTCGGCATCACCCTGATCGGCATCGCCGCGGGTGCCTATGGCCAGGCCTCGATCGCCGGCGAGCTGAACCGCATCCTGTCCGAGGCCTTTCCGGTCCTCGGCCACTGGGCGCAGGTCATATCGACCACGCTCGTCATCATCTTCATCACCTATGTGTCGGTGATCGTCGGCGAGCTGGTGCCCAAGCGGTTGGCGCTGATCTTCCCTGAATCGATCGCCTCCAAGATGGCGGCCCCGATCTCGACCGTGGCCATCGTCCTGAAGCCCTTCGTGGTGATCCTGACGGCCTCGACCTCGGCCATCCTGAAGGTCATGGGCGTCAAGGACCGGGACGGCTCGGACGTGACCCAGGAAGAGGTCGAGACGATGATCGCCGAAGGCACGGCCTCCGGCCTGATCGAGCCGGAAGAGCAGACGATGATCGAGGAGATCCTGCGTCTGGGTGACCGGCCGATTCGCGTGGCCATGACGCCGCGGCACGAGGTGTTCTGGATCGCCCTGGACGACACCGAGGAGGTCCTGCGCACCGAGGTCCGTACCTGCCCCTATTCCCGCATTGTCGTGGCGCGTGAGAACGACGTCGATAATCCATTGGGCGTGGTCTCGCGTCCACATGGCTTTCCTTGTCGACGAGTTCGGCGCCTTTGAGGGCGTGGTCACAGCCACGGATCTGCTGGAGATGATCGCCGGCGACTTCGACGAGGGCCACGACGACGCCGAGGTCAATGTACGCCTGCGCGAGGATGGCACCTGGCTGGTCGACGGCCAGACCGACATCGACGAACTGGCGGATGCCCTGGGCGAGGATTTCGGCGAGGCCGAAGGCTTCCACACCATCGCCGGCCTGGTGCTGCACCAGCTGTCCCGCGTCCCGAATGAGGGCGAAATCCTGCAACTGGGCCGGTTCGAGGTCGAGGTGATCGACATGGACGACCGCCGGATCGACAAACTTCTGTTCAAACAGGTGGTCAAGCCTGAGGACGAAGCCCGGGCCGTGGCCGAACAGTACGAGGATTAGGCCCCAAGCCGCTTGAAAACCCCCTCGGGGTCGGGCATACGCCGCGGTCTGGCGAAGCCGAACGCGCCTGGGGGGAGACCCTCCGGCGCGTTATAGTTTTGTCCGGAACCTAGGAGTGTAGCTCAGCTGGTAGAGCATCGGTCTCCAAAACCGAGGGTCGTGGGTTCGAGTCCCTCCACTCCTGCCACTTTTCACTGACGGCGCGGCTTCCTATCTGCGTCGTCAGCCCGTTGAAACGAGACCAGAAGACCATGGCCAAGGCCAAGAGCCCCTCGGGGCGCCGCACCCAGCCCGTCCAGCCGGCGATCGCCGGGAACGCCGTGGCGGCCGAGGCGACCGCGCCGAAGAAGCCGCGCACCTCGATTCCCCAGTTCGCCAGCCAGGTCCGCGCCGAAGGGCGCAAGATCGTGTGGCCGAGCCGCAAGGAAACCTGGATCACCTCGGTGATGGTGCTGATCATGGTCCTGATCGCCTCCATCTTCTTCTTCGTGGTCGACGCCGGTCTGTCTGTGGCCTCGCGCTTCATCCTCGCGATCGGCCAGTAGGAAACACCCCCCATGACCGACGCAGCCCCCAAGCCCCGCCACAAGTGGTACATCGTCCACGCCTATTCGAACTTCGAGAAGAAGGTCGCCCAGCACCTGACCGATCAGGCGCGCCAGCAGGGCCTTGAGGACTGCTTCTCTGAAATCCTGGTGCCGACCGAGGACGTGGTCGAGATCCGCCGCGGCCGGAAGGTGAACTCCGAGCGCAAATTCTTCCCCGGCTATGTGCTGGTGAAGATGGAGATGACCGACGACGCCTATCACCTGGTCAAGAACACGCCGAAGGTCACCGGCTTCCTGGGCGCCGCGGGCGGCACCAAGCCGCTGCCGGTCTCGGAGCGTGAGGTCCAGAATATCATCGGTCAGGTGGAGGAGGGCGTCGAACGTCCGAAGCCCACCATCCGCTTCGACATCGGCGAGACCGTCAAGGTCATCGACGGACCCTTCGCCAGCTTCGAGGGCCAGGTCGAGAGCGTCGACGAGGACAACGCCCGCCTGCGCGTGGCCGTGTCCATCTTCGGCCGTCCGACGCCGGTCGATCTGGAATACAATCAGGTCGAGAAGAACGCTTCGTAACGGCGCCGCCGATGACCTTGCTTGAAGCCGTCCGGAATCATTGGTCCTGGAAGGGCTTTGAAGCCGTCGAGATCCTGGGCTTCAACTCGTTTGGAAATCTGCTGGTCCGGTCGTCATCGGATCAGGTCTGGCGTATCATTCCGGAAGAACTTGACGCCCGTCGGGTCGCCGGGACGCTTGCCGAGTTTGAGTCCATTCGTTCAGACCCAGAGTTTCTGCGAGACTGGGACATGGCGGCGCTTCTCGACGTGGCTCGGACCACGCTCGGCCCGCTTTCAGGTGGTCAGTTCTACTGTCTGGAATTCCCTGCTGTGCTGGGTGGTGCTTACGACGCTTCCAACCTAGCCCTGATCGACAGCGCAGAACTGATTGAGTCATCAGGCGACATGGCCCGCCAGATCGACCAATTGCCTGATGGAACCAGGGTCAGGCTCGTCGACTAGGTCGCGCGCCGTTTGCTTTTCCAGCACTTATCGGCTACACGCGCGCCTCGCTCTGAGGGGCGGTGCGGGTTCGCCCGCATAAATCCGTGGGAGGCAGCCATGCCACGACCACGGCTCACCGGGTCTGATTGAGTTCAGGCCCATCGTAAGGAGAGACCAATGGCCAAGAAGATTCTGGGCTATATCAAACTGCAGGTGCCGGCCGGCAACGCCACGCCTTCACCCCCGATCGGGCCCGCCCTCGGTCAACGCGGCGTCAACATCATGGGCTTCGTCAAGGAGTTCAACGCCCGCACCGAGAAGGAAGTCAAAGGCACGCCCCTGCCGACCGTGATCACGGTCTACCAGGACAAGAGCTTCACCCCCTGCCGACCGTGATCACGGTCTACCAGGACAAGAGCTTCACCTTCGTCACCAAGACCCCGCCCGCGACCCACTACATCAAGCAGGCCGCAGGCATCACCTCGGGCTCGAAAATGACGGGCCGCGAAGTGGCCGGCAAGATCAAGCGCAGCCAGCTGCGTGAGATCGCCGAGAAGAAGATGAAGGATCTGAACGCGAACGACCTGGACGCCGCGACCAAGATCATCGAAGGCTCGGCTCGCGCCATGGGCCTCAACGTCGTGGAGGGCTAAGCACATGGCCAAGCAAACCAAGCGCGTCAAAGCCCGCACCGGCGACACCGTCGCCCCGATGGACTTCGCCGAGGCGATCGCCGCCGTCAAATCCAACGCCACCGCCAAGTTCGACGAGTCGATCGAGATCGCCGTCAACCTGGGCGTCGATCCGCGTCACGCCGACCAGCAGGTCCGCGGCGTGGTCAACCTGCCGTCGGGCACGGGCCGTGACGTCCGCGTCGCCGTCTTCGCCAAGGACGCCAAGGCCGCTGAAGCCCTGGCCGCCGGCGCCGACATCGTGGGTGCCGAGGATCTGTACGAGAAGATCAACGGCGGCTTCATGGACTTCGACCGCGTCATCGCGTCCCCGGACATGATGGCCCTGGTCGGCCGTCTGGGTAAGGTGCTGGGCCCGCGCGGCCTGATGCCGAACCCCAAGGTCGGCACCGTGACCCCGAACGTCGCGCAAGCGGTCAAGGACGCCAAGGGCGGCGCGGTCGAGTTCCGCGTCGAGAAGGCCGGTATCGCGCACGGCGGCATCGGCAAGGCCTCCTTCACCCAGGAAGCCCTCGAAGCCAACGTGAAGGCCTATGTCGACGCCCTGCAAAAGGCCCGTCCGGCCGGCGCCAAGGGCACCTATGTCAAGCGCATCACCCTGTCCTCGACCATGGGACCGGGCTTCAAGATCGACCCGGCGTCGCTGAACGCCTGATCGGCCTGACAGACTGAATGAAGAGGGCGGCGACCGCAGGGTCGCCGCCCTTTTTTCGTCCAGTCGCATTTTTCCGTCACCTGTGTTCTCGCGGTGCTTGTGTGAGGCTGACTTACGACCCATGGGTCGTAGCGGGTCTTTCGTTGGGGGCGTGATGCGTATCGTTATTCTGTTTGTGGCCGCCGTCTGGCTGGGCCTGGCTGTACCGGTCTCGGCGCAGGAGGCTCCGGCCGACTCCCGCCGGCTGGCGCTGGCGCAGCAATATCTCGACGTGACCCAGGGCGAGAACCTGAGGAAATCCATCAGCGCCTATTTCGACGAGACTTTTGCCAAGTCCGAATTGCCTGAGGACCAGCGTGACTGGCTGACGCAGAACATGTCGGTGGCCTTCGAGCAGGCCATGCAGGCGACCTTCGCCGACCTGACCGATGATGTGGCTGAAATCTACAGTGAGGAAGAGCTGGTAGCGATGATCGCCTTCTTCGACTCGCCCATGGGGCGCGCCATCACCGAGAAAAGTTTCGAGTTCGGCATCCGGCTGGAGACGGTGATGACCCCGCATCTTACGGCGGCCTTCACCCAACTGGGCGAGAAATTCTGCGCACGCTTCGAATGCGGGGCGGATGAGGACGCGGCCTCCAAGCTCTCTCAACAAGGGTTCGCCCGCTAAACCGATTTCGGTTGTATGGAATCGTCAGGCAACGGACGGTTTGAGCCGGCGCGACGCCGACGGTGCCGTGCGCCCGGAGTCCGACTGACCCATGACTGCCCTGGTGACCCGCACCCAACCCTCCGAACGGCGTCAGGTCGCGGCCCTGCCGTGGCGGCGGGGGGCGGACGGCATCGAGATCCTGCTCGTCACCTCACGCGAGACGCGGCGTTGGGTCACCCCGAAGGGCGGACGCATGGTCGGCTTGACCGACGCCCAGGCCGCCGCCCAGGAGGCGCTTGAGGAGGCCGGGATCGAGGGGGTGATCGGGGACGCGCCGCTCGGGACGTTCCGCTATCTGAAGATTCTCAAGCGCCGCGCGCCGCGATGGTGCGTGGTCGCGCTCCATGCGCTTGAGGTGCGGGTGGAGCACGATACCTGGCACGAACAGGCGGAGCGTCAGCGAGCCTGGGTCAGCCGGGACGAGGCTGTGCGCCGGGTCGATGAACCGGATCTCAAGGCCTTGATTGCGGCCTTCGAGGGCTAGGCCCTGACTGCCCGCGCCAGATAACAGCCGCGCGGTGCGAAATGGATGTGGATCTGGTCGGTGGCCGGATGGTCGAACCAGGCCGCCAGCCGGTCGTCAAGGGACCGGCCGTCGATGACCTCGCCTTCGATCATCATGTTGCGGCTGTCGTAGACACGCAGGGACAGCGGGCGTTTGGCCAGCATTTCGGGCGCCGGGCCCTCGACTGATCCGGCTTCAACGGCAGCCTCGCGCACGAAGATTGGTCCGGCCGCACGATACGGCGATCCGGGATCGGTCAGGTGGGCGTGGTTGACCAGCACAAGCCGCTCGCCCGCGTCCGCGTCGCGCAGGCTGACCCGACAGGGCGCACGGCCCGGCGCGTCGGCGACCCAGCGCCGGGCACCGACCGCGGCAAGCTCGCTGTCGGACATTGAAAAGAACGGGGCGAACGGGGCCAGCGGCAGGGCTTCGATGCGGTAGGTCATGGGTATCTCCTTCGGTCGCGAAGATGTCTTGAAGGCCCTGTGCGGTCTCGCGGGTTTCGGACGTTGCGCCGGGCGGCCGGCATCCCCACAACGGAGGGCATGAACGCACCCTTCAAGACCCCGACCGATCCGCTGGACGCTCCCGTCTGGGACCTGACCGACCTTTACGCCTCGCGCGAGGACGCCCGCATCGAGGCCGACCTCGCCCGCACGCGCGGCATGGTCGATGAGCTCAACGCGCTGCAGGGGCGGCTGATCGCGGCGCGCAGCGAGGCGACCGTGCTGGGTGAGCGGCTGGATCGGGCGGTGACCCTCTATGAACAGGCGTCCGACATTCTCGGCGCGCTGGGGGCCTATTCATTCCTGGCCGCCTCGACGGACCGCAATGACGCCGCGGCGCAGGGGTTCGAGGCGACGGTGCGGGAGAAGCTGACGGCCATCGCGACGCCGACGGTCTGGGTCACGCTGGAGGTCAACCAGCTGGACGAGGCCGAGATCGAGGCGGCACTCAGCGCCCATCCGGCAGCGGCGCGCTGGCGGCCGTGGCTGCGGCGTGTGCGGGCGATGAAGCCGCACGAGCTGTCGCAGGAGCTGGAGACCTTCCTGGCCGAGCGCGGCCCGATCAGCGCCCAGTGGCCGCGCCTGTTCGACGAGACGCTGGCGGCGATGAAGGTGAAGGCGGGCAAGGACGAACTGACCCTGTCAGAGGCGCTGAACCAGTTGTCCGATCCCAAGGCACCGCGGCGCAAATCCGCGGCCGAGGGGCTGAACGAGGCACTGGCGGCGCGGACGCAGACCATGGCGCTGGTGATGAACACGGTCGCCGCGGACAAGGCGCTGGAAGACAAATGGCGGGGCTTCAAACGCCCGGCGGACGCGCGCCACCTGTCCAATGAGGTCGACGGCGAATCGGTCGACGCCATGGCCGAGGCCGTGGCCGCCGCCTATCCGAACCTGTCCCACCGCTATTACGCGCTCAAGGCCCGCGCCATCGGCAAGGCGAAGCTGGACCAGTGGGACCGCAATGCCCCGATCGAGACGACGGCCCCGCGCGGCTATGACTGGGCGGCGGGCAAACAGCTGGTGCTGGAGAGTTTCGCCGACCTGGGGCCGGAGTTTGCGGACCGGGCCGGCGGCTTCTTCGACAAGCCGTGGATCGACGGCAAGGCGCGGCCGGGCAAGCAGTCGGGGGCCTATGCCCACCCGGTGACCTCGGACCGCCACCCCTATGTGTTCCTGAACTGGATGGGCGAGCGGCGAGACGTGCTGACGCTGGCGCATGAGCTGGGGCATGGCGTGCACCAGACGCTGGCGGCGGGGCAGGGGAGCCTGCTGGCCGATACGCCGCTGACGCTTGCGGAGACCGCGTCCATCTTCGCCGAGGGACTGACCTTTGACCGGCTGCTGAAGACCGCGCCCAAGGCCGAGCAGCGCGGCCTGCTGGCCGGACGGATCGAGGACGGGCTGAACACTGTGGTGCGCCAGATCGCCTTCCACCGGTTCGAGACGCGGTTCCACGATGAGCGGGCGGCGGGCGAGTTGCCGGTCGAACGGATCGGCGAGATCTGGATGGAGGAGATGGCGGCTTCGCTGGGCCCGGCGATCACGCTCAACTCCGGCTACGAGCACTGGTGGAGCTATGTCAGCCATTTCGTCCACTCGCCGTTCTATGTGTACGCCTATGCGTTCGGCGACCTGCTGGTGGCGGCGCTGATGGAGACGCGGGCCAAGGATCCGGACGGATTCACGCCGCTGTATCGTGAGCTGCTCGCCGGGGGCGGGTCCAAGGGATACGTCGAGGCCCTGGCGCCGTTCGGCCTGAACCCGCGGGACCCGGCGTTCTGGACAATCGGCACGAAGCGGCTGGAAGGGCTGATCGACCGGTTCGAAGCGCTGGTCTGACGTCCGGCGTTGACGGGCCCATGTGGACGGGCGAGCGTCCCTCCATGCGCACCCTGATCTTCGCAGCGGCCCTGGCCGCCTTCCCGCTGACCGCCCAAGCCCAGACGACCCCGGCCGCGCCGTCTCCGGCCGTGCGGGCCATGGCGGCCGGCTACAAGGCCCTGACAGTCTGCAGCGCCCTGAAGACGGCCGAGGCGGCGGGCGGTGCGCGGGCGCTGGAGAGCGTTGAGGCCAATGAACTGGTCGGGGTCTATCCGGAGCTGGATGGGCTGGTGCGAGAGTTGCCGGTCGAGATCGGCGAGCGGCGGGTCTCGGTCGCCTGGGATGAGACCATGCCGCCAAGGGTGGCGGAGTTCTCGCCGGGGCGGGGTTGCGCCATTCAGCCGGTCGGCTGGACGGGCGTTCCTGCCCGGTGTGCGGGTGAACGCAGCCTTCGCGACGGCCGAACCGATCGGGAACGCGGCCCTGCTCAATGAAGCGGTCGAGCAGGCCTTCGAGGGCGACCGCTACGGCGAAGGTGCCAACACAACTGCCGTCCTGGTACTTCAGGCCGACAGCATCGTCGCTGAAGAATACGCCTTGGGCTTCGGCGTCGACACGCCGCAGCGGACATGGTCGGTGGGCAAGTCGCTGGCCGGGACGATCATCGGCGCCGCCGTCCATCGCGGCGAGGCCGATGTGAACGCGCCCGCCGCCATCGCCGACTGGAACCGTCCCGGCGACCCGCGTGCGGCCATCACCCTGGACCAACTGATGCGGATGGCCTCGGGCCTGACCAGCGATACGGCGGGCAATCGGACGGATGGACTGTATTTCGGCGGGGTCGGGATCGACGAACAGGCGACGACATGGCCGCTGATCGCGGGGCCGGGAACGCGCTATCGCTACGCCAACAACGACACCCTGCTGGCGGTGCTTTCGATCGCGCCGACGTTCGAGCGGCATCCGCCGGCCCACCTGTTCCGGCGGCTGGGCATGTACGACACCTGGGCCGAGACCGACTGGCGCGGGAACTACATGCTCTCCAGCCAAGTCTGGACCACGGCGCGCGACCTTGCGCGATTTGGTCAACTCTACGCCCACGATGGCGTACTCAACGGCGAACGCATCCTGCCCGAGGGCTGGCGCGACTACGTTTCGCGCCCGTCAGGTCCCCAGCCGACCGGGGCGACCGGGAAGCGGTTCGATTTCATCGCCTTCACCCGCGACGTCCTGGCGGCTCTGGACTGAGGGCGATTTGATCCGGACGTCTTGAGCGTGACGCAGGGCTCGCTATAAGGACGCCACCCGCCGTTTCAGATTCCCGGACCCGATCATGGCCGACCCGCACCACGCCTCCGACCACTACGTCCGCGGTTCGCAGGAAATCAGCGAGCAGGAATCGACGTTCGACGCCTTCGTCGGCATGTCCAAATGGGGCTCGCTGATCATCTCGGCGTCCCTGCTGTTCCTGACGATCTGGTTCCAGCCGGGTGGTGCTTTCATTCCCGCCTTCATCGCGGCTGTGGTGGTGCTGGTGGCCGGGTTCTTCATCCTGAAGTCGCCGAAGTCGCACTAGGCATCCAGCGCGCTGTCGCGCGCACTTTGACGCACCCTCCCGGATAAGCCTAACGTCGCTCTGTCGAGAGATGACGGAGGGATTCGCTTGGCTGTCGCCATCGCTGTGACCCGCGAACGCCGAGACGGCGAAACGCGCTGCGCCGTCACCCCGGAAACGGTGAAGAAACTCGTCGCCATGGGCGCGACCGTGACGGTCGAGGCCGGGACCGGGGCAGGTTCGTCCATTCCCGACGATGACTATGCCGCCGCCGGCGCGACTGTGGCCAAGGACACCAAGGCGGTGTTGTCGGGCGCTGACATCCTGCTGAAGGTGCGCGGGCCGACAGCGCAGGAGACCAGCGCCCTGAAGCCGGGCGCAATCGTCGTGGCCCTGCTGGACGCCTATCGCGACAAGGAGACGGTGACGGCGCTGGCTGGTGCCAACGCCACCGCCTTCGCCATGGAGTTCGTGCCGCGGATCTCGCGGGCGCAGGTGATGGACGCCCTGTCATCCCAGGCCAATCTCGCCGGCTATCGGGCGGTGATTGAGGCGGCCTACGCCTACGGCAAGGGCTTCCCGATGATGATGACGGCGGCGGGCACGGTGGCGCCGGCCAAGGTCTTCATCATGGGCGTGGGCGTGGCTGGCCTGCAGGCCATCGCCACGGCGCGGCGGCTGGGGGCGGTGGTCACGGCCACCGACGTGCGGCCCGCGACCAAGGAGCAGGTCGAATCGCTGGGCGCCAAATTCCTCGCCGTCGAGGATGAGGAGTTCAAGAACGCCCAGACGGCCGGCGGCTACGCCAAGCCGATGTCGCCCGAGTATCAGGCCAAACAGGCGGCCCTGACCGGAGAGCACATCAAAAAGCAGGACATCGTCATCACCACCGCCCTGATCCCCGGCCGCGCGGCGCCGGTGCTGGTCAGCGCGGCCCAGGTGGCGACGATGAAGCCGGGTTCGGTGCTGATCGATCTCGCGGTCGAGGCGGGCGGAAACGTCGAGGGGGCCAGGGCCGGCGAGGTGGTGACCACCGCCAACGGCGTGCAGATCGTCGGCCACACCAATCTGCCGGGCCGGATCGCCTCGGACGCCTCGTCGCTCTACGCCAAGAACCTGGTCGCCTTCGTTGGTCTGATGATCAAGGACGGGGCGCTGGCGCTGGATATGGAGGACGAGATCCTCAAGGCGTCGGCCGTGACGCACGGCGGGGCCGTGGTGCATGAAGGAGTGAGGGGATGACCGCTTCCAAGGGCGCAACGGGCTTCTTCAACGGTTTCGCCACGGCGGCGATGTGGCTGGGCGTGCTGCTCGGCGTGGTCTGGGTGGCGCTGTGGGGGCTTGAGGCGGCAGGCGGACCGGACTGGCGCATGCCGATGCAGTTGCTCCAGAGCGCCGGGGCGTTGGTCCTGATCGGCTGGGTGCTGCGGCTGCTGCTGCAGTCGCGTGGTGCAAAGGGAGCAGCCTGATGGAACACGTCGAGCCGTTCCGCGCTTCTCCCTTCCCCCTCGACGGGGGAAGCAACCCCCCCTCCCAACCCTCCCCCGTCGAGGGGGAGGGCTTTTCGCGGTTCGGCCGGACAGATCAGGTTTCGGGCAGGATGTTGCGTCGGGCGCAAAGCCTGCGGGCGCAGCCGACGTGGACTGAGGCAAAACTCTGGGATCGGTTGCGTCAGCTTAATGTGCGCTTCAGACGCCAGGTGCCGATGGGACAATACGTTGTCGATTTCGTCTGCCACCGCGCCAACCTGGTGATCGAGGTCGACGGCGGAGTGCATCAACTCACGGACGTTGCCGTTCGCGACCTCACACGAGACGCGTGGCTGGTAAGCCAAGGCTACACCGTGCTGCGGTTTACGACGCGGCAGGTCGAGAACGACATTGACGGCGTCGTCCGGGACATTCGGAATACGGCTTCCAACCGCCTGAAACAGGTCATCTGAATGGAACACGTCGATCCCACCATTTTCCGCCTGGCCATCTTCGTGCTGGCGATCTTCGTCGGCTACTATGTCGTCTGGTCCGTCACCCCGGCCTTGCACACGCCGCTGATGGCTGTGACCAACGCCATCTCCTCGGTGATCGTGGTCGGCGGGCTGATCGCGGCGGCGGCATTCAGTGGCGATGAGGGTCCGAACGGCTGGATCGCCAAGGGCGCCGGCGTGGCGGCCGTGACCCTGGCCAGCGTCAACATCTTCGGCGGCTTCATGGTCACCCGGCGCATGCTGGCCATGTACCGCAAGAAGGAAAAGCCCAAGGCGGCGGAGGCGGCCAAGGCATGACACAGGCCGTGCTCTTCATGGCTATTGTGCCAGCGGTGCTCGGGTCGATCCTGCTCTTCGCTATGGTCACTGGGTATGTGAGCGAGCGTGCGCGAGAACGATTGAAGCGGGCCCTGACGGCGACCCTGTATCCGTTCCTCGTCCTGCTTTTTTCATGGCTGGCGTGGGATGCGGCGCAGCAACCTTATTGGCTTGGATTCAGCCTGAATCTCTTTGCCGCAATCGTTTTCGCGGTGCAGTTCATCCTCTGGCTTCGCTCAGATAGTATTGTCTCAAGAGCTCGGAAGGAGAAGGCGTGACCTTCGATCCGCTCCAGCTCGCGGTCGGCGCGTCCTGGGTCGCAACGGCGATCGGGGCGGGGCTGTGGCTGTGGAGCTGGCTCCGGGAGAAGGACGCCATCCGCAAGCTGCGGTTTCTGGACTGCGGCGTGGTGCTGCTGTTCGCCTCCATTTTGCTGCGCATCGTGGCCCAGGAAAAGCCGATGAGCACCTGGGACTGGGCGATGATCTTCATCGGGCCGCTGTTCATCGCCGCCGCCCTGTGGCGGCTGGCGCGCACGGCCTGTCCGCCGCCGGGACGTTGAGACTGAGGGAAGACTGATCGCATGAACGCATCCTTCGCGGCCCTGGCCTATCTGGTCTCCGGCGTCCTGTTCATCCTCAGCCTGCGCGGGCTGTCGAGCCCGGAGACGAGCCGGCAGGGCAATATCTTCGGCATGATCGGCATGGCGCTGGCTGTCGGCGTGACGCTGGCGACTCTGTGGTCTACTGGCACGCTGGACACCCTGACCCTCGGCCTCATCACGGGCGGGGTGGTGGTGGGTGGCGGGGCCGGGGCCCTGATCGCCGGCCGGGTGCAGATGACCCAGATGCCCCAGCTGGTCGCGGCCTTCCACTCGCTGGTCGGCATGGCGGCCTGTCTGGTGGCCATTGGTGCCGTCTATGCCCCCGAGAGCTTCGGCATCGCGACGGCTGCCGGCGGGATCAAGACCCTGTCGATCGTCGAGCTGAGCCTCGGCGTCGCCATCGGTGCCATCACCTTCACCGGCTCTGTGATCGCCTTTGCCAAGCTGAACGGAAACATGAGTGGCGCGCCGATCATCCTGCCCGCGCGGCACCTGCTCAACATCGGCCTGCTGCTGGGGCTGGTGGTCCTGATCGGCGTGATGATCAGCTCGGGTGGGACGGCGGTCTGGGCGTTCTGGGGCGTGTTCCTGATCGCCCTGATCCTGGGTGCCACCCTGATCATCCCCATTGGCGGGGCGGACATGCCGGTGGTGGTGTCGATGCTCAACTCCTATTCGGGCTGGGCTGCGGCGGCGCTGGGCTTCACGCTCGAGAACATCGCCCTGATCATCACCGGGGCGCTGGTGGGCAGCTCGGGGGCGATCCTGAGCTACATCATGTGCAAGGGCATGAACCGCAGCTTCATCAGCGTCATCCTGGGCGGCTTCGGCGGTTCGGACGCGGCCGCGGGCGAGGCACGGGTCGAGACCCGGCCGGTCAAGCAGGGCAGCGCCGACGACGCCGCCTTCATCATGAAGAACGCCTCCAAGGTCATCATCGTCCCCGGCTACGGCATGGCCGTGGCCCAGGCCCAGCATGCGCTGCGCGAAATGGCGGACAAGCTGAAGGAGGAGGGGGTCGAGGTGAAATACGCCATCCACCCCGTCGCCGGCCGCATGCCCGGCCACATGAACGTCCTGCTGGCCGAAGCCAACGTGCCCTATGACGAGGTCTTCGAGCTGGAGGACATCAACAGCGAGTTCAGCTCCTGCGACGTGGCCTTCGTCATCGGTGCCAATGACGTCACCAACCCTGCCGCCAAGACAGACCCGCAGAGCCCGATCTACGGCATGCCGGTTCTGGACGTGGAGAAGGCTGGCACGGTGCTGTTCATCAAGCGCGGCATGGCGGCGGGCTATGCGGGCGTCGAGAACGAGCTGTTCTTCCGCGACAACACCATGATGCTGTTCGCCGACGCCAAGAAGATGGTCGAGGGGATCGTGAAGGGGCTGTGACCCGGTACCTCGGGCACAAACCATTCAACTGGCCGGCAGCGATCCTGATCTTTGGCTGGATGGCATTGGGCCTGATTGTCGGGCTCGGCGCGAATGTCGCCGAGTTGTCGCCCTTCTATTCCTCCCTGCAGCCCGACGTATTGATGTGGCGACCGGAAATGAGCCTTGTCGGGCTCGTCCTCTTCGTGAGCCCGATGGTCATCGGCGGCCTGGCCTGCTGGCTGGTGCCATTCTCGGGATATTCCCGACCCGTTAGCCTCGCTCTCGTCGGCAGCGGCATTCTTGCATTTGCAGTCGGCGTGGCGTGGGAGGCCGGCGCGGGCGTGGCCGTGTACTCCGACCGCGTCCTTTACCGGTCTTCCGGTATCGGCGAACCCTTGCGGGCCGAGCGGTTTGCGGACATCCAGAGGGTGGAAACCGCATGTTCGTCATACCGGAGCCGGGGATCGTCTTCGCTGCGGGTCAATCCGATCTACAGGGTTGTGTTCGCCAGCGGGTATTCGACGGACGTATGGACGGAATCCGGCACCCTTCGAGGAGGGCGGAGCACAAGCGCATTTGACACCGTCCGGCTGATCGACACTCAGGCCAGGGCCGTCGGGGCCGTGCGGGCACCGGCTCGCAAACCTGATGGAACGTTGATCGGGTCCCGCGGATGTCTGGACCGCCTTGCCACGAACCTGTCGATCGGACGCGGCGAACTCAATGACCTGTTTGAGGTTCATCGGTCTGAGCTCAAGGCATACGAGTACACAGTGAGACCCGCGGATCGTTGAGCGTCGGACAAGTCCACGTCAGGCTGCCGCGCCCTCGACCTTCGCCTCGCATACCCCCGACACGCATGAAATTTTCGCGTGCATGCCCGTTGAAAATCATGCGGATGGCGACGCCACGAAAGACGGCTATGGTTGGCCCCGCGTCAAACGGTATGGGTGTTGGGCGGGAAACCAAAGATGGCATACGAAGCCAAGACCAAAACCACTGAAGTCTCCGTCGCCGATTTCATCGCCGCCGTCGAGAATCCGAAGCGGAAGGCGGACGCCGAGGTCCTGTGCGCCCTGTTCGAGGAGATCAGCGGCGAGCCGCCGAAGATGTGGGGACCTTCGATCATCGGTTTCGGCAAATATCACTACCGGTACGACAGCGGGCACGAGGGCGATGCGCCCCGGCTGGGCTTCTCGCCCCGCAAGGCCCAGACGGTCATCTACGTCATGTCCGGGTTCAAAGGGCAGGACGAGATGATCGCGCGCATCGGAAAGGTGAAGACCAGCGTATCGTGCATGTACGTCAACCGGCTGGACCAGATCGACCTCGGCGTCCTGCGCGAAATGGCGGCCGCCTCGCTGGCGCAGATGCGTGAGCAGTATCCGGAAGGCTGATCAGGCCGCCAAGCGGAAGTCTTCGGCCGGGTCGAAGGCCGGGCGGGCCTCGTCCCACAGCGCGTCCTCGTCGGCGTAGCGGGCCGACAGGCGGGCGTCGATGACGTCGATCACCTGTTCCTCCAGCCGGTCCCAGATCACGGCCAGATCGCCGCAGCCGTCGGCCTCGCACGGCACGATCAGATAGCGGCTGGCGGCGACGGCGGCGTGGGGAGCGAACGAGCGGGCCATGGGGTGTCTCCGGTGCAGGGGTCTCTGTTGAAAGCGACCATGAAGCAGCGTTGCGTCAAAAACGGTCGTATGCGATCTTCGGTTCCATGAGACAGGACAAGGCGGCCGTAGTGATCGAGCTGGCGCGGCGGATGGCCGCCAGCGCTGAGGGCCTGACACTCGACGAAATGGCGCGGGAAAGCGGCGTGGGCCGTCGCACCGCCGAGCGGATGCGGGACGCGGTGCTGGCCCTCTATCCCGCCGCAGAGGAGGTGTCAGACCCGCCGACCAAGCGCTGGCGCATCCGCGGCGGGCTGTCGGCGTTCGAGCAGGCCCCGACGACGACCGAACTGGTCGAGCTGAGCAAGGCGGCCCAGGGGCTACGGGCGGCGGGCGAATCCGGCCGGGCGGCGGCGCTGGAGGGGCTGGAGCGCAAGCTGAAGTCAGCCATGCGTTCGACGACGCTGAACCGGCTGGCACCCGACCTCGAGGCGCTGGTGCGGGCCGAGACCATCGCCGTCCAGGCGGGGCCGCGCCCATCGGCGGACGAGGCGGTGTT
>VFBG01000120.1 GCA_006515835.1 bacterium | reverse complement strand
GGCGCGGATGGTTCGTGACGCTGTAATTTTTGGAAAGCGAGTGGAGTCAGCAGGTTGGCGGCGCGGGAAGTGCTGGCAATCGGCGGATAGCAACATCCCGATCCCTTCTCCCATTGGGAGAAGGTGGCGCGCAGCGCCGGATGTGGGTCGGCTGCGTCCATCGGCGTAAGCCGCCGCTCCAGTCAGTGACACGGCTTAGGCCGACTGCGGCCACCCGACCCACACCCTTTCGCGCAACCAATCGCTACGCTCCTGGGCGCTCAAGCCCTCTCCCAATGGGAGAGGGTTCTAGCCCGCGCGCCGGATCAGCTCATCGACCAGAGCAGCCGCTTCGCCGGAATGACTATAGCGGGTGGGGTGGCGCGCCCCCGGCCGCTTGCCTCGGGTCAGGAGAAGCGCATCATCGCGCGATGAAAGCACCCGTCTGGTTGCGCCTGCATTGGCCGCTCGTCGTCCTGCTGCTGATCGCCCTGTCCAGCCTCTCATGGCCGATGTCAGGCGGCTGGCTGTCGCGGCTGGCGCTCGGCTGGGACGTGGGCGTCGGCCTGTTCCTTGTCGAATGCGTCTTCAAACTGCTTCGCACCCGATCGACCGACGACATCCGCCAGCGCGCCGCGGCTCTGGATGAGGTCGGAGGGGCGGTGCTGCCGCTGGCTCTTCTAGCGGCCCTTGCCAGCATCGCCGTCGTGGTAGGCGAGGCGGTCCGCGTCGCGGGAGACGGCGAAAAGGCGGGCGGCGCCGCGATCCTCGCCCTCGCGACCGTGGCCCTGTCCTGGACCTTCGTGCATGTGATCTTCGCCTTCCACTACGCCCACGCCTTCTATGTGCCGGCGAGCAAGGGCAAGGACCTCGGCGGGCTGCTCTTTCCCGGCGGCGAGGCCCCGGACTATTGGGACTTCCTGCATTTCTCGCTGATCATCGGCGTGGCCCAGCAGACGGCGGACATCCAGATTCTGAACAGGAAACTCCGGCGAACGGTGACGGTGCACAGCGTGACCGCCTTCGTGTTCAACACGGTGATCGTGGCCCTCACGGTCAATCTGGCGGTCGGCCTGCTGGGCGGCCGTTAACCTCTCCGCCTTGACTTGGCCCCATTGAGCGCCCATTTGCGCTGCGTCGCACAATTGCGATGCCCCGGTGCGCTCCAGCGCGTGTGGGTCTTCCGACTTTCGAAGACCTGACTGTAGCAGCGGCCGGCCCTCAAGATTCATTCGCTGCCCGGACACGCGGGGCGGCGCCCGATCCACCCCGAAGGCCTCATCCAGAGGCCCTGTCGGGACTGGCGGTGCGCTGCATTCTTGTGCGCGTGCGGTCAGAAGGCTCCGCCTTCTCGACCCGACGCACGCAGGACGCGCGTTTCGCCAATCATGCGAAAGACATCCGCTCCATGAGCAAGACATTCGACACCTTCGGCCTGAACCCTGCCCTGCTGCAGGCACTGGCCTCCGAAGGCTACACCACTCCCACCCCGATCCAGGCCCAGGCCATCCCCGACGTCATGCTGGGCAAGGACCTGCTGGGCATCGCCCAGACCGGCACCGGCAAGACCGCGGCCTTCGCCCTGCCGATCCTGCACCGCCTGGCCGCCAACCGCGTCGCGCCCAAGCCGCGCACCGCGCGCGTCCTCATCCTGTCGCCGACCCGCGAACTGGCCAGCCAGATCGCCGAGAGCTTCAAGACCTACGGCCGTCACCTCGGCTTCAAGGTCGCGGTCGTCTTCGGCGGCGTGAAATACGGCCCGCAGGAACGCGCCATCCAGGCCGGCCTCGACGTGCTGGTCGCCACCCCCGGCCGCCTGCTGGACCATATGCAGCAGAAGACGCTGGACCTGTCCTGCACCGAAATCTTCGTCCTCGACGAGGCCGACCAGATGCTGGACCTCGGCTTCGTCAAGCCGATCCGCCAGATCGTCAGCCGCATCCCGGCCATGCGCCAGAACCTGTTCTTCTCGGCCACCATGCCGACCGAGATCGGCAAGCTGGCCGGCGAACTGCTCAAGGATCCGGTCAAGGTGTCGGTGACGCCCCAGGCCACGACGGTCCAGCGCATCAGCCAGTCGATCATCCACATCGAACAGGGTCGCAAGCGCGCCCTGCTGACCGAGATGTTCGCCGATCCGCACTACACGCGCTGCCTGGTCTTCACCAAGACCAAGCACGGCGCCGACAAGGTCGCGGCCTATCTGGAAGCCGGCGGCGTCGAAGCCGGTGCCATCCACGGCAACAAGAGCCAGCCCCAGCGCGAACGCACCCTGGCGGCCTTCAAGGCCGGCAAGCTGCGCGTTCTGGTCGCCACCGACATCGCGGCCCGCGGCATCGACGTCGACGGCGTCTCGCACGTGCTGAACTTCGAGCTGCCCTATGTGCCGGAAGCCTATGTGCACCGCATCGGCCGTACGGCCCGCGCCGGCGCCGACGGCACGGCCATCAGCTTCGTAGCCGGCGACGAGATGAAGCTGCTGCGCGACATCGAAAAGGTCACGCGCCAGAAGATCCCTTCGACCGACCGTCGCAACGACAAGTCGCTGGCACTGCTCGATCAGTCGATCATGGCCTCGGGCGTCAAGTCCAAGGCCTCCATGCCCGACGACGGCCGTGGTGATCGTCAGCAGCAGCGCGGCCCGCGCAATCCGCGCCGCGACGGCGTCAAGCTGGAAGGCGGCGGGCAACCGCACCGCGTCCGCAAGGCCGGCCCCGGTCGCGACGCCCGTCCGATCCCCGAGCGCGCCTTCGACCCGCTTGCCCGCGAGCGTCCGCGCACCAGCAACAACGACCCGCGCCACACCAGCGCCCCGGCAACGGCCTCGGCCAAGCCCGACGGCGAGATCAAGCGCCGCCCGCGCCGCCGGAAGCCGTCCAACGGCGGCAAGGGGTATGCGGCGCAAGGCTGAGCCTGGGCTGACGTGAGACAGAAGCGCCCGCCGGAGTGATCCGGCGGGCGTTTTGCCGTGCGGGCTGGAGATGGGAAACCGCCGCTCGACAGTCGCCTTCCGGGAGGACTACTCTGGATGAACAACGTTTTTCGGGGAGAGCGGGCGATGGAGCGGTTGCATAGACGTGGACTGATCGGCGGGCTGGGCGTGGGCCTCGTCGGGTTCGCAGCTCCGGCCATACTGAGGGCGCAGGAGACGCGGCGTCCTGTCACGACCTCGCAGGCGGAAGGTCCCTTCTATCCCTATGACGACAAGCCCACCGACCAGGACGCCGATCTGGTTCGTGTGACCGGCGTGGACGCGCAGGCCCAGGGTGAGGTCACCCATGTCACCGGCGTCGTATGGGGCCCGTCCGGCCGACCCCGCGCCGGCGCACTCGTCGAGATCTGGCAGTGCGATCACACCGGGCGATACATTCACAGGGATGATCCCAACACGGACCGAACGCGCGACGCCGGCTTCCAGGGCTATGGCAAGGCCTTCACCGACGCCCAGGGGGCCTTCCGCTTCCGCACCATCAAGCCGGTGTCGTATGCGGCCGTTCTCGATGGCGAGCAGATCTGGCGCGCGCCACACATCCATGCGGCGGTCTCGACCCGCGGCGTTCGCCGTCTGACCACCCAGCTGTATGTCGCGGGCGCCCCCCAGAACGACGCGGATATTCTGCTCAGCCAGATCACGGCGACCCAGCGCGAAGGTCTCATTCGGCCCTACACGCCAGGAGCCGGGTCCGAGTCGGGAGCCCTGACGGCGCACTACGATCTGATCGTGGCTATCTGAGAGCAAAACGCCCGCCGGATCACTCCGGCGGGCGTTCCAATGTCTCGATCGTCGAACCGATCAGGCGGCGGCGCTGGCCGGGGCTGCAACGGTGCTTTCCGACGGGTCGCGCAGCACATAGCCGCGGCCCCAGACGCAGCTTGCAGATGAAGACGTCGATGATCTTCAGCTCGGGCTCGTCCATGCCGCCGTAGAGGTGGTTGAGGAACATTTCCTTGGTCAGGGTCGTGCCCTTGCGGAGCGAGAGCAGCTCCAGCATCTGGTATTCCTTGCCCGTGAGATGGACGCGGTGACCGTTCACCTCGACCGTCTTGCCATCCAGGTTCACGGCGATCTCGCCGGTGTGGATGATGGCCTGGGCGTGCCCCTTGGAGCGACGGACCACGGCGTGGGTGCGCGCGATCAGTTCGTCCTTGTGGAAGGGCTTGGTCATATAGTCGTCGGCGCCGCCGCCGAATGTCTTGACCTTGGTCTCGATCTCCGAGGAACCCGAGAGGATCATCACCGGCGTATTGACCTTGCCGACACGCAGCTGACGCAGAACCTCAAGCCCGTTCATATCGGGCAGGTTCAGGTCGAGCAGGATCAGATCGTAATCATAGATCTTGCCGAGATCGATGCCCTCTTCACCCAGGTCCGTCGTGTAGACATTGAACCCTTCGGACTTGAGCATGAGTTCGATGCTCTGCGCGGTCGCATGATCATCTTCGATAAGCAGGACGCGCATTCATGCCCCTCCAGGCAAAGCTTGACAGTAATTCCGGACATCAAATGCCGGGTAACCTTGTTCGAGAGTTAACCGAGTAAAAACTTAAGAAAGGTTAACGCCATCCCATTGAGTCGAATCGTAGGCTGATTTGCGAATCGGCGTCGAGAGTCCTGAGTCAAGTGGACGAGAAATTGTCGACCGGTGGCGGAAGGTCGCCGGTGCGTCCGTTTTCGACGCATCAATAGGATTATATTCCATCATCGGCGCCGGCGGGCCTTAATGACCGGCGCATTGGTATGATGGGAGTTTCAGATGGTCGATATCTACCGCGTGCCGGTCGCCGACGCGGACCGCATACGCGCCGGACTGGCCTTGCAGCTGGTCGCCGCGGCGACGGGGATCAGCGTGGATAAGATGACGGCGCCCGTACGGTTGAAGGGGCGTGTCTGCCGGGCGCGGTGGCTGGCGCTCTATACTGCCTATGTCACCTTCGGCTGGCCGCTGGACCGGGTGGCCCACGCCTTCGGCCTGAACCGGGCGACGGCGGCGGCGGCCTGTCGCTGGGCCGAGGATGGGCGCGATCACCCCTCGGTCGATGCCCTGCTCGATCGGCTCGAGCTGTGTGTGAACCAGATTCTCGAGGCGCCGGCCTGCGAGCTTCCGGCATGACGGGGGGCGCAGACCAGGCCGGCGGGATGGCCCGCGCCCGACGACTTCTGGCCCGTCGGGGCGGCTGGATCGAAACCGTGGAGGGCGGCTACGGGCTGAGACCCGGCGGGGACCGCCGCGGCCGCATCGTCCTGGTCGTGGATGAGGCCGGATTCCGTAAGCTGATCGAAGACCCCGGCCTGAGGCGACGACCCGGCGGCGGTTGGGTCGCGCGCACCACTACACCGGACCGGGAAGGCGCTCCCGAACCCGGGCGGCCAATCTGGGTCAGTCGGCGGTGGCCTGGCTTGCGCAACGCAAGAACGCAGACGGGCGCCCCTGGCTTTGCGCCGCCCAGGTGGCCGCCGCCGCTCGCCTGGGCCTCGACGCAGAGGTGGCGGCACGTGGGCCGTCGCTCACCCTGCGATGGGACGCCCTGCCGCGCGCCGGAGGCGGGTCGGCGCTGCGGGCGGAGCCGGGCGATCCGGCCATGGCGGCAGCCCGGCGGGTCGAGGCCGCCCTTGCGGCCTGCGGAGCCGCTCGACCCATGGTCGAGGCCATTTGCATCCGCGCCTCGGCCCTGCAGGCGGCCGAAAGGGACCTGGGATTGCGTCGCCGGGAGGGGAAAATTCAGTTGCTGAACGGCCTCACGGCTCTCGCCGGACACTATCGCATCGGTTGACGCGCGAGGGGCCGCGAAGGACCGCGGACAATCCAACGTTACAGGCTCGTAACTTTTTCCAGCCGTGTTTCAGCCGTAGGGTGAAGTTGAAAGCGCGCCCCTCTCGGGCGCGCTATCGCGTTCAGGTGACGGGCTCCCAACAGCCGTCGAGCCCCGGGGATGACGGTGAAGTCAGTCGCAGTTTCAAGCTTGTTTGCGGGCCTGTTGATCCTGGCAGCCCCGGTCGCCGCCCAGGAAACCGTTCCGGCCGGTCTGTTGACCGAAGTCTGCCTGCCCTACGCCAACCGCGCCCAGACTTTCGAGCGCTCGATCCGCGCTGCCCGCGAACTCGAGTTCCGCCGGCCCGTCACCGATACCGCGCCGCTGGATGAGTGGGCGTCCGAGGTCACCATGGTGTCCAACGACGGCGTCTGGCGCGTGAAGATCGAGGAAGGGTCTGTCGAACGCGACGCGCGTCCGGCCTATGAGGCCAGCTGCACAATCTCGTCCAGCCGGGCGAGCGCCCGCGAACTGGCCGACCTTGGCCGCCGCGCCTTCCGCGATCCCCGGTACTGGACCAGCCCGCCGGACAACGCCTGGCGCTGGGACCGCCGCAGCGCCTATCCGGAGGAGTACGGTCTGGCGGTCGAGGTCACCGAACAGCCCGGCGAGCGTCCGGCCATGACCGTGCGCGGCTCCTACTACTGAGGCCGCTTTCAAGCGGCCGCGGCGGCGTCCCTGATGCGGCCGACCATGCTGTTCAGGCCATTGGCGCGCTGACGCGTCAGGGCCGACGGCAGACCCAGGCGATCGAGCGCAGCGCGCGCGTCGAAGGCCAGGATTTCCGCCGGCGTTCGACCCGAATAAAGCCTGAGCAGCAGGGCGATGTTGCCCTTGGACAGGGCGCTGTCGCTGTCGGCGGCGAACGCCAGGCGATCGCCCTCACGGCGCACCGACAGCCAGACCTGGGCGGCGCAGCCCGGCACCTTGTGGGCCTCGGTCCGATCCTCGTCCGGCAGGGGCGCCAGACCCTTGCCCAGTTCGATGACGTATTCGATCCGTCCTTCCCAGTCGCCGAGCAGGTCGAACTCCTCGACCAGTTCGGCCAGGACGTCGTCGATGGAGGGGGCATCAGTCATGGGCGCCAGATAGGCCGGACCGGCGTTAACGACAACCGCCCGTCCTTTCCCCGGAAATCCGCCCGGACAGGCTTTTCGGCAGTCGCCTGGAACGGGTGCGGGCTTTGGACGACTCACCCGGGAGGCTAGGCTGAAAGAGCCGGCGGCGTCCTGTCCGGCCCGCCCCGACCCGCCCTTGATCCAGTCCGTCCACCCTGACCCGAAGCCCCTGCCCGACGCTCCGGCGAGCGATCGTCCGTCGCTGGCTGCGTGGCATGCGGGCTGGGCGGTGGCGGCGGCCCTGCTGGCGCTGGGCGGACGCTGGATTGGCGGCATCGACGGGCCGCTGTTCTACGGCGTCCTGGCCATGGTCGTGCCCGGCCTGAGTGGACTGGGTCTGTTGCGGCAGGACGGTGCCCGCGAACGCATGATCCAGCTGGGCGTCTGGAGCCTGGCCGCCGCGCTGACGGCCGCTCTGTCGGGCGGACTGACCGGCCCCCTGAGCGGCTTCGTCTTTCTTCCTCTGGCGGCGGGGATCGCCCTCGGCGGCCCGCGACCGGTGCAGGTCGGGGCGCTGGCGGTCGGCGTCGCGGCTGTCGCGGGCATGCTGGCCGCGTGGGTCAATGCCGGCCCGTACCTGCCGGGACTGGCCGCCATTTCGGCCCTGCTGACTGCCGCCGCCGCAGCGTTGGCGGTGCGGCTGTCATGGCGACAGCGGGAAGCGCGTCTGACGGCGGCGGAAGCCGAGACCGCCCGCGTCGAGACCCTGCTGGCCGCCCAGCCCGGACTGACGCTGGTGCTCGAACCGTCCGGGCGCGTGCTGGCCGCCTATGGCGCGCCGCCCGTCTCGCTGCCAGTCGATCCCCTGTTCGAGAACGGACTGGTGGCGGCGGTACACGCACCGGACCGGCCCAGGCTGCTGGACGCCATCGAACGCGCCTTGAAAGGGCACGACGGCGCGGCCCTGTTCGCACCCCGGATGGCGCTGGACCGCCGGGTGCAGCTGATCGTGCGGCGGCTGGACGACCCCTCCGGTCCCCGCCTGATCGCCCAGGTCTTCGACGCCACCGCCCAGTACGCCCGCGAGCTGGGTCTCGAGATCGCCCGCACCGAGGCGGAGACGCGCGAAGCCGGCAAGACCCGTTTCCTCGCCAATATGAGCCATGAGCTGCGCACGCCCCTGAACGCCGTGCTCGGCTTCTCGGACATCATGCGCCAGCGCATCTTCGGCCCCCTGCCCGACCGCTACGGGGAATACGCCGAGAACATCCATCAGGCCGGCGGCCACCTGCTGGACCTGATCAACGACGTGCTGGACGTCACCAAGATCGAGGCCGAACGCTACGCCCTGACGTTGGAGCGGTTCGACGCCCGCGAGGTGGTGTCCGCCGCCATGGCGCTCGTCCGGGTCAACGCCGACGACAAGGGCGTCAGCCTGTCCAGTGTCCTGCCCGGCGATCCGGTCGAGGTCTCGGCCGACAAGCGCGCCCTGAAGCAGATCGCCCTGAACCTGCTCTCGAATGCGGTGAAATTCACGCCGAAAGGCGGGTCGATCACCGTCACGGTCGAGGCCATCGGCCCCTATCTGGAAGTCGTGGTCGCCGACACCGGCGTCGGCATCGCCCCCGAGGACGTGCGCCGTCTGGGCCGGCCGTTCGAACAGGCCGGCGAGATGGAGCAGCGCCGTCAGGGCACAGGTCTCGGCCTGTCGCTGGTCCGCGCCTTCGCCGAACTGCACGGCGGCCGGATGAGCATCGACAGCACCTTGGGTGAGGGCACGGCGGTTACGGTGCGTCTGCCCGTGGCCCTGATTGCCCGCGCGCCGGCACCGGAGGGCGGGGCCGAGATCATCCAGATGCCGATGAAGGGTGGCGGCTGAGCGATATGCGCGGTGCCCTGGTCCTGATGGGTCTGGCGGGTGCGGGGACCTTGGCCGCCATCGCCACGCCGCTTCGCGATCAGCCGGTTCCGACGCCAACTGCCGGGGAGGTTCGCCGGCTGGAGGCGAAGCTGGGCATCATTCTTTCGGAAGGGCTGGCCGGGTTCCGATCTCCGCCGGGCGCGCCGCAGAGCCCACCCGATCGCGCTCGACCGCTGGACCAGTACGTCCGGCACTACGCCTTCGTCACCCTGCGCTCGGAAGCGTTCACGACGATCAGCTCCCCGGACCCCGCGCTGGCTGCCGCCGACTTCACCGGGCGACGGATCGCGGGCGTGCTGGTGCTTGAGAGCGTCATGCAACGACCGGCCGGCGTGGTGCTGACCCATCGTCGCGATGGGCTGCCCGAAGTCTCTCACCAAGGGTGCGCCGTCGTGAATGTGGTCTACGATCCGGTAGCCGACCGACTGCTCTCGACGTGGTGCAACGTGCCCTAGAGCATGCCCATAGCCAGAAACGCCCGGCCAGCGGTGAAATCCCCCGCCTCGAATTTCGCCGTTGCCACGCTGCCATCGCGGAAATGGAACTCGATGGCGAAGGTTTCGCGGGGGTCCAGACGCTCGAGGGCGGCGGCGGTCGCGGCAGGGAAACGCCAGGCCTCTCCGGTGCGGCGCTCCTCGGCAAGCAGGGTCGGATCGGCGGGAGCGACGCCCGTAGCCCAATGGCTGGCGCGGGCCGAGACCGGAACCAGGCCGTCCCCGGCCAGCCAGGGACGCGAGACCCGGACCGGATCACGCAGCACGATGCGCGCCGCATAGGGGCGCGAGCGGCCGACGAAACTGACCACAGCGGTCAGGCCGGGCGCATCGCCCTTGCCCGCATAGCCGAAGGCCACCGGCGAGGCGCCGACCATGGACATCTGTTGCAGCCGCCAGTTGGCCTCGGTCGAGCTGATGCGGTTCGCGACCCACGAGCGACGGACGCCGGGGAAGACCATGCGCGGCGTGCGCAGCCAGCCCGCGAAGGCGCCATCGACACGCGCACGGACCGTGGCCAGCTGCGGATCGGCGCAGGACACCGTTCCGGCGCGCGCGCGGGCACGACCGGCCGCAGCGACGAGCTCGGACTCGGCCGCGCCCGAACGCAGGGCGGCACCCCGGGCCTGGGCCGTAGCCGCGTTCAGGGCGGCGTCGATCTGCGGCGCGAAAAGATTGCATCGGGCGTCTGCGGCGACCACGAAGGCACGCTCATAATAGGTGTCGGCGGCCCCGGCCGACGCGATGTTCGGCAGCGAGCAGGGTTATCAAAGTGCTTCTGTCGAGCGACCTCTGGGTATCCGCCCTGATCCGCCGCGCCGAGCTGGGCGGAGCCTTCGCCACGGTCGCGCGCAAGGGCGACGCCCGCGCCGGGACGGTCATCGTCAAGGCCTTTGACACCTCCAGCCGCCGTGCCCGACTCTATAGTGAAGCCTTCGGACCCGACGGTGAGCGGTTGTGGATGCAGCCCGTCGAGAGCGAGTTCGAGAGCGAACTCGATGCCTATGTCCAGCGGCAGGCCGGCTACGACCCCGATCTATGGGTGGTCGAGATCGAGGACCGCGAGGGGCGGCATTTTATTACGGAGAAGGTGGCGGGGGAGGGAGGCAACAGGCAGTAGGCAACAGGCAACAGGCAACAGGCAACAGGTCGTTTGACGCCCTGCCCGCCACTCCTGAGCCTGCCCGGCCCTTCCTGTTGCCCGTTGCCTGATGCCTGCTGCCTCGTGCCTAACCACCTGTGACCGGCCCCCGCCGCCAGTGCGAAATCCTTAACTGCGTTCGGGAACGGAACCTCAAGCGGAGGCGCCTATGGTCAGCTTCAACGGGCCGCAATGAGCCCGGAGCGATGGTGGGTGTTGTCGATGCTCTTTCTTCTCAACGACGTGGTGTTCGATCTGGACGAGGCCAGCCCGGTCACGCCCGGCGACGCGCGCCGCTTTGAGAGCCTCGAGCTCGACTATGTACTGGAACTCGGTTGCGAACTGTTTTCCGAGGATCCGCTCATGCACATCAACGACCCGCAGCGCGCGCGTCGCCTGGCCTGGCTGATCCACGACCGGTCGCCGGACGTGAACGCCGCCCTGTTCGCCGCCCCGGCCGCCGGTTGCGACCCGACACTGGTCGAGCCGCAGTTCTGCGCCCTGCCTGACGCCGTCATGCGCCAGCTCAAGGCCCGCGCCGCCAAGGGCCAGCTGAACGCCCTCGCCGCTGATCGCGCGGTCTGGATGCGAATGGCCGCCTGACGGCCGTCACAACCTTGGACAGCGCCTCGACGCCCGGTTAGGGTGAGCCGGCCGGTCCGGAGAGGTTGCGCACCATGAAACTATCCGACATCGCCCGCTGGTTCGGCGCGACCCTTCTCGCCCTGACGCTCCTCTCCGCCACACCCGCAAGAGCCGAATGGCTGAAGGCGGAGAGCGAACGCTTCATCGTCTATGGCGACGGAAACCCGCGTGAACTGGTCGCCTTCACGCGCAAGCTCGAAACCTTTGACCGGGTGCTGCGCTCCCTGATGGGGCTGGACCCAACGGTCGCGCCGCCTCGCAAGCTGCCGATCTATCTGGTCGAGCCTCGGGGTTTGCGGCGTGTGAATCCAAACGTCGGAGAGAACGTCGCCGGATTCTATGCGGCGCGGGACGAAGACATCTTCGCCGTCGCCCTGCGTGGCGGCATGGGTGATGACGTGCTCCTGCACGAGTACGCCCACCACTTCATGATGCAGAATTTTGCTTCGACCTACCCGGCCTGGTTCGTCGAGGGCTTTGCCGAGTACTTCATGACCGTCGATATCCGGGACGACCGGATTCAGATCGGGAAATACAACGATATCCGCGGCTCATGGCTTCGGGCCTCCAGCTGGCTGCCCATGAATGACCTGCTGGCCAAGCGATCAGGCCAGGCCCGGCGCAACAACGAAACCTACTATCCGCTGGCCTGGCTGCTCACCCACTGGTTCATGGGTAACGACGAACGCCGGGTCCAGCTGAACGCCTATCTGCAAGACGTCGGCGCCGGGGGCGACCCCATCGAGGCCATGCCGCGCGCAACCGGCATTTCCAATGCACAGCTACGCCAGACCCTCCGGCGGTACATGGGCGCCATCCCGTATTTCGAGATCTCCAACAACTTTCCCCAGGCCGAGGTTGTGGTGACCTCCCTGCCCGCCTCGGCCAATGACTTCCTCCTCATGAACCTGCGCCTGACCGGAGTTCCAACTGAACACAGCGACGCCACCTTGCGGGAAGTCCGTCGCCTGGCCGCCCGGCATCCCGAAGATCCGGATGCGATGGTCGCGCTGGGCCATGCGGAAATTCATCTGGGCGAGCGCGACGCCGGAGACGCGGTGCTTCGGCGGCTGATCGAAGCCCACCCTGACCATGTGGTCGGCCTGCAGTATCTCGCGACCTCACTGCTGGAACGCGCCTCCGAGGACGAGGAGCGGGCAGCCGCCTTGCGGACAGAAGCCCGCACCCTGTTGGCGCGCGCATTCCGTCTCGACGACGCCAACTACCGCACCTTCATGTTGCTGGCCCAGTCACGGGAGGGTGCGCCCGGCTATCCCAACGACAACGACATCGCCACCCGCGAACTGGCTCTTCAACTGGCACCGCAACTCTCACGGGCGCGAGCCGAGATGGCGGAAACCTATCTTGCAGCGGGCCGCCGCGAGGATGCGATCCGAACCATCGAGCCACTCGCAAACAGCCCGCATGGCGGCGCGGCCGCGGAGGCAGCCCAGGCGATCCTCAACCGCGCCCGCGGCCTGACCGAGGAACAGGCCCGCGCCGAGGAAGCCGCTGCCTCGTCGGTGTCGGAAGAGGACGCCGGCGAGGAAGAGACGCCCTGAGGCTCGGACCAGCGCGTTGAACGCCAACGCGCGCCGCCGGCGCGCCGGGCAGGGTGTGGCAGTCCGGACCCCAAAGGATTGACCACTCGCAAAGCTTGTACGACCTTGCGACCATCACGCAGATCGGGGAGGCCGGGCCATGAACGTCATCAAGCTATTGGCCGCCATCGTTCTGGCGACAGCCGCATTCGCCGCAACACCCGCACGCGCAGAATGGCAGAGGGCGGAAACCGACCATTTCATCATCTACGGCGACGTGTCCGAGCGCACCCTGCGCACCTACGCCACCAAGATCGAACGTTTCGACGCCCTTCTGCGGACCTATTATCCGATCGAGAGCGACGTCCAGATTCCGAAACTTGAAATCTATCTGGCGGACGGCGCGCGCGACATGCGCCGTATTCTGCCCGGGGGTTCGGACAGCATCGCCGGCTTCTACTCAGCCGACGCGGGCCGCATCTACACGGTGACCAACATCTCGAACCCGGAGGCGATGAGCACCCTGTTCCACGAATACGCGCACCATTTCATGTTCCAGATGTCGGCCGAGGCCTATCCGTCCTGGTTCGTGGAGGGCTTCGCCGAATACTATTCCACCGTCGTCATGGAACCGCAAAAGATCGAGGTTGGACGAGAAGACCGCGGCCGGATGTTGATGTTCACGCAGCTCGGGGCCAACGAATGGGCTCCCCTGGCGGACGTGCTGAAATGGCGGATCAGTCGATCCGGGCGGGCCCGCGTCTTCGACTATTACGCCCAGGCCTGGGGGCTGACCCACTATCTGATGAGTACGCCCGAACGGCAGCGGATGTTGAGCCAGTATCTGAACGCCGTGATCCGGGGCGCGGACCCGATCGCGGCCATGCAGACCGTGATCGGGCGCACCTCGGTCGAACTCCAGAACGACATGCGCCGCTACTTTCTGGGGCGCATCACCTACTATACTCCCCAGATTGATATCCCGATGCCAGAGGTCGCGATTTCGACCCTGGACGCGGATCAGGGTGCCCTGGTCTGGTTTGACCTTCGACTGGACGACACACCCATCGTCGTCCCGCCCGACAACGACCCCGATGATCCGCGCTCGCAGGGGCGAAGGGCAGAGCTGGCCCGCGAGGCGGCCCAGCATCGCGCTGAACTGATAACGGACGCCCTCGCGGCCGCGGCGCGGCGCCCCGGCCAGCGCATGGCCATGCTGGTCGCCGCCCGCGCGCATCGGCTGAAGGGCGACCCGGCGGCGGGTCTGGAGGCGTTGGAACCGCTCCTGTCGGACACGTCCACGGACGCGGATGCGCTACGCATCGCCGCCGCGCTCCTGATGGACCAGGTCAAGGCGGAGCCGGAGTCCGGGAACACTGCGTCCCGGCGACGCCTCGCCATGTCCTATCTGGGTCAGGCCATGGAACACAAGCCGCTGGATTTCCGCATCTACCTTGGCCTGAACGACACGCGTCGCGGGCACACCGGCTATCCCACCGCCAACGACATATCGACCCTGGAGGTCGCCACCGCCCTTGCCCCGCAAGCCGACGAGAACCGGCTGAGGTTGGCCGAGGCCTATATGGCCAGGTCTCTGTGGGGTGAGGCGAAGACGATGCTGGATCCGGTCGCCAACGCGCCCCACCCGGGTGCGGACCGCGTCCGCGCCCGAAGCATGCTCGCCGCCATCGCGTCAGCGACCGGGGCTGTTGCGGTGGTCGACGAAGAGCCCGCGGCCGCGCCCTAGCGCCTGCGGCGGGGATGGTCTGGAAGGTCGAGGGCCATGGCCGTTCCTTGCGTTTCCAAGGCGGCGCCCGATTGCGTGACCGGATCGTCACGGCGGGGCTGACGATGGCTCCAATGACCCTGCCTGACCAGGGGCTATTCGCTGACGGGTGACTTTCGGCCCCGTCCGCGCTAACCCCCGCCACCATGTCGAAGCTCACTCTCGAACAGGAGGCCCTGCGCCGCAGGACCTTCGCCATCATCGCGCACCCCGATGCGGGCAAGACCACGCTGACCGAGCACATCCTGCTTGCCGGCGGAGCCATCCGCGCGGCCGGGGCCGTGCGTGCGCGCGGTGAAAACCGGCGCACGCAGTCGGACTGGATGAAGATCGAGAAGGAGCGCGGCATCTCGGTCAGCGCGTCGGTGATGACGTTCGAGCACGACGGGAAGATGTTCAACCTGCTCGACACGCCGGGCCACGAGGACTTCTCGGAAGATACCTATCGCACCCTGACCGCACCTTCATCAACAAGCTGGACCGCGAGGCCCAGGACCCGATGGCCCTGCTGGACGAGATTGCCAGCCGGCTTCAGCTGGACCCCGCCCCGATCTGGTGGCCGGCCCAGAGCGGCAACCGCCTGCGCGGCATGGTCGAGATGGGCACCGGCCGCTTCCAGCCCTATGCCCGCAAGCCCGCGGGCGCGGCCGAGGACGTGCCCCACCCCGAAGCCCTGCCGCTGTCCGAGGCCGGGCAGTATTTCGAGGCCGGCGAGCATGAGGCCCTGCTGGAGGCGCAGGAACTGGTCGAGGGCGGATATCCGGCCTTCGACCGCCAGTCCTTCCTCGAAGGCCATATGACGCCGGTGCTGTGGGGCTCGGCCCTGCGCCATTTCGGCATCGACGAACTGCTGGCCGCCATCGGCGAATGGGCGCCCCCTCCGAAAGTCATGAAGGCGCACAAGGCCGCGCCGGCCGGAACGCGCAACGCCGCCGAGCCGGTCCCCCTGACGGTCGCCCCGGGCGAGGCCGAGGTCACGGGCTTTGTCTTCAAGGTCCAGGCGAACATGGACCCCAACCACCGCGACCGCATCGCCATGTTCCGCATGGCCTCAGGCAAGTTCACGCGCGGCATGAAGCTGAAGGTCCAGAACACCGGCAAACAGCTGTCGGTGAACGCCCCGATCATGTTCTTCGCCAGCGACCGCGAACTGGCCGAGGACGCCTATGCCGGCGACGTCATCGGCATCCCCAACCACGGCGTCCTGCGCGTCGGCGACAGCCTGTCCGAGACCGGCCTGATCCGCTTCGCCGGCCTGCCGAACTTCGCGCCCGAAATCCTGCAGCGCGTACGGGTCAAGGATCCGCTCAAAGCCAAACACCTGAAGAAGGCGCTGGACGGTCTGGCTGAAGAAGGCGTGACCCAGCTGTTCCGGCCGGAGATGGGTAGCGACTTCATCGTCGGCGCTGTCGGCCAGCTGCAGTTCGAGGTCATGGCCGACAGGCTGGGCGAGGAATACGGGCTGGAAGTCATCTTCGAGCCTTCGCCCTGGGCCGAGGCGCGCTGGATCGGTGGGACCAAGGCCGATCTCGAGGACTTCATGAGCAAATACCGCGGCCAGATGGCCCGCGACATCGACGACGACCCGGTCTTCCTGGCCAAGTCCAGCTGGGAGACCGGCTATGTGATGGAGCGGTTCCCGGTCGTGGCGTTCACGAAGACGAAGGAGCGGGGCTAGGCTGCCGCCAGACGGTATTCGGGTGCGTAGCGCGCATCCTGTCCGTCCACCTCGACGACTTCGCCCGCATAGATCCGGTCGATGGCCTCTGCCGAGACCGGGCGGCTGGCGAGATAGCCCTGGAATTCGTTGCAGCCCGCCGCGGCCAGACGCAGCCACTGGTCCGGCGTCTCCACACCCTCGGCGATCACGCGCATGTTCAGCGAGCGGCCGAGTTGGACGATGGTCGACACCAGCGCGTCGGCTGACTTCGACTGACCCATGTCGATAACGAAGGACCGGTCGATCTTGATCTTCCCGATCGGGAAACGGCTGAGATAGGACAGGCTGGAATAGCCCGTGCCGAAGTCGTCGATTGCGATCGAGAAGCCGGCTTCGCGGAGTTCGCCAAGCCGCTGCGAGGCTCCGTTGCCGCGATCCACCAGAACGCCTTCGGTCAATTCGAGCTCGATGCCCGACGGGCTGACGCCTGTGTCAGTAGCAAGTGTGATGAGACGGGCGATGAAGTCCGGATCGCGCAGCTGGATCGCCGAAATGTTGACCGCCGTCTTCAGGCCCGGCCAGCGAAGGCTGTCCTCGAAGGCCCGTTTCAGGGTGAAGGCCCC
Organism: bacterium; assembly: GCA_006515835.1. Classification (GTDB taxonomy): domain Bacteria; phylum Pseudomonadota; class Alphaproteobacteria; order Caulobacterales; family Caulobacteraceae; genus Brevundimonas. The sequence continues at coordinate 2,010 of VFBG01000120.1, read as the reverse complement.
GAGAGCCTCGATCATCCCACTCTCTTCGGCCAGCGGCACGAACAGCGCCGGCGACACCGGCCCGAACTCGGCGGACGTCCAGCGCACCAGAGCCTCGACGCCAATGAGGGCGCGATTCCGGTCGACCTGGGGCTGGTAGACCATGGTCAAGGCGCCCGCCCGGAGGTCACGGCGAAGCGCGTCCTGCAGGCCGCGACGGCGACGGACGGATTCGTCCATGTCACGATCGTGGAGCATGACCCGCGCCCGGCCTTCGCGCTTGGAGGAAAAGAGGGCCAGATCGGCTCTGCGCAGCAGGTCGCCGGCGTCGGGGTTCGCCGGATCACTCAGGCTGACGCCGATGCTGGCCGTCAGTTGCAGGCGCCCGACACTGAGGGCGAAACGCTTGGAGAGGGCCTGGAGAACGCGGTCTGCATATGCCGCCGCCTCGGCCTCGTCGGTGACCGGCTGGAGCAGGGCGAACTCGTCGCCTCCGAGCCGGAAGCACATATCCGCGGCTCCGGCCAGCCGCCGGAGACGACGGCCCGCGATGCGGAGCAGTTCATCACCCACGGCGTGCCCGCTGAGATCGTTGATTTCCTTGAAATTGTCGAGATCGACGCAGTGGAGCGCGTAGCGCGCACCATCGGTCCTGGCGTCTGCGAGCAGGCGGTCGATCCGCTCGTCCAGCGCCTCGCGATTGCCGAGACCCGTCAGCCTGTCGTGATAGGCGACGTGGACGGCGCGCTGCTCGCTGGCCACCACCGCGCGCGTCGCCGCGTGCGCCTTGCGGTAGGCGATCAGGGCGAGCGCCAGCATGCCGGCGAGCAAGGCAAGGGTCAGCGGCAGGAATTTGCGAAACAGCCAGTCGCCGGCCCTCTGCGGCATCCAGTCCAGCGTGGCCACGTTCTTTCCAGCGGGATTTGAAACCCCGGCATGGGCCTGAGCCGTTTCGCCACGAGAGTCGTTCATGTGCAGGTGGGCGTCCTCCAACATGTAACGTCGGCTGAACGAATCGATGAACGCCTGGTCCATCACCCGACCCGTCACAATGACCGGGGCCCGCCGACCGGTGATGCGGGCGGTCCCGAAGTCCGGCTGCACCAGCGTGGCGGACAGGACGAACAGCTCTCCGTCGATCAGATCCGTTGCGTTGGCGACGATGGCAGATTGCGGACCCGTCGTTGGCCCAGCGGCGGTCGAGGTCCGCACCGCCTCCGCCTCACGCACCTCGGCGACAATCCGGGCCGCCGGACCGGCAATCTTGTCGAAGCGGGACATCGGAACGTCCTCGCCATCATCCATGCCGTAAATCGGTCTGTCAGCAGCGTCGAGCACCCACGAGAACCGGAATTCGTCGGTCACATGAAGATAGGTACCGATATTGTCGCGGGCCCAGTCGCGGTTGAATCGGTTGTCGAGATTGACGACGGCGTCGTCCCAGACGGCCTGCGGAACCACTTGCCGGCCGATCTCCGCGACCCGCGACGACAGCCCGTTCCCGACGACGACCTGCTCCCGTTGAAGCGCCGCCTTGTCGAAGTCCTCGGCCATCCGCCCAAGCGTCCCCGTCAGCACGGCAATCGCCACGCCGCCAACCGCCGCGACAGCCCAGAACTGGTTTCTCGCCCTTGCGCGCTGCGGCAACGACATTCCCCCCGACTTCAGGGGATACTGTAGAGCTCCGCCCCTAACAGGGTTCTGCCGGGAATGGTGAACGGCGGCTCTCTATTGATATAACCATGCATCGGTCACATTGCCGACGCGCGGGCTGGACGAAGATTCGACCGGATCCGGCCCTCAGTTCCGGTCGAACCACCGTCGCGGCGTCGCGTTTGCTAGGTATCGTCCACGGGACGCGTATTGGTCCCGAAGCGGGACGACCGGAGCGCCAGCCCCCATGTTCGAATTCGGCCGGGACTTGAGAAAGCTGTTCGAAAAAGCGCGCGAGAGCGAGGATCTCGGCTGGCTGGAGCTGGTCGGTGCCGATCTGGTCGCGACCGAGGCGCAGTCCCTGTGCGTCGAGGCCGG
>VFBG01000266.1 GCA_006515835.1 bacterium | reverse complement strand
CCGCCGCCGAGGTCGCCGCGTCTCCACTCAAGGCCTGGTCGGCCAGACCCGGCACTGCGAACACCCAGCGCGACAGGCCGACTGCCTGCGCCACCGCCGAGGCCGCCCCCGCCGCCGCGACCCACTGGGGCCAGCGCGCACCCGCATCCTTCACCGCATCGCCGGTCCAGCTCGACACCACGAGGAAGCTCAACGCCACAAAGGCGAAGGCCAGCCAGATCAGGATCAGTTGCGGGCCGCCCGCGGTGAATGCGGCCAGCACTTCCAGCGGCGGCTCGCGCAGCACGTCGTCGTATCCGAACGTCTCCACCAGCATCGCGAACGGCACATTGGCCGCCATGACAAAGGCCGTCATAGCCAGTCCGGCCTTGCGCTTCATCGTCATGGTCATCGCCACCGCCCTTATGTCTCACTTGCGTGACTTGCTCATACGTCTCACATTTGGGACATGTCAAATGATTCTCCTGTCCGCCTTCGCGACCGCCCCGCGACCGAGGCCGGCATCGTTTCCGCCGCCAAATGCCTGTTGCTGGCCGGGGGCTGGACCGGCCTGAACGTCCAGACCCTGGCCGCAGAGGCCGGCGTCGACCGCAAGCTGATCTATCGCTACTTCGACGGGGTCGAGGGCGTGGTCGAACGCCTCGCCGTCAGCCTCGACCTGTGGCTGGGCCAGACCCTGGCGGCCGAGCCGCCGTCGTCGGCGACCGCCTATCGCCAGTTCGCGTGCGAGACCCTGACCGCCTACCTGCGTGCGCTCCGCGCCAATCCCCTCATCCTGCGCCTGCTGGCCTGGGAACTGGCCCAGGACACGCCCCTGCTCAGAAGGATGGAGGCCGCCCGCTCCGGCGTCATCCAGGCCTGGGTCCGCGACCGGCGTCCGCTGCTGAAGGTGCCGCCTACCGGCGACATTGTGGCTCTGAACGTCGTCCTGCTGGGCGCCGTCCAGCATCTGGCGCTGGCCGCAGCCGCCCGCGGTGCCTTTGCGAGCGTCACCCTCGACGACGCGGGCTGGTCACGCATCGAGACCGCCATCGACACCCTGACCGGCGTCTGGCCCGATTGAACCACCCGCCGCATCGGCCTAGGGTCACCCCGTTCTCCGGGGGGCCGCATGTGAAGCGGCTGAGATTGGGGTGATCCCCTGACCCGTCGAACCTGATCCGGGTCATGCCGGCGAAGGGATGAGTACGCTGGCGCCC
>VFBG01000119.1:5059-7309 GCA_006515835.1 bacterium | reverse complement strand
GCCGAAGGCCAGCAACACAGAGCCGCCGGTCCCCGAAAGGGGGCCGGCGGTTTTGCTTTCGGTCCTTGATCTGAAACCTCCCGGGCGCGACCATCGTATGTCGGTCATGGCGCGGACCCTGTCGCGCCGCCGGAGTTTCCGCCCATGTCGCGTCGCGCCCTCGTCAGCCTCGTTATTCTCGCCCTCGCCGCCTGTTCCCCCGGTGCCCCGGCCGAGAGTGCGCCAGCGGGTCCGCAAGTGCGGGACAGCGGCCGCCGCGAGGTCGCGGTCTTCGCCGGTGGCTGCTTCTGGTCCGTCGAATCCAATTTTGAGCGCATGCCCGGCGTGGTCGCGGCCGTTTCGGGCTTTGCCGGCGGGCGGGTCGCCAGTCCGACCTATGAGCAGGTGGTCCGGGGCGGCACCGGCCACCTGGAGGCGGTCCAGGTGACGTTTGATCCCGCCCGCATCAGCTATCGCCAACTGGTCGACCGGTTCTGGCTAACCATCGATCCCACCGACCCTGACGGGCAGTTCTGCGACCAGGGTGCATCCTATGCGACCGCTGTCTTCGCCAGCGCAGCCCAGAAACCGGCCGCGGAGGCGTCGCGCCGCGCCGCGGCCGCCCGGATCGGTGCGGCCCGCTTTGTGACCCCTGTTCGCGACACGGCGAGGTTCTGGCCGGCCGAGTCGTATCACCAGGACTTCGCCCGACTGAACCCGGTCCGCTATGCCGGCTACAGCCGCTTTTGTGGCCGGGCCGCCCGCCTTCGAGCTGTCTGGGGCGAATAGACGCTGCCAGGGCTTCTCGGAAGCGTTCCGGGTCCGGAGGACATATTTCTCGACCTTGGCAATCCGGGCGCGGGCGGAATCATCCACAACTTCATGCCCGCCCCGGGTGTGTCTCTGACGCCACCGGACCCGGGTGTCATATCACTGTCACACGAATGTCGTCCCACTTTCCGATGGCACGCCTAGAGGGGGCGGGAGTTTCAGCCGGCTGCCGCCGGATGCCGGGCGCACGCGCCCTTCTTCTTTGGGGATCAAAGACAATGACGAACCGCAAACGCGCGTTCTGGGCGACCACAGCCCTCTTCAGCGGCCTTCTGGTCGCCGGCGCCGCCTCGGCCCAATCCACCGGCACGACCGCCGCTGAAGCCTCGGAGCTCGACACGGTCGTCGTCACCGGCGTTCGCGGCACCCGCGAAGTCGGCGGTGCTGTCGCCCAGAACGTCGACAAGACCCGTTCGACCATCAACCAGGAACTGATCGCCCGCCAGAACCCCGGCCAGACGATCCTGCAGTCGCTGAACCTGGTTCCCGGTCTGAACTTCACCAACTCGGACCCCTACGGCAACTCGGGCGGCAACCTCCGCCTGCGCGGCTTCGACGGCAACCGCGTCGGCCTGGCCTTCGACGGCGTGCCGCTGAACGACACCGGCAACTACGCCACCTACAGCAACCAGCAGCTGGACCCGGAACTGATCGAGCGCGCCTCGGTCAACCAGGGCACCACCGACGTCGACAGCCCGACGGCCGCGGCCATCGGCGGCATCATCAACTACGTCAGCGCCCGTCCGTATGAAGAGGCCGGCCTGACGTTCAACACCTCCATCGGCGAGTTCAACTACGGCCGCGTCTTCATGCGCGTCGACTCGGGTGCCTTCGGCCCGTGGGGCACGACCGCCTATGTCTCCGCCTCGCGCACCGAATACGACAAGTTCAAGGGCCCGGGCGACCTGGAAAAGACCCAGCTCAACGGCCGGCTCTATCAGGACCTGGGTGACGGCGACTTCGCCTCGGTGGCGTTCAACTACAACCGCAACCGCAACGACTTCTACAACAACTTCGTCAACCTGGCGCAGTTCAACAGCGGCGTTTATCTCGAGAACGATCAGGCCTGTTTCCGCCCCAACGGCGTCAACGGCTCGGCCCAGAACGAGAGCACTGGTTCGACCCGGGTGCTGTCCGACGGTTCGATCCTGACCGGAAGCTGCACCAACTATCACGGCCTGCGGATCAACCCGTCCGACACCGGCAATATCCGTGGCAACTTCAGCTACAGCCTGACCGATAACCTTCGCCTGACCCTCGACCCCTCCTTCCAGTACGTGATGGCCAACGGCGGCGGCTTCACCCTGGTCCAGGAGCGGGACGACCGTCTGGATCGCAACAACCTGAACAACGCCACGGCCTGCCTCGCCGGTGCCAACCTGAACGGCGGCGTGGATCTGAACGGCGACGGCGACAGCTGCGACAACGTCGGCCTCTACA
>VFBG01000119.1:0-5053 GCA_006515835.1 bacterium | reverse complement strand
TCTACACCCCGTCGAACACCAACACCCGCCGTTACGGCCTTCTGGCCTCGCTGATCTGGGACCTGGACGACAACCATCGTCTGCGCGCGTCGTACACCAACGACTACGGCCGTCACCGCCAGACCGGCGAAGCGACCCGCTTCGACTTCGCGTCGGAGCCGCCGGAAGTGTTCGGCGGCAAGGCAGGCTGGGGCGACGACAGCCTCCGCGTCTTCGGAACCGACGGTTCGTTCTACCGGTCGCGCGATCGCTTCTCGCTGGCCATCCTGAACCAGTTCTCGCTGGACTATCGCGGCCAGTTCTTCAACGACGCCCTGACCATCTCGCTGGGCGTCCGCGCTCCAGAGTTCACGCGTGAACTGAACCAGTACTGCTATACGCAGAACGGCACTTCCAACGTCCTGTGCACGACCCAGGCCGTCGCCACGACCCTTGCGAACGGCAACGTCCAGTTCGCCGGCAATACGAACCAGTACGTCGCCCCCTATGCGTCAGAGTTCAACTACGACGACATCCTGCCGAACGCGACGATCGGCTACCGTTTCGGTGAGAGCAGCATCTACGCCAGCTATTCCGAGCAGATCGCCGTTCCGCGGACCGACAACCTCTACACCGCCTTCCGCAACCCGACCGCCACGACCGTGCAGCCGATCGCGCTGAATGATGTGGATCCTGAGTTCACCAAGAACTACGAAATCGGCTACCGGTTCACCAACTCTGACGTCGTCGCCTCGATTGCGGCCTACCAGAACCAGTACAGCAACCGCGTCGTCTCCACCCTCGACAACGACCCGGCGTCGGAAACCTTCAACACGACGATCGACCGCAACATCGGTGAAGTTGAATCGTTCGGCGTCGAAGGCTCGATCGGCTGGGCCGTCACCGACACCTTCTCCCTCTACGGTTCGGCGACCTACACCAACGCCGAACTGCAGGAAGACCAGATCGTGGGCGTGTTCACCTGCCCGGCCGTCTCTCCGGTGACCCCGGCCGCCGGCGCCGGCTGCGTGCCGCTGACCCGCGACGCCCTGGTCATCCCGACCCGCGGCAAGATGGTCGTCGAGACGCCCGAATGGATGGCCACCGTCCGCGCCGACTGGCAGGTCTCGGAAAACCTGTCGGTTGGCCTCCAGGCCAAGTATGTGGACGAGCGCTTCACCACCGACGTCAATGACGAAAGCGTCCCGGCCTATACGGTCGTTGACTTCGACGCCCGCTACGACCTGACCGACACCTTCGGCATCCGCAACGCCTTCGTGCAGGTCAACGTCTCCAACCTGCTGGACGAAGAGTATCCGATCAACATCTCGTCGGGCACCAACGCCCTGCTGATCGCCGACGTGAACACCGGCCCGGGCGTCAACAGCCGGTCGGGCTCGCCGCGCACCTTCGGCATCGGCGCTCCGCGCACTGCCGTGATCACCATCGGCACGCGCTTCTAGACCCAGCCGATACAGACAGACTGAAGGAGAGGCGGTCCGGCAACGGGCCGCCTCTTTCTTTTTGCCCGGCGCATGTACGGCCTGCCGCTACCCGCGTCGCCGAACGAGTTGAAGTCGAGGGCCGGCGTGTCTATCTGGCGCGGCCGCCCCCGCCGTTCAGGATCACTCTCACCGATGACCACCTCCATACCCGCCGAATGGTCGCCGCATCGCGCGATGTGGGTCGGTTGGCCCAGCCACGGCGAGCTGTGGGAGGAGAACCTCGAACCGGCCCAGGCCGAGGTCGAGGCCCTGGTCCGCGCACTGGCCGGACCGGGCCGGGAATCCGTGAAGCTGATGGTCGGCAAGCCCGAGGCGCTCGACGACGCCCGGACGCGTTTCGCAGGGGTCGCCAATGTCGAGGTCATCGACGGCCGATTCGGCGACATCTGGCTGCGCGACACCGGGCCGATCTTCGGAGCGGGATCTGCCAGCGCCGCCGCCTTCCGCTTCAACGGCTGGGGCGGGAAGTATGAGCTCGAGCACGACGACACGGTCGCCGACCAGATCGGCGAGGCGTCCGGCGTGGCGCTGGACCGTCACGACTTCATCCTTGAGGGCGGGGCGCTGGATCACGACGGGCAGGGGACCATCGTCACCACCCGACAGTGCCTGCTGAACCCAAACCGCAACCCCGGCTGGACCGAGGCCGCGGCGGAAGCCGCGCTGGCGGACTCGCTGGCCGCGCGCAAGGTGCTGTGGCTGGGCGACGGCCTGCTGAACGACCACACTGACGGCCACGTCGACAACCTCGCCCGCTTCGTCGCGCCGGGCGTCGTCGCATGCCCGGTGGCCGTCGGTAAGGGCGATCCCAACGACGAGATCTATGACGCGGTGGCAAGGGCGTTGTCGCAGATGACCGATGCGAACGGCGCGCCGCTGAAGCTGCTGCGCCTGCCGTCGCCCGGCTTCATCGGCGACGAGGACGACAAGCCCATTCCCGCCAGCCACATGAATTTCCTCATTGCCAACGGCGCCGTCATCGTGCCGGACTACGGCAATGCGCGCGCCGTCGACCTGGTCTGTCAGGGCCTGAAGACTGTCTTCCCGGACCGCGAGATCATCCCCTTGTCCTCCATCGCGATTCTGAGTGGCGGCGGATCCTTCCACTGCATCTCCCAGCAGGAGCCTGCATAGCGGCGGAGTGATTAGTGGTTAGTGGTTAGTGATTAATGGTTGTATCCGTTGCTTACCGGAGGTGGGCAATGACGGATGGGATCAGGGGCTATCGCGACGTGCTGGTCTGGCGCAAAGCAATGGACTGGGCAGAGGGAGTCTATGAAGCGACCTCACACTGGCCACGGGATGAGCGTTTCGGATTAATCAGCCAGATCAGGCGCGCAGCGGTGTCGGTGGCGTCAAATATCGCCGAGGGTGCGGCTCGCCGAAGCACTGGTGAGTTCATGCAGTTCCTCGGAATGTCTCGTGGCTCACTTGCCGAAGCAGAGACACAATTGCTTCTCGCCGAGCGGTTAGGGTACTTGCCGGCCAGCGATGCCGGGGCCCTCTTGAGCGCGGCAGAGGAGATCAGCCGGATGTTGGTGGCACTCAACATTTCTTTGAAAGCGAAGCAGGTCCGCTAGAACCAGCAATCACTAATCACTAATCACTAGTCACCATGACCCGCACCCTCTCAGTTTCGGCCCTTCAGACCTCCTACGGCGAAGACCTGCAGGCCAACATCGACAAGACCATCGACCTGATCCGTCAGGCTGCTGCCAAAGGCGCCCAGGTCATCCTGCCGTCGGAACTGTTCCAGGGCCCCTATTTCTGCGTTTCGCAGGAGGAGCGCTGGTTCGCGACGGCTCATCCGTGGCGCGAGCATCCTTGCGTGACGGCGCTCCAGCCTGTGGCGGCCGAACTGGGCGTCGCCATCCCCGTCTCGATATTCGAGCGCGAAGGGCCGCACTATTTCAACTCGATGGTCATGCTGGACGCCGACGGCGCGGCGCTCGGCGTCTATCGCAAGAGCCATATCCCTGACGGCCCCGGCTATCAGGAGAAATACTATTTCCGGCCCGGCGACACCGGCTTCAAGGTCTGGAACACCCGCCACGGCCGCATCGGCGTCGGCATCTGTTGGGACCAGTGGTACCCCGAAACCGCCCGCGCCATGATGCTGCAGGGGGCCGAGGTGCTGATGTACCCGACCGCCATCGGCTCGGAGCCGCACGACAAGGAACTGGACACCGCCGAACCCTGGCGGCGCGCCATGCAGGGCCACGCCGTGTCCAACGTCGTGCCGGTCATCGGCGCCAACCGCATTGGCCATGAACAGGTCAATGAGGCCGGACAGGTCTTCTATGGCTCATCCTTCATCGCCGATCACCGCGGCGATCTGGTCGAAAGCTTCGGGCGGGAGGAGGAGGGGGCGCTGGTCCACACCTTCGACCTCGACTACATCGACCGCCACCGCGCCGCCTGGGGCTTCTTCCGCGACCGCCGGACCGATCTCTACGGCTCGCTGGTCAGCCCGCGTCCGGCCTGACGGCCAGCGCCCGGCGTTCCGCCGCGCAGCCGGGACTGGTCAGGCCCTCGGCTCGCGCCGCGGCGACTTCCTCCCTTGCCGCCTCCAGATCGGTGGCGAACGCCGGCGTGGCGGCGGCACGCTCATAGACAGCTCTCCCGATCTGCAGCCCATCGACCACGTCCGCCTGCCAGTTCACGCGGCACAGGGCGCGGCTGTCGCCGATATCACGCCCGCGCCTCCGCGCCGCTTCCGCCTGATCGGGCACCAGGGCCGCGAACATCTCGCCATAGGCAGCGCCGGCGACCGCACCGCCCGCCGGCCACGAGGGGCTGTTGCGGACCGACTCGTCCATCCGGACGCAGGGCTGCAGATCCGGTTGTTCGGCGACGGGCCTCCGTCGTGGCGCACGCTCAGCCAGTGCCGCGGCCACGCTCGCTGAATCGATCAACAGCCGGTTCATCAGCCGGGTCAGGGCCGGGCGCGGCACCTCCGCCAGACGGGCCCCGAGAACACAGTCGAAATGCTGGGCGGCCTCGGGCGGGCGAAGTTCGGCCTGGGCAATCGCCAGCCACCAGCGGTCCGTGCCCGGTTCAACTGAATCGAACACCGACTGTTCGGCCCGCATGTCCACAGGGGAGGGGCTGAATTCCGCCGCCATGGCGGTAACTGCGGCCGAACCGAGATAGCCCTCGACCGGCGCAGGCGCGAAGGCGGGCCGGGCAGCCGTGGCGCACCCGCCAATCATCAGGCAGGCGGCCAGGGCGGCGGCGGGTTTCACCGGCCGGCGGTCCAGTCCAGCTGCACGCTGGTCGGGCCGTCCTCGACCGGGGTTGCAACGACGCGCAGCAGCTTGCCGCTGCCGTCGCTGGCGGCGGCGCCATAGGCGCGGGCGTCGCCGGTGTTCATGGCCATCACGGAGGCCAGGCCGGCGGACTCGGCGCGCTGCCGATAGAAGTCGATTACGGCGTCGGGCGCGGCCTCCGTGGTGAAGCTCAGGATGCCGCCGGGTCCGTCCGGACCGCGAGCGACGGTGGCCGGTCCCTCGACTGTGCCGCCCGGATAGACGACGGCGAAGGCGGGGGCACCGGGGGCCGCCGGGGTC
>VFBG01000118.1 GCA_006515835.1 bacterium | reverse complement strand
GCTGCCCGAGGCCATGCCCGGCATACTCGCCGGCGCGACGGTCACCGCCATTGCCCTGGTCAGCTATACGGCCATGGCCGGGGTGGTCGGCGCAGGCGGGCTGGGCGACCTGGCCATCCGCTTCGGCTATCAGCGGTTCCAGACCGATGTCATGGTCGTGACCGTCGTCTTGCTTCTCCTGCTGGTGCAGGTGCTCCAGATGCTCGGCGACCGCCTGGTCGCCTCCGTTTCCCACCGCTGATCGCTCCCCCGAAAGGCCCGCCCATGATCCGCCGCTCGCTCCTGACCCTCGCCGCCGCCTCCCTGTTGCTCGCCGCCTGCGGACAGGGGGCCGCGAAGAAGGCCGACGTCGATGCGCCGCTGATCGTGGGCGCCACGGCCGTGCCGCACGCGGAAATCCTGGAGCACATCAAGCCGCTGCTGGCGGCCGAAGGAATCCAGATCGAGATCAAGGTCTTCAACGACTATGTTCAGCCGAACACCCAGCTGGTCGAGAGCCGGTTGGATGCGAACTATTTCCAGACCAAACCCTATCTGGACGAGTTCAACGCCTCGCGCGGCTCGGACCTGGTCACGGTGGCGGGCGTGCATGTCGAGCCGCTGGGCGCCTATTCGCGCCGCTTCCGCACGCTGGCGGAACTGCCGGACGGCGCGCAGGTGGCGGTGCCCAATGACGCCTCATCGATCGGGCGGTCGCTGATCCTGCTGCAGAAGGCCGGGCTGATCCGGTTGAGGGACCCGGTCAATCCACTGCAGACACTGCGCGATATCGTCGGGAACCCGAAGAATCTGCGCTTTCGGGAGCTGGAGTCCGCGACCCTGCCGCGGGTGCTGGATCAGGTCGATATGGCGGTGATCAACACCAACTATGCGCTGGACGCCGGCCTGAAGCCTCGCACCGACGCCCTGACGCTGGAAGGCGCCGACAGCCCCTATGTGAACTATCTGGTGGCGCGGCCGGACAACCGGACGGATCCACGTATCGTCGCCCTTGCAGCCATGCTGCGCAGTCAGGCGGTCAAGGACTTCATCGCGCAGAAATACGACGGCGCAGTGATCCCGGCGGCCTGACGGTGGCCTATGATCCGGACTTCGGCGAATGGGTGCGCGAGCATTTCGCTGCGCTGGGTCCGCTCGAGATCAAGCGGATGTTCGGTGGGGCGGCCGTCTACGCGCATGGCCTGATCTTCGCCCTGCTGGACGACGGCGTCGTCTGGCTGAAGGCGGACGACATCAATGCGCCGGTGCTGGACGCGGCCGGTGCCCGCCAGTTTACCTTCCCGACCAAGGACGGGAAGGAGATGACGATGGCCTATTGGTCGCTGCCGGAGAGCGCGCTGGACGATCCGGACGAGGCGGCGGACTGGGCGCGGCAATCCATCGACGCCGCCCTTCGGAAGGCCGCCGCCAGGAAGCCGCGCAAGGCCAAACCTAAGCCTTAGCCGCCGCCAGCCTGGCCGCCTTCGCCACCTCGTCGGGAGCAAGGACCCGCACGGCCGGTGTGGCAGGTTGGCCGGTGGCCTCCGCAATCAGTTCAGACGTCTTGCCCTCGACCGCGGCCTCGAGCCGGGCGAGGAACTCTTCCTTGCCGAGGCCGGTCGGAATGGGGTCGAGAAACTCCAGTGTCGCGGTCCCCGGGTTCTTGCGAAAGGCCTCCTGGGGCCAGAACAGACCGAGGTTGGTGGCCAACGGCACGACCGGCATGTCGAAGTCGCGGTACATGTGCCAGACGCCGGAGCGATAACGGAACTTCTCGCCGACCTTGGCCAGATTGCCCTCGGGATAGATCAGAATCTTGCGACCCGCGGCGTGGGCGTCGGCGGAACGGTGCTTCAACGCCTCGCGGGCTTCGCGGCCACCGCAGTTGTTGACGACGATGGCCCCCAGCTTGCGCAACACCGTGCCCAGCAGCGGAAATTTCTCGAGGTGGTCGCCCGTGACGAAGGCGAGGTCGTCGAACTGGTCATAGGTGGCGAAGCCATCGCCCCAGCTCTGGTGTTTCGACGCGATGATGAAGGCCCCGGCGGGCAGACGGTTGCGTCCGCGTACCTGCAGTCTGATGCCTGCGAGCAAGCGCATGGCCTGCACCATCCGCTTCACATAGCGACGGATAATCCAGCTGGTCGCGCCACGACCTGGCGTCAGGGCCGCGAAGGCGGCGGCCGAGGCATAGACGATCGACAGGAGCCAGTAGGCGACGTTGAAGGCGAAGCTGCGCATCGGTCTACTATGCCGCGAAACGACCGGGACGAAAGGCTTCAGGCAGCCTGATCCAGACGTTCAGCGCTGGTGACGCGGTTCCGGCCGGCGTGTTTGGACGCATAGAGTGCCGCATCGGCGCGATCCAGCAGTGCCGACGCGGTCTCGCCCGGACGGCGCCGTGCGAAGCCGGCCGACAAAGTCACCGCCCCCAGCTCGTCATCCGTCGAGCGGCGACGCAGTGAGCGGGAGGCGATCTCCTTACGGATGGCCTCCAGCGCATTCTCGACCTGACCGAGGGATTCCTTCGGAAAGATCATCGCGAACTCCTCGCCGCCATATCGGGCTGCGATGCGCGGGTCCTTCGCCACCCGACCCATGACGCTGGCCACATAGCGGAGCACCTGGTCGCCTGTCTGGTGCCCCCAGGTGTCGTTGAAACGCTTGAAGTGGTCGATATCGAGCACGGCCAGGGTCAGCGCGCCGTCCTCGGCGTCGGCCTTGGCGCAGGCCGCCTCCAGATGTTCGTCGAACGCCTTGCGGTTGGCCAGATTGGTCAGGGCGTCGGTCATGGCGTCGCGGCGCACCTGTTCCAGGTGTTCCCGCAGGCGAGCAACTTCGCGGGTAGAAGCGTCCAGCCGCTTCTCCAGCGTCTCGTTCTCGCGCTGCACCTTGCGGGTGGCCGAGGTCAGTCCGGAGACAATGACCTTGAGCCCGGCACCGTCGCCGGCTGATTCGATGCTTGTGGCAGCCTTGTCGAGGGTCTGCCCATAAGCGGCTTGTGACTTGTGCGCCTTCGAGATGGCGTCGGACACGCTGGACAGCTCCCGGTCCAGCACACGACCGGCGTCGCGAATCTCTTCGGTCAGTCGTCCGCGCGGCAGGTATTCAGCCGCGAGCATATCGGCCGTCGCCTCTGTGAACGGCTCGCACGCCGCCAGGATGCGCTGGATCTCGCGGCCCAGCGGGCCTTCCGGGTCGCCCAGATAATGGACCCAGATCTCGAAATTGAGCGGCGTCGGCCAGACGCCCGCTGACTCCATCGCCTCGATGACCCTGCGCGCCAGCCCGTAGGCTTCAGGTCCCCGAAGAGTGGTTTCGAGCTGAGCCGCCATACGAAGTTCCCCGCCGGGCCGCTCAGGGGCGACCGATTTCGCGGGTAACGCTATGCGCGGTTCCGTAACGACGGGTTAAATCCGGTTCGCGGACCGTCGATTTGGGAGTTAATTCAGCTCTTGATGGAGACAGGGCGGCGCAGGAAGGCGGGAATGTCGCCTTCGCCGAACGGACGCCCGTTCGAGCGGTGCGGCTCCGCATTCGCATTGTCTCCACGACGGTCCGACTGCCGAAGGTGGGTTTCCTGGACGGGCCGGTCCTGGGACGCGGTCCCTGGGAGCGATGTGGGGGCTGCCGGCGGTGCCGCGGCGACGGCGGTTTCGACGCCCTCTCCGGACTCGGCAGCTGTTGACCGGGAACCACGACGACTCCGGGTCCGGCGCGGCTTGGGCGAGTCCGCTGTCGAGGTGTCGGCGGGTGCTTCGACGGCCGCTTCGATCTTCGCAGGCTCGACCATCGGGACCGGTGCGACCACCTCGGAGGGCTCAACCGCAGTGTCTGGCGCCGTTTCGCGGGGGCCACGGCCACGGCCGCGGGCGGGGGCCCGTTCGGGGCGGCCCGAGTCCCGGCCCGGCTGGGCCTTGCCCGGCGAGAAGTCGACGCCGTCCAGCGTGAGCTCGATGGGATCCATCTTGATCAGCTTCAGGACCTTGTCGAGCGAGCGGTCATCCGCCGGCGTCACGATCATGAAGGTCTGGCCGAGCTTGCCCGCTCGGCCGGTGCGGCCAATGCGGTGGACGTAGTCGTCGGCGTGGTGCGAGACGTCGTAGTTGAAGACGTGGCTGACGTCGGGGATATCGAGACCGCGCGCGGCAACGTCGGACGCGACCAACAGCTTCAACTCGCCCGATCGGAAGGCGGCGAGGGTCTTCATCCGCAGCGACTGGTCGAGGTCGCCATGGATCGGCGCGGCGTCAAACCCGTGCTGCTTCAGCGACTTGGCGACGACGTCGACCTCGGATTTGCGGTTGCAGAAAACGATGCCGTTGCGGACGTCGGCGCGGCCAATCAGGGCGCGCAGGGCGGCGCGCTTGGCCTTGGGATCGGTCGAAGGAATGCGCACCAGATACTGGGTGATGGTGTCGGCGGTCTGGGCCGGGCGAGACGCCTCCAGCCGCGTCGGGTCCTTGAGGAACTGGGTCGTCAGCCGGGTGATCTCGGGCGGCATGGTGGCCGAGAAGAACAGGGTCTGGCGACGCGGCGGCGTGAGTTTGAAGATGCGCTCGATGTCGGGGATGAAGCCCATGTCCAGCATGCGGTCGGCTTCGTCGATGACCATGATCTCGACGCCGTTCAGCATGACCTTGCCGCGCTCGAACAGGTCCAGCAGGCGGCCGGGCGTGGCGATCAGGACGTCGACGCCCTTGTTCAGCAGGGTCACCTGGTCGCCCATGGAGACGCCGCCGATCAGCAGGGCCCAACTGAGCTTGGTGCCCTTGGCGTATTTCTCGAACGACGAGGCGACCTGGTCGGCCAGTTCGCGGGTCGGGGCCAGGACGAGGGCGCGCGGCATGCGGGCCTTGGCCCGGCCGGACGACAACCGGTCGATCATCGGCAAGGTGAAGGCGGCGGTCTTGCCTGTGCCGGTCTGGGCGATCCCGAGAACGTCGCGGCCGGCGAGAGCGACCGGGATGGTGAGAGTCGTGGGCGAGAGGCCCAGCATTGAGAATTCGGTCATAGGTCCTTGGGACTGGTAAGGACGGCCCGCGCATCGGGTCGTCGAGCTATGTCGCGGAACCGCCCTGTCTCTGGGCGAGCGGGCGGCGCGGATTCGCCAGTCCTGTCCCGAACGTGGGCCGCATATAGAAGCCCCCACGCCAGAGTCAACTATTCGTGTGTCTGGCGTCGGGGCTTGGCATTCCCTAACCGATTGTTAATAGTCCGTGTCGGGAAGGGCTGAGTTGGGGTGCTGGAATGCTGCGAACGGCTGCCGTAGCGACACTGGTTGTCGTCTGTCTGGCTGCGGGCCCGGGTCGGGCCGAAATGAATTCCGTCTTCGGCAATACAGTCGTGTCGCGTTACCCGGATGGCGGCTGGGTCAAGCACTGGTTCAATCCGGACGGCACCTATGCGGCGCAGTTTTCTGACGGCCGTCGAATCGCGGCGCGCTGGTCTGTCGCCGGCGAGCAGGTCTGCCTGACCAATATGCGGCCCTATATGCTGATCCCGCGCTTCTGCACCCAGATGGTGGAAGCCGAGGTCGGCCAGACCTGGCAGTCCCGCGATCCGCTGGGTCGCCGGGTGCAGAACATTCTGGTCGCGGGCCGAAACCCGTAACATTACATCTCCCCCACGGGTTGAGCGTGCTCGTTGCGGGCCGCCGGGTCGCTAGCGTGAGGGCCTGAGCCTCGGGGGAGGGTGTGTGCGTCTGTTCCTGATCGCCCTGACGGCCGCCTTCGCCGTCTGGCTGCCGCGCGCCCCGGCCGAGGGCAGCGAGAGTCCCTATCTTCCGACCGCGACAATCCAGGCGGGTCAGGCCGTCCTGACGATGCCGCCGGGGCGCTATGGCTCGATCCAGCACGGCCGGACGCCGCTACCGCCCAAGGCGATCGCCCTGACCTTCGATGATGGTCCCAGCGCGCTGTACAATGACCGGGTGCTGGACATCCTCGACGAGCGGGGGATCAAGGCGACTTTCTTCTTCGTCGGTCAGTATGTGCGCGCGCATCCCGAACAGGTGCGCGAGGTCGTGCGCCGCGGGCACAATGTCGCCAGTCACAGCTGGTCGCACCCGACCTATCTCCGCCACTGGGCTCGCGAGGCCCAGGTCACCGAGGTGCGCCGGAGCTATGCCGCGCTCGAGGCCGCGCTCGCTGACGCCCCACCTGACCAACGCGCCCGGATCGAGCCGATGTTCCGCTTTCCGGGGCTGGGCGAGGGCGCATACATGGCGGATTGGCTGAACCAGCGCGGGATCATCGTCGTATCGGCCGAGGCCGGCACCGACGACTGGCGCGGCTATTCCGCCGAGTCGATCACCCGGATCACCCTGAACGCCATGGAGAGTAACCGGGGCGGGGTGCTGATCCTGCACGAGACGCGGCCGCAGATGATCGCCGCCCTGCCGGGCCTGCTGGACGAACTCACTGAGCGGGGCTTCACCTTCGTGCAGATCACGGCGGGGCCGGACGGGCGCGAACGCGCGCTGTCGGCGGAGGATCCGGTGCTGACGCTGCGGTGACGGGGATGCCGGTTCACTCCGGCGGGGGCCGCGCCATTCCCTGATTTCGATTTCAAAGGGAATGGCGCGAGTGACGGGACTCGAACCCGCGACCTCCGGCGTGACAGGCCGGCACTCTAACCAACTGAGCTACACCCGCGTACTCCCGACGCGAAGCAGTGCTCCGCGGCGAGGGGCGTCGTTTAGGCGGGGGGGGCTCGCACTGTCAAGCGACGAAGCGACCACTTGCGACAGTTTTTCGGTCGCGCCGGTGGGCTGTGCGGGGCCCTGCAGAACGGCCTTTAGGGTTGCGAACCATTCTCAAGAAAAACCTTTCGTCACATGGGTTTGAACGGGCGCGGTTCCGGGGCTAGAAAGCGCCGAATCCGCCCCTCCCGTTGACGGCGGACAAGGTCCCTTCCGGATGAATGCATTCCTGCTCGAATATCTGCCGATCGTGATCTTCCTGGGGATCGCGGCGGTGCTCGGCGTCGGTTTCATGCTGGCGGCCTGGGTGCTCGCACCCAAGAACCCGGACAGCGAGAAGCTGTCGGCCTATGAGTGCGGCTTCAACGCCTTCGACGACGCGCGCATGAAGTTCGACGTGCGCTTCTATCTGGTCTCCATCCTCTTCATCATCTTTGACCTCGAGGTGGCCTTCCTGTTCCCGTGGGCGGTGTCGATGTTCGACCTGTCGCGCTCGGGCATGGTGTTCGCCTTCTGGTCGATGATGGTCTTCCTCGGCGTGCTGACCGTCGGGTTCATCTACGAATGGAAGAAGGGCGCGCTCGAATGGGAGTGACGACCAATACCGTCCCGCTGATCGGGGTCGGCAACCAGGGCGCTTCGCCCGTGGGGCCGGCGTCCTCGCGCCTGGCCACGCCGATGAGTACGACCATGTTCAACACCGGCGCCCGTTCGTCGGTGGAGGGCTATGATCCAGCAATCCACGACAAATTCTTCGAGGCCGTGAACGCCGAACTGGGTGAGCGCGGATTCATCACCACCTCGCTGGACGACGTCATCAACTGGGCCCGCACCGGTTCGCTGATGTGGATGACCTTCGGCCTGGCCTGCTGCGCCGTCGAGATGATGCAGGCCTCGATGCCGCGCTTCGACATGGAGCGGTTCGGCATGGCCCCGCGCGCCAGCCCACGGCAGTCGGACCTGATGATCGTGGCCGGCACCCTGACCAACAAGATGGCTCCGGCCCTGCGCAAGGTCTACGATCAGATGCCGGACCCGCGCTATGTCCTGTCCATGGGCAGCTGCGCCAACGGCGGCGGGTATTAT
>VFBG01000265.1 GCA_006515835.1 bacterium | reverse complement strand
GAGTGAGAGCTAGGCCACTACCCATCCAGCCGACCGGCGCGATAGCCGTCCGGATTCTATCCTTCCAGTGTCCGCTGCACCTGCTCGATGCGGTAGGCTTCGATGACGTCATCTACCTTGATGTCATCATAATTGGCAACCTTGATGCCGCACTCGAAGCCTTCCTTGACTTCGCGAACGTCGTCCTTGACCCGGCGCAGCGATTCGAGCGCTGCCGTCCGGTCGGCGGGTGGATAGACCACCAGGCCGCCGCGGATGACGCGGACCTTGGCCGAGCGCTCGATGACGCCCTGGGTGACGTAGCAGCCGGCGACCGTGCCGACCCGGCCGACCTTGAAGGTCTTCCGCACCACGGCGCGGCCCAGGTGAATGACTCTTTCTTCCGGCTTGAGCTTGCCTTCCAGGGCCTGGCGGATGTCGTCCGTCAGGTTGTAGATGATGCTGTATTGCCTGATCTGCACGCCGCGTTCCTCGGCCAGGGCGCGGGCGCGGTCGTCGGGCACCGCGTTGAAGCCGACGATGATGCTGTCTTCCGGCGAGGTCAGCGCCAATTGCACGTCGCTCTCGGTGATGCCGCCGATGGCCGCGTGCAAGACCTTGAGGCGGACCTCGTCGTGGGTCAGCTTGTCCAGTTCCTTCTTGATGGCCTCGATCGAGCCGCGGAAGTCGGCCTTGAGGATGACCTTCAGCTCGGCGACCTTGATGGTGCTGAGCCTTTCCAGGCTCATGGCGGCGCGGGGCTGCAAGGCCGCTTCCTGCTCCTTGCCCTTGCGCTTCTCGCCAATCTCGCGGGCGGTGGCCAGGTCGGAGATGACGATGAACGGGTCGTCGGCGTTGGGCACTTCGTCCAGGCCGGTGAGGCGGACCGGCCAGCTGGGGCCGGCTTCCTGGATCGGCCGGCCGTGGTCGTCGTACAGCTGGCGGACGCGGCCGTAGCTGGAGCCGCACAGGATCACGTCGCCCTTGCGGAGCGTGCCTTCGCGGACCAGCAAGGTGGCTTGCACGCCCTCGCCCTCGCTGAGGTTGGCTTCCAGGCAGGTGCCCGTGGCCGACTTATTCGGGTTGGCCTTGAGCTCCTTCACTTCCGCGAGGAGCGCCAGGTTTTCGAGCAAGTCGTCGATGCCGGTGCCCTTGGCGGCGCTGGTTTCGATGAACGGCACGTCGCCGCCCATGTTGTCGGGCAACACGCCGACGCCGTAGAGCATCTGCCGGGTCT
>VFBG01000264.1 GCA_006515835.1 bacterium | reverse complement strand
TGTTTGACGGACGCGGGGACGCCGACGGAGCCTTCTTCCAGCGCCGTATCGACGTCGACGGCGACACCGCCGCCATCCTCGCCCTGCACAATGCGCTCGAAGCCTCGGAGTTGACGATGGCCGACATCCTGGGCCTGCCGCGGCGGCTCGATCCAATGCTGCAGACCGCCCTGTCCGTCGTCGGGCGCTGGCGTCAGGGCGAGGTCCGCCCATGACCGGCGCCACCGCGCCCCCGCTTGAGCTGGTCTGCCCCGCCGGTTCGCCCGCCATGCTGAAGGCGGCGATCGAGGCCGGCGCGGACAGCGTCTACTGCGGCTTCCGCGACGAGACCAATGCGCGCAATTTCCCCGGCCTGAACTTCTCTCCCGAGGAGCTGCGGGCGGCGACCGACTGGGCCCACGAACGCGGCGCCCGGGTCCTGCTGGCGCTCAACACCTTCGCCCGGGCCGACGCCACCGACCTGTGGCGGGCGTCGGCCGATGCCGCGGCGGGCGCCGGCGTTGACGCCGTGATCGCCGCGGATCTGGCCGTGCTGTCGCACATGCGGACCCACCACCCCGACACCCGACTTCACCTGTCGGTCCAGGCGGCGGCGGGGACCCCCGAGGCGATCGCCTTCTACGCCCGCGAATACGGCGTGAAACGGGTGGTCCTGCCCCGCGTCCTCAGCGTCGAGGAAATCCGAAGCCTGACCCCGGAGATCACCGTGGAGACCGAAGCCTTCGTCTACGGCGGTCTGTGTGTCATGGCCGAAGGCCGCTGCGCCCTGTCCTCCTACGCCTCCGGGCGTTCGCCGAACCTGTCGGGGGTGTGTTCGCCGCCCGAGGCGGTGAGTTTCAGCGACGATCATGGCGAGCGCACCACGCGGCTGTCGGGCTTCGCCATCGACCGCCTGCCGGCCGGCGAGGTCGGCGGCTATCCGACCCTGTGCAAGGGACGGTTCCGCGGCGGCGGGTCCGGAGAGGCGGCCTATCTGTTCGAAGACCCTGTCAGCCTGAACGCCATGAGTCTGCTGGCCGGGCCATGAGTCTGCTGGCCGGCCTGGCCCGGGCCGGCGTCACCGCCGTCAAGATCGAGGGGCGACAGAGAGGCCGCGCCTATGTGGCGCGCGTCACCGCCGCCTTCCGGGCCGCCATAGACGCCATCCAACGCGGAGAGTCGCCGGATCCCTATGAATCGCTGCTGGGCGATCTGGCCGAGGGCGCGCGAGAGACCACCGGCGCCTATCGGAAACGCTGGCGATGAGGGTGTCCATAGAACCGCGCGGATCAATGGACCTGGCGATCGGACCGCTGCTGTTCAACTGGGCGCCGGACCGGGTCGAGACCTTCTACGCCCGGATCGCCGACGAGGCCCCGGTCGGGACGGTCTATCTGGGCGAGGTGGTGTGCGGAAAGCGCCAGCCGCTGCTGCAGGACGTTTTGGCGCGGGCGGCCGAGCGGCTGGAAACGGCCGGCAAGACGGTGATCTGGTCCACCCTGGCCCTCCCCGCCACGCCGAGGGAGCGTCGGCTGGCGGCGGAACTCGCCGCGGACCCCGATCATCTGATCGAGGCCGGAGACATGTCTGCGGTCTGGAGCCGGGCGCCGGCTCCCTTCGTCGCCGGCCCGCTGCTGAACGTCTACAACGCCCCCGCGGCGATGGAGCTGGTTCGGATGGGCTGTGTGCGTCTGTGCGCCAATGTCGAGCTTCCCCTGACCTCGGTCGCGGAGATAGCGCAGGCCTGCCCGGGGCTGGAGCTTGAGCTGTTCGCCTTCGGCCGTTTGCCGCTCGCCCTGTCGAGCCGCTGCGCCCAGGCCCGGATGGAGGGCCTGCACCGGGACGCCTGCCGCTACGTCTGCGACCGCCATCCGGACGGCATGGATGTGGCGACCCTTGAGGGACAGGACTTCCTGGCCATGAACGGGCTGCAGACCCTGTCGCACGGCTGCCAGCTCGTCGATGTTCCGGTCGAGGCGCTCGAGGCGGCGGGCGTGTCGATGCTGCGGTTGTCGCCGCACAGTCTGGACATGGTCGCGGTTTCCCGTCTGTTCCGCGATTTCGTCGCCGGACGGATCACGCCAGCGGCGCTGGCGCGGGGGATCGAGCCTCTCGGCCCCCCGGGACCTCTGGTCAGCGGCTATCTGCACGGGGCGACCGGCGCCCGCCGGATCGGCGCCGGGACGGCCGCGTGAGCGCCGCGGAACTTGCGGCCCGGCGGACGCGGATCGATCGGATCGACGCGGTCCTGGTGCGGCTCG
>VFBG01000263.1 GCA_006515835.1 bacterium | reverse complement strand
ATCGGCGGGCGGCTCGGGAAGGTCGTCTTCGCTGGCCTCGCCGACACCGTCGCCCTCGGCGTCGGCCTCGGCCTCCGCCATCAGCCGGTCCAGATCTTCGTCGGAGAGTCCGATCAGGTCGAGACTGAATCCTTCCTCCTGGAGGCGGGCCAGTTCGGCTGCGAGCAATTCGTCGTCCCAACCGGCATTCAGCGCCAGCTGGTTGTCGGCGAGGCGATAAGCGCGGGCCTGGGCGTCGGTGAGGTGGTCGAGCCGGATCACCGGCACCTCGGCCAGCCCGAGATGACGGGCGGCGAGCAGGCGACCGTGGCCGGCGATCAGCACGCCCCTTTCGTCCACCAGCACCGGCACATTGAAGCCGAATTCAGCGATGCTGCCGGCGAGTTGGGCTACTTGCCCCTCGGAATGCGTCCTGGCATTCGCAGCGTAGGGCAGCAGCCGGTCGAGCGGCCATTTCTCGATCGCTTCAACCAGCATGGTCAACTCCGCGCTCGGCCGCGACCGCCGCGAACGGGCGGCCGTCGGCCAGCGTCACCGGGATTTCGGGAAACAGCGCCTGCCAGCGCAGGATCGCCACATCGACATAGGCAGGGGCCAGTTCCATGGCGCGGACCTTCCGGCCCGTGCGCTGGCCGGCGATGATGGTGGAACCCGATCCGCCGAACGGCTCGAACACCACATCGCCCTCGTCGGAATAGGCCCGCATCACGAAATCCGGCAGCGCCACCGGGAACACCGCCGGATGGCTGCCATCCCCTTCGATGGCGCCCTTGTGGCGGGTCACCCGCAGCACGCTGTCGGGGATGCGGTTATCCTGGATGGCGTTGCCGTGGCCGGTCTTTTTCGACACCGTGCCGTCGGCGGCCCGCAAGCCACCGCCGCCCAGCGTCTCGCCGGCATGGGCGCAGGCGACGATCTTGTTGGGCTTGCGCGAAACCTTGTTGAAGTGGAACACCAACTCGAAGGCGGGAGCGAGGCGCCCGCCCCAATCCCCCGGCAGGCCCGGCCCCTGGTCCCAGACATAGAGGCCGAACCGCCGCCAGCCGCCATCGCGCATCGCGTCGAGCCAGCCGCGCCAGTAGGGCACCCATTCCCCCTCGCGGTGGATCAGGCCGAGATTGACCAGCACCTGCGCGTCGGGTTTCACCGGCAGGGCAGCGAATACGCCCGCCATCAGCCGGTCCCAATCGCCAACCCCGCCGGAAGCGTAATCCCGCTGTCCCGCTGCTGGCCGTAGGGCGGCGAGGTGAACACCAGTGCCGCAGTCTCGCCCGCCATCAGCATGGCGACCGCCGCCGCGTCGGTGGAATCGCCGCACAGCAGGCGGTGGGGACCGAAATGCCAGAGGTCGCCGGGCCGCGACACCGGATCGTGGGGCGGCTCGGGGGCAGCGTCATCATCGTCGACGCCACCGGCTGCGTCTTCCTCCGGCCCGTCGTCGAGGGGGGCCATCAGGTCGGCCAGTTCCTCGTCGGAGAAGCCGGTCAGCCCCAGGTCGAAGCCATCGCCGTTGAGAGCGCGCAGCTCGGCGGCCAGCAATTCCTCGTCCCAGCCGGCGTTGAGCGCCAGCTTGTTGTCGGCCAGCACGTAGGCGCGGCGCTGGGCCTCGGTCAGGTGGTCGAGCACCAGAACCGGAACGGTGTCCAGCCCCAGCCGCTGCGCCGCCGCCAGCCGGCCATGACCGGCAATGACAACTCCCTGGCCGTCGGCCAGCACCGGGTTGGTCCATCCGAACTCGACAATGCTGGCGGCGATCTGCGCGACCTGGCCGTCCGAATGGGTCCGCGCGTTGCGGTCATAGGGGCGCAGCCGGTCGAGCGGCCAATGCTCGACCGTGTCGGGAAGCGGAGGGGGCATGATCAGTCCGTGCAGTCGCAGGGCAGGCAATCATCGGCAGCGCCGCCCTCGAAATCCCGCTGGCGGCGGACGAAGCGGAGCATCTCGCGGTAGCTGGGCCGGTCGGCGCGGAACAGCGCCATCTCCGGCTTGGTCAGCGTGCCGAGCGCAGGAGCGTCGCGCTCCATGCCGATCCACCAGCGGGCGCGCTCGGGGAACAGGCGCATGATCCCCTTGATGGTCGCGGCCCCTTTCATGAAACAGAGGTCGCAATTGCCCAGCGGCGTCTTGCCATCGTTGTCGGGCAGGCCGAGATCGAAGGGCTGTCGTTTCCAGAACGCCGAGACGTCCTGGCGGCACACCTTGGCCTCGTGCAGCGGCAGGACGGTTTCGAACCGTTCCTTGCCCGCCTCGTTCATGGCCTTCTGGCGAGCGACGCGGCGGGGCTCGTCGTGGCGCAGGCCGACGACGTTGACCCATTCCGGGTAGCCCAGCATGTCCCGCATGAACGCGATGCCGCGCTTGACCTTCAGGTAATGGGTGCAGAGCCGCATGGTCGGGTTGGGC
>VFBG01000117.1 GCA_006515835.1 bacterium | reverse complement strand
GTCGTCGCCGGCGGCACGCCCGCCGCCATCGACGCCGAGGGCTTCAATGTCACCGCCTCAGGCAAGACCAACATCGTCGCCTCGACCGCCATCGCCCGCGGCGACCTGCGCACCCTGACCGTCGAACAGGACGAACGCGTCCGCGCACGGATGCAGGCTATCGTCGAAACGAACCTGCCGCGCACCGACGCCGAACTGATCTTCGCCGAGAGCAGCTACCCGCCCATGGCCCCCAGCGAGGGCAACCGCGCGCTTCTGGCCCGGCTGAACGCCGTCAACCGCGACCTGGGCCTGCCCGAGATGTCCGAATACGACCCGGCCCGCCGCGGCGCCGCCGACAGCGGCTTCGTCGCCGCGGACGTGGATACGCTGGGCGGTCTGGGGATCGCCGGCGGCAACGCCCACGCCGACGGCGAATGGGTCGATCTGGACAGTCTGGTGCGGCAAGCCCAGCGGGCGGCGGTGCTGATCTCGAGGCTGAGCCTGGGCGGGGAGTGATCTCCGGCGCCTTGTCATCCCGGAAGCGCCGCAGGCGCTATCCGGGACGGTGATGCGAGAATAATCACAAGGCCCGGTCGGCCTCGGCCGAACCGGGCCTAGGCTCCCCTGGCCCGCAGGTCCCCATACAGATCGGCCCAGCGAGGATTGAACGCCTCGACCAGCGAGAATTTCCATTCCCTGCGCCAGCGCTTGATCCGCTTCTCCCGCAAGATGGCCTGATCGATGTATTGGTGCGTCTCGTACCAGACCAGCCGATCGATACCCCGCTCGGCCGTATAGCCCGGGATCAGGCCCTGCTTGTGCTCCGCAACCCGTCGGATGAGATCGTTGGTGACGCCGACGTACAGCCAGCCGCACGGCCCGCTTGCGAGCAGATAGACATAGAAGCGGTTCGGCATCGCCCTGTCTCCCGGCTCGACCCTGACGGGTCGACCGGGATGCGTCAAGGTTGCGCTAGGCGTCCCGGATCGCCGCTTCGCGACGTCCGGGATGACAAGGCAAGAGCAAGCCCTCCCGCAAATTACCCGTACATGTCGCCCAGATAGACCCGGCGCACTTCCGGGTCGCGGATCACGTCCTCGGCCTTGCCTTCAAACAGCACGGCACCGCCGGAGATGATCGACGCGTGGTCGATGATTTCCAGCGTCTCGCGGACATTGTGGTCGGTGATCAGGACGCCGATCCCCTGCCCCGCCAGATAGCGGATGACCTGACGAATGTCGGCAATGGCCAGGGGGTCGATACCGGCAAAGGGTTCGTCCAGCCGGCAAAGGGTTCGTCCAGCAGCATGAAGCTGGGCTTGCCTGCCAGCGCCCGCGCGATCTCGCAGCGGCGACGCTCTCCGCCCGACAGGCCCGAGGCCGGAGCGTGACGCAGGTGGTCGATGCGCAGCTCTTCCAGCAGGCGGCTGGTCTCCTCGGCGATGGCGGCCGCGCCGGTGTGGTGCAGCTCGACCACCGCGCGGACGTTCTGCTCGACCGTCATGCCGCGGAAGATCGAGGCCTCCTGCGCCAGATAGCCCAGACCCATGCGGGCGCGCTGGTACATCGGCTGGGCCGTGATGTCCTCGCCGTCCAGCCAGATGGTGCCGCTGTCAGGCGGGATCAGGCCGGTAATCATGTAGAAACAGGTGGTCTTGCCGGCGCCGTTCGGACCCAGCAGGCCCGCGACCTGCCCGCGCTCGACATGCAGCGAGACGTCGCGCACGACCTGCCGCTGGCCGAACGAGCGGGCGATATGGTCAACCCGCAGACCCGTCGGACGCACCTGTTCGGCGACCGCCGGGATCGCCGGGGCCTTGATCACATTGAGGGCTGAGAGTTCCTTGCGGGCCACAGGGCCTCAGTTGCCCGCAGTGCCGGGGTAGAAGACACCGCGCACCCGCCCGCTCTGACCGCCATCGACGCGCGCCGTCTCGGTCCGCACATTGTAGGTCAGCCGTGAGCCGGTCATCACGTTTTCACCTTGGGTCAGGATCACATCGCCTGTCACCACGATGGTAGCGTCGGCGGTGTTATAGGTCGCGCGGTCGCCGCGAATGGTCTGGGTGGGCGTGACGAAATAGACGTTGCCTGAGGCCTCAATGCGGCTGTCGCTGGTCAGGTTCAGGCCGGACATCCGGTCCGCCCGGAACCGGTTCTGGCCCTGGACCAGTTCGACAGCCCCGCTCAGTGTGAGCGTCCCGCCGGTTCCGTATTCAAGCGTGTTGGCGCCGTAGGAGATGGGCGCGTTGGCGCTGGAGCCCGGCGACTGGGCGTCGCTGCCGCCCGGTGTCGCCGTCAGCACCAGAGCGATCGCCGCCGCCGTCAGGAGAGAGGTCTTGGTCATCAGTTCGATCCTGCCGGGTTTATGGTCCCGCGCACCTTGTTTCCTTCAGAGCCGCTGAACACCACCCGCTCGCCCTGTTCATAGATCGCATAGGACGAAGCGGAGATGGTTCCAAGTGGGCCGGAACCCTCTACGCCCTTGTTGCCCGTGATGATCCCGGTCGAAGTATTCACCACAGCTTCCGGCGTCACCAGCACCAGATCGGACCCGCCGTCGGAAATCCGCACGTTCGGGCCAATGGTCACGGTCTTGCCGGCCTCGTCGTAGGTTCCGCCATCGGCGGTCAGGGTGGTCACCTTGCGACCGCCGAGGTTCAGCCGCAGGGCCGGGCCAACGAGACGGTAGCGGCCGGTCTCGGGATCCCGCACGGCCCCCTTGGCGGCGATGACGAAGCTGCGGCCGGCAGCGTCCTGACCGTGGAAGCGCAGCGCATCAAGGCGGATCTCGCGGCTGGTCCCGGCCTTGCGCTCGACGTCGGACATGACGCTGCGCAGCACGATCCAGCTGACCGTGCCGCCGGCCAGGACGATGATCGCCACCGGCAGAACCCGGCGCAGCAGTTGCACCCGCCGCGAGCGCGCGCGGAAGGCCTTGGCCGTCGCGGCGACGCGGGCCTCGTCCTGATGCGCGTGGGTGTCGGCGGGATCGGTCATCAGGTGTGCGCGAACACGTCCATCTCGTCCCAGCCGGCCAGATCGAGCGCCGACCGGGTGGGCAGGAAGTCAAAGCATTTGCGGGCCAGTTCCGAGCGGCCCTCCCGCGCCAGCATCTCATCCAGCCGGACCTTGGCGGCGTGCAGATACAGGACGTCCGAAGCCGCATACTCCAGCTGGGCGGGTGACAGCTCGGCCGCGCCCCAGTCGCTGGACTGCTGTGCCTTGGACAGATCAACGCCGACCAGTTCGCGCACCACGTCCTTCAGGCCGTGTCGGTCCGTATAGGTGCGGGCCAGTTTCGAGGCGATCTTGGTACAATAAACCGGACGCGTCTCGACCCCGAGGTGCAGCTGGAACATGCCGATGTCGAACCGGCCGAAGTGGAACAGCTTCAGCACCTTCGGATCGGTCAGCAGGCGCTTCAGGTTCGGGCAGTCATAGGTCGGGCGGTTCATGCGCACGACATGGGCGTCCCCGTCCCCGGCCGACAGCTGCACCACGCACAGCGGATCGCGCCGGAAGCGCAGCCCCATGGTCTCGGAATCGATGGCCACCTCGGGCCCCAGATCGAGGCCGTCGGGCAGGTCGCCTTCGTGGAAATGGATGGTCATGCGCAAACCTCTCAAGTCTCAACTAGCGTGGTCAGTGGCGGGTGGCGAGTGGCGAGTGATGAGGAGACATCGCAATGCGCCCACCGGGCTCTCCGGTCATGACCCGCTTATTCGCCACTCGCCACTCGCCACTCGCCACTCGAGATAGCCGAAACACAAACGGCGCCGCACCGAAGTGCGACGCCGTCTGAATATTGGTGCCCAGGAGAGGACTCGAACCTCCACGACATTTCTATCACTGGCACCTGAAGCCAGCGCGTCTACCAATTCCGCCACCTGGGCCCAGACGTTTCGCGCTTGCACACGTATTCGTCCGGAAGGCGCGGACCCTTAAGGCAGGGTCCGGGGCCGGTCAACAGGGATTTGCGGCCTTTGCGTTGCGAGCGCCGCGGCCATCGTCTAATCCCCGGCGCGTCGAGGGTTTTGCGTCCTCGCGCCGTCGCCCATCGGAGCCTGTCATGAACGAAGTCGCCCCCGGCCTTGTCACCGTCTTCGGCGGTTCGGGTTTCGTCGGCAGCCAGGTCGTCCAGGCGCTGGCCAAACGCGGCTGGCGGGTGCGCATCGCGTGCCGCCGTCCCGACCGGGCGTACAAGCTTCAGACCTCGGGCACGGTCGGCCAGCTCCAGTCGGTCCGCTGCGACGTGACCCGGGCCGAGGATGTCGCTGCGGCGCTGCGCGGTGCCGACGCCGCGATCAACCTGGTCGGCATCCTTTACGAATCAGGCCGCCGCACCTTCCACAGCCTCCACGTCGACGCCTCGCGCAACATTGCCGAAGCGTGCACCGCCGGCGGCGTCGGCCGTCTGGTCCAGGTTTCGGCCATCGGCGCCAGCCCCGAAAGCGCCTCCGACTACGCCCTGTCCAAGGCCGCCGCCGAAATGGCCGTCCGCGAGGTCAAGCCGGACGCGGTGGTCATCCGCCCGTCGATCGTCTTCGGTGCCGGCGACGACTTCCTGAACCGCTTCGCCGCCCTGGCCTCGATGGCCCCGGCCCTGCCCCTGATCGGCGGCGGCCAAACGAAATTCCAGCCCGTCTATGTCGCCGACGTGGCCGAGGCCATCGCCCGCGCCACGGTGTCGCCCGAGGCCGCGGGCCGGACCTTCGAACTGGGCGGGCCGGCCGTGATGACCTTCGAGGACGTGCTGAAACTCATCCGGCGCGAGACCTATCGCAACTTCGGCCTCATCTCCCTGCCCTTCTTCGCGGCCCGCGCCATCGGCTCGCTGGCCCAGCTGACCGCCATGATCGGCATCGCCCCGGTCCTGACCAGCGACCAGGTCGTGCTGCTGCAGAGCGACAATGTCGTCGCTGACGGCGCGGAAGGCCTCGCCGCCCTGGGCATCGAGCCCACTGGCATCGAAGCCATCGCCCCGTCCTATCTCTGGCGCTACCGGCGGGGCGGGCAGTTCGCCGAAACGCCAGCGGCCTGAGCCTCATTGCGGGCGACGGCTGGTTCGCCACAACGGGCACAACGAGGTCACGACGGGCACAACGGGTTCTGAGCGGCTGACAAGAGCCGAGCTCACCGCCGCTTGAACGAATGCGGCGAACGCCGCAATTTCAGGACGCGCGGAAGAAGACACGAACCGGGAAGCATCCCCGGTCCCGTCGTGTCCGTTGTGACCCCGTTGTGCCCGTTGTGATGAACCTCACAGCCGCCGCACGTCGGCCTGAAGCCTCAGGCCAGCCAGATCGCCAGCAGACCGACAGTCCCGACCAGGATGCGCCAGGCCGAGAACGGCGCGAAGCCGTAGCGGCCGACGAAGTCCACCAGGAAGCGGACCACAAACAGTCCGCTGATGAACGACACCACAAAGCCGATCGCAATCAGGCCCGCGACGTCATTGGTGATCAGGTCGCGGCTCTGCCAGAAATCCAGGCCGAAGGCGCCGACCATGGTCGGAATGGCGAGGAAGAACGAGAATTCGGCGGCCGCCTTCTTGTCCACGCCCAGCAGCAGGCCGCCGACGATCGTCGCGCCGCTGCGCGACACGCCCGGAATGATCGACAGGCACTGCCACAGTCCGACGCCCAGCGCCGTCTTCCACGACAGCTTCATGGCGTCCTCGGCGATCTCACGCTGTTCCAGGGTCTCCACGCCGTTCCGGACCACCCGCCGCAGGCCCATCGTCCCGGCATCCGACCAGCGTTCCAGCACGATCAGGGCGATCCCGCCGACGATCAGCATGACGCAGACGATGGTCGTGTTGAACAGCACGTCCTTGATGAAGTCGTGGAACAGCAGTCCCAGCACCGCCGACGGGAAGAAAGCCAGCAGTACGGAAATCGCGAACCGCCGCGCCGCGGGATCCTTGCCCGGCAGGCCGAGCAACACCTTCCACAACCGGGCGAAATAGACAGCGACGACCGCCAGGATGGCGCCCAGCTGGATCATGACAATGAAAGTGTCCCAAGGCGTATTGCCCAGCCCGAGAGTTTCCTTGGCCAGCAGCAGATGGCCTGTCGAGGACACCGGAATGAACTCGGTCAGCCCTTCGACCAGCCCCAGTATGATCGCCGCAATCCAGTCCGTCACGCACGCACCCCATGACTAAGGGCCGTCAATGCGCGCCCGGTTCGGGTCCCACATAGCGCAGGCGCGCCCGGATAGGCGAGCCATTCGTCGCCTGATCCAGTGCATGGCCCAGCAGACCCGCCAGACGGCCCAGCAGCAGCAGGTCGCCCGCGGCGTCGCGCGGCAGTTCCAGCCGCCGCGCGACGACTGCCAACGCGAGGCCGAAATTCGCCGGCCGCCCGGTCGCCGCCTCGCCCTCCGCCACGGCCCGGGACAGGTCCGCC
>VFBG01000116.1:6779-11974 GCA_006515835.1 bacterium | reverse complement strand
AGGCGGGTCGGCGGCGTTGCGTCAGGCGCGCGCAGGTAAAGGGGCCGGGCAGGCGCGGAGGCGGGCTCCGCCGCCGCGGCGAGCCTCGCCAGCGCCTCGGGTGCCGGTCCATCCAGCGACAGGCACGCCCTCCCCGCTGCGACATCAGCGAACAGGGCCGCGCCGGAACCGACCAGAACCGCCCCGGTCCCCAGGGCAATGATCCGGGCCGCCGCTGATTCAAGGGACAAGGCTTCCGCCGCGCCGTCGGCCTCGGCGCCGCGCCAGAACCGGGCATAGACCTGTCCGCGCCGCGCATCGATCAGGGCCGCCACCTCCTGGGCCTCGCCCACCGAGGCCGCCAGCGCGTCCAGCGCCGAGACGCCGACCACCGGCCGGTCCAGGGCGGCGGCCAGGCCCTGGGCGAAGGCCAGGCCGACGCGCAGGCCCGTGAACGAGCCGGGGCCGACGGTCACGCCGATGCGGTCCAGGTCCGTGAACGCCAGACCCGCCTGTGCAACCGCGTCCCGGGCGAAGCCGGCGATCCGTTCGGAATGACCCTTCACCATGGGTTCGGAACAGAGACCCAAGGGGCGGGCCGCGCCGTGGAGAACCTCAAACACCCCGACGGTGCACAGACCCAGGGCCGTATCGACGACCATCAGCTTCATGCCGCCCCTCCGGCACCGGTCGCCGTCAGTCGTTCCGCGCCAGAGCCCGCACGATCCGCGCCACAGCCCTCCGGACGTCGCGATCCTCGATCAGCGGAAAGCCGGACGCCACGGCCCGGCCGTCGACGGTCGCAGTGAGAAACCTCAGAGTCTCCCAGCCCTCGTCCGCGGTGCCGCGAGCCGTCTCGACAGGTGGAAAGAAGGTCTCGACCGAGGTTCCGAGCACGGTCGCCGCCCGATGCAGGCGCGAGGCGGAGATGCGGTTCTGACCGGTCTCGTATTTCTGCACCTGCTGGAAACTGATCCCCAACTGCTGGGCAAGCGCGCTCTGGGACAGGCCGAGCGCCGAGCGTCGCAGCCCGATGCGCGCCCCGACAAAGGCGTCCACCTCGTCCCGTCCGCCGATCCTGGCCATGGCCGTTCCTCTCCTCCCTTTCGAGAGGCGACAGTTTCATGGAAACGAAAACGTTGCAATGAATTCGTTTCATCAGAACTCCAGTCGGGCGATCACGGCGGCGACGGCGCGGGTTTCGGACCGTGCGATCCGCTCTTCCGCCGCCAGACCGCCCGAACCGCCGCGGACGGTCAGTGCATCGGCGTCCGCTCCCTCATAGAGCCGCACCCGGACCTCGCCATCCGCCATTTCGATCACGCAGCCCTGGTCGCGCCGCGGCCAGCGGCCGGGCTCATATTCGACCACCACCCCCGAAGCGGCCCAGGGCGCTAGATCGTCATTCGACAACTGTAGCCGGCGGGTCGCGGCAGCCGGCTGGGCATGAACAAAGTGGCGGCCTTCGCTGGCCATGCCGGTCACGGAAGGATCCTGCCTTTGCAGCAAATCGTCCGGGGTCGCGTCGAGGGCGGCGGTCAGCCGCTTCTGGACATCGGGCCGGTACAGTCCCGAGCGTTTGCCGGTCTCATAAAGGCCCCAGCCCTGACTGGTCATGCCCGCCCGCCGACCGGCCTCGGCCTGCGACAGGGCGCGGTCGCGGCGCAGGGCCGCGAGGGCCTCGCCGAGACGCCGGGCGTCGCTGTCGCTCTGGAACCGGGGCATGGGTCGATGATGGCGCCGTCAGGCCGTGGAAGCGAGGACAGATTCGTTTCAGGCGCGCTCGGGCTCAAGCAGTGAGCCGCCGCGCGGCGAACGATAGCGCGCCAAAAAGTCAGATCACCTGTTCGACGCTGGTCACTTCCGGGATGTAGTGTTTCATCATCTGCTCGACCCCGGCCTTCAGTGTGGCCGACGAGGACGGGCAGCCGGCGCAGGCACCGCGCATGCGCAGGGTCAGTACGCCTGTCTCTTCATTGAAGGCGTCGAACAGGATGTCGCCGCCGTCCTGGGCCACGGCCGGGCGAACGCGGCTGTCCAGCAACTGTTTGATCTCGACCACGATCTCCGAGTCCTCGCCGCCGGCGGCGCTGTCGGACGTCGACCCGTCGCGCATCAACGGCGCGCCGGAGACGAAATGGTCCATGATCCCGGCCAGGATCGGGGCCTTCAGCTGCGTCCAGTCGGGACCGTTCGGGTCACGGGTGACCGAGACGTAGTCGTAGCCGAAGAAGATCCCGGTCACGCCCTCGACCTCGAACAGAGCCTCGGCGAGAGGAGAGGCCGCAGCCTCTTCGCGGTTCACGAAGTCGCGCGGATCGGACGAAACATCCCGCCCGGGCAGGAATTTCAGCGCATTCGGGTTGGGCGTGGGTTCGGTCTGGATGAACATGGCGCACAAGTGCGCCGCCATGGCGGCAGGTTCAAGACCTGCGTCTCGACGCGCTCAAGCAGCGAGCCGTCGCGCGGCGAGCGTTAGCGCCCCCTGGCATCAAGCCAGGTCTTCGATCTCTTTCTCGGTCAGCTCGCCCGGCACGATGGTCACGGGCAGCTTGCGGCCCGTGAAGGAGGCGCCCTGTTTGACCACGGCCGAGACCAGCGGGCCGGGGCCGCGCCCGCCGCCGCCGGCCGCGAGGACCAGGATCTTGATCTCGGCATCCTCGCCGACAACCTTGCGGATCGCGTCCTGCGGCTCGCCGCGCTCGATCAGCAGGACGGGGGTCGCGCCGGACCGTTCCGCCGCCTCACCCGCCCAGGTGTTCAGCGAAGCCTCCGCCTCGAGCCGCGTCTGACGCTCGATCTCCTCGCGCACGCCGGCCCAGTGGGCGTCGGAAGCCGCGGCGGGAATGACGCGCAGCAGGGCAACGCGGCCGCCCGTCGACCGGGCTCGTCGGGACGCATAGCGAAGCGCCGCCTCGAACTCCGGGCTGTCATCGACGACCACCAGAAACTTGCGCGGCATCAGCCTCTCCCTCAGCCGGGTACGCTAGCAGAACCCGGACGCCTGCGCGAAGCGCCAGGCCGCGTCGGGTCGGGAGGTCCCGAAGGGCCGACGACCGCGGCCAAACAGGAAGGCTTCGTCAGCCCGCCGACGATGCAATCTCGCGGATAACGCTGTTGGCGATGGTCAGCTTGGCGAAGGTCCAGCCCGCGCCTGAAGCTACAATCTCGTCCACCGAGCTCCGCAGCCCCTCCACGATCCCCTGTCGGGTCCCGATCCAGGCGTCGACGGCCGCTTCCGACGCCGCTTCGTCCGAACCCGCGGCGACGGTTGAGGCCGCTGCCACGGCCCGTGTCAGGGTCATCTGCTCGACCATCAGGTCCTCGATCAGACGCCGCACCGCCAGCCGGTCGAAATGATCGGCCGAAGGCACCGCCCCGGCACCGGCCCGTAGCCGGTCGAAGTCGAAGGCGGCGCCGACCTGGTGGTAGAGCATGGCCATGGCCGGCTCCGGCCAGCCGGCATTGCGGGCCAGATCGCCGATGTCGGCCGTGGCCACGAGGGGCCGCAGCAGCGCGACGTTCCGGGCCATCGCCTCGGGGGCGCCCAGTCCGACGAAGGTCTGGACCCGGCCCTCCAGACGGCTCTGCTCGAACCGGGAAAGCACGGCTCCGCCGACGGACCGCAGGGTGTCCGCCGCCGGGCGGTAGGCAGCGATCAGGGCCTCAACGGTCGAGCCGGGACGCACCGCGCGGCGGGCCAGCCAGAAGGTCTGGCGGCGCAGCACCATCGAGATTTCCTGGTACAGGGCGGCCTGGGCCTCGGCCGGAATCTTCAGGTCCAGCGCCGAAACCTCGTCCCAGGCCTGATCGAGCCGGAAGATCTGGCGCGCCGCCTCGAAGGCCAGGACCATGGCAGCCGTATCGCAGCGGGCCGACTGACGCAGGCGCTCCGGGAAGGTCGGACCGCACATGTTGACGATCTCGTTCGACAGGATCGTCGAGACGATCTCGCGGCGCAGGCGGTGGCGCTGCATGTCGGCCTCGAATTTCGCGAGCGGGGCCGGGAAATAGCGGACGAGGGTCTGTTTGAAGAAGGCGTCGTCCGGCGCGGTCGAGGCGACGATGTCGTCAAACAGCTCCAGCTTGGAATAGGCGGTCAGGACGGCCAGCTCCGGCCGGGTCAGCGCCTGTCCGGCCAGTTGACGTTCGGCCAGTTTCACATCGTCAGGCAGGCCCTCGACCTTGCGGTCCAGCTTGCCCTTGGCACCCAGCCACCGCATGAAATGCTGCTGGGAATTGAGCGCGCCGACGCCGTCGTCTTCCTGCAGCGAAACCGCCAGCGTCTGGTCGTAGTTATGCGCCAGCACCTTGAGCCCGACTTCATCCGTCATCGACGCCAGCAGGGCGTTACGGTCGCCGGCCTTGAGCGCGCCCGAGGCGATGGCGGCCCCGGTCAGGATCTTGATGTTGACCTCATGGTCGGAACTGTCGACCCCGGCCGAGTTATCGATGGCGTCGGTGTTGATGCGGCCACCAGACAGGGCGAATGCGATCCGCCCGGCCTGGGTCAGGCCGAGGTTGGCACCTTCGCCGATCACCTTGGCGCGCAGTTCGCCACCGTCCACGCGGATGGCGTCATTGGCCTTGTCGCCGACCTGGGCGTCAGTCTCGTTCGGCGCCTTCACATAGGTGCCGATGCCGCCGAAATAGAGCAGTTCGGCCGGGGCCAGCAGGATGGCCTTCATCAGCGTGGCCGGATCGACCACGTCGTCCTGGATGTCGAGCGCAGCCTTGATCTCGGGACTCAGTTCGATCGACTTGGCCGAGCGCGGGAAGATCCCGCCACCCTTTGAAATCTTCGACTTGTCGTAGTCCTGCCAGGACGAGCGCGGCAGTTTGAACATCCGGTCGCGCTCAACCCAGCTGGAGGCCGGATCCGGGTTCGGATCAATAAAGATGTCGCGGTGGTCGAAGGCGGCGACCAGTTTGATCGCCTTCGACAGCAGCATGCCGTTGCCGAACACGTCGCCCGACATGTCGCCGACGCCGACCACGGTGAAGGGCTCGGTCTGGATGTCCTTGCCCATTTCGCGGAAGTGGCGCTTGACCGCCTCCCAGGCCCCGCGGGCGGTGATGCCCATGACCTTGTGGTCGTAGCCGACCGAGCCGCCCGAGGCGAAAGCGTCGTCCAGCCAGAAGCCGTAATCCGCCGAGATGCCGTTGGCGATGTCCGAGAAGGTCGCCGTGCCCTTGTCGGCGGCCACGACCAGATA
>VFBG01000116.1:0-6733 GCA_006515835.1 bacterium | reverse complement strand
AGGAAGGTCTTGTAGGCGCGGATGGCCTCGGCCTGCTGGGCGTCGCGGTCGCCGCCGGCCCGGACAATGGCCGCCAGATGTTTGGGGAAGAAGCCACCCTTGGAGCCGACCGGCACGATGACGGCGTTCTTGACCTGCTGCGCCTTGACCAGTCCCAGCACCTCGGTGCGGAAGTCGTCGCGGCGGTCGGACCAGCGCAGGCCGCCACGGGCCACCGGTCCGAACCGGAGGTGGACACCCTCTATGTGCGGGGCCCAGACGAAAATTTCGCGGAACGGCTTGGGCAGGGGCAGGTCGGCCAATTCGCGCGAAGCGATCTTGATCGAGATATGCGCCTTGTGCGCCCCGTCGGCACCCGTCTGATAGTAGTTGGTGCGCTTGATCGCCTGGACCAGCAGCACCATCCGGCGCAGGGCACGATCGTGATCGAGACTCTTCACGTCCTGCAGCAGGGCGTTGATCTGCTCGACCAGTTTGCCGACCGCGGCCTCGCGGCTGGCTCCGTCGCCGCCCGATGCCGGATCGAATTTGGCCGTGAACAGAGCCAGCAGGGCCCGCGCCACAGCCGGATAGTCGCGTAGCGCCTCTTCCTGCACCGCCTGGCTGGGATCGAGACCGGTCTGCTGACGATAGCGGGCAAGGGTCCGCACCAGCGCCGCCTCGCGCCAATCGACGCCCAATTCCAGCACCAGGCGGTTGAAGCCGTCGCTTTCGGTCCGGCCGGTCCAGACCGCCGAGAAAGCCGCTTCGAACGGGCCCTTCACATCGGCGAACGAAAGGTCGCCGCCGCGCGGGTCCTCCATCAGGAACTCATGGACATGGATTTCAGCCTCGCCCGACGGGCGCAGGGCGTGGCCCCATTCCTCGAGCGTCTTCAGACCCATGTCGGCGAGGATCGGCAGCACGTCTGACAGCGGCACCGCCGCGCCCCGACGGTACAGTTTGAACCGGAAATTCAACGGGCCTTCGCCGTCGACGCGGAAGGCGCGAACCGCCACCGGATCTCCGCCGTCGTTCAATCCGCTGTTGTTCAGTGAATCGACGGCCTGCAGGTCCCGGACGGCCTCCGCAGCGTCATAGCGGTCCCGATAGCCGGCGCCGAAGGCTTCCGCCCACTTGGCGCTCAAAGGTCCCACAGCGACATCGTCGACATCGGCATCGCGAAGGGCGCTCTCGAACCGGTCGACCCAGCTGCGCCCGGCCTCGGTGATCTGCACGTCCAGCGCTGCTTGATCCGGGCACGGATGATCGCCCGGCGTCACGCCGATGATGTAGTGGATCCGGACCAGCGGCTGGTCCGACAGCTGCGGGTACCAGGCCGAAAGCCGGCCGCCCCAGGCCTTGGCCAGGATGGCGCCGATCCGTTCACGGACCGAGGCGTCGAAACGCTCGCGCGGAATAAACGCCAGGACCGAAACGAGCCGGTCGAACGGGTCCTGCCGCGTGAAGGTCTTGATCCGCGGACGGTCATGCAGGTGCAGGATGCCGAGCGCGATCGCCAACAGCTCGCTCTCCTCGATCTGGAAGAGCTCGTCGCGTGGATAGTTCTCGAGGATGTTCTTGAGCCGCTTTTCGCTGTGGCTGCCCGCCTGCTTGCCCGCCCGGGTCAGGGCGTTGGCGACCTTGCGGCGGACCAGCGGCACCTGGGTGGCGGTCTTGTCATAGGCCTCGGCGGTGAACAGGCCGACGAACCGGGTCTCGCCCGAGGGACGACCGTCCGGTCCGAACCGCTTGACCCCGATATAGTCCATATAGGCACGGCGGTGGACGCGCGAGCGGACGTTGGCCTTGGCCACCGTCACCGGCTCCGACAGGTCAAGCTGCCGCTTCATCGATTTGGTCAGCACCGCCGGCTCATTGGCGCGGCGCAGGACGGTGCGCTCCGGATCGGCCAGCACACCCAGTCCGACGCCCGACTGCGAGAGCGGCGCCTCGGCCTCATAGCCGCCGTCCTCGCTGCGCGGATAGTCGTAGTCCCGGGCACCGAGGAAGACGAAATGATCCGCCTGCAGCCACTGCAGGAAGGCCAGATTCTCGGCCAGAACATCGGGCGCGACGCCGTGCGGATGCGCCTCGAGGTGGGTGATCGACCGGTGCATCAGCGCCGTCATCCCGGCGTGGCCGCTGACCGCGCTGGCCACGTCGTTGAGGGTCTGGACCAGACCTTCGCCCAGGGCGTCGCGTCGCTCCTGCGGCAGGGGGTCGAGGACCACGATGATGGTGGACTCGCGCCCGCCCTCCTCGTCGGTGACCGGGTGGTACATCGACCGGACAGTCACGCCCGCGTCAGCCAGCTCGCCCATCACACTGTCGACCAGGAAGGGCCGGTCGTCCTGGATGACGAACAGAACATCGTATCCCAGCGACGATCCGTCCGCACCGTGAAGCGGCGACAGGGTGATGCGCGGCGGCTCGCCGTGCGCCCTGCCTTCGGCCGCCCGCCACGCCATGGCGAGCAGGTTGGCCATGTCGCGCCCGCCGAGTTCCGGCGTCTCGTCGGCGGCGTAGTCCTCCCAGGCCTGGCGCACGAAATCACGGGCCGGGCCGTTCAGCGCGCCGGGCGACAACTGGTCGAAGCTGGCTTCCAGCGCCTCCAGGGTGATTGCCTGAGCGTGCGCGGGGGCCGTTTCGCCGGACATGGGCAGGTCTCTTATGGACGCGACCTCTCAAACGGGTCGCCGGAGATAGGCGTCAGACTAGGCCGCTTCGCCACTTCGGCAAGTGGTCCGTCCGACGGGCGCTGACTAGGCCGTCCCGCGCGCGACGGGAACCCCCAAAACGACAACACCGGCCCCGTTTCCGGAGCCGGTGTGGCCGTGAACGTCAACCGTTGGAAGACAGTCCTAGAAGCGGACGTTCATGCCGATCTTGATGGCATGCAGCTCCATGTCGTCATTACCGCGCGCGATATCCGTGCCGGCCGTGTTCGGCGCCAGGATGAAGGGGTTGGTCGGCCCCGCCGTGCCCGGTCCGGCGCGGACGACGTAGTCGCCGGGCTGGAGGTTGGTGAACAGATATTCGCCCGTCAGGGTAAGATTGGGGGCCAGTTTCCATTCAACGCCCGCGCCCAGTTGATAGCCGTCGGCCTCGTCCTCGTTGACGGTTTCGGTGAAGCTGTTGGCGGTGTTGGTGGTGCGGAAGCTGTTTTCGATCTTGGCGGTGGCGCCGCCGCCTGTGAGGTAGATCAGCGCCGGGCCGGTGGCGAAGCCGGCGCGGAGGCGCAGGGCCGCCATGTTCTGCAGATCACGTGAGAAGACATAGGCCGCCGGCGTAGTGCTGAACGAAGTGACGGAATCTTCCACGTCCGCGCCGCTCAGTTCGCCGACGACGCCGACGACGAAGGCACCGAACTGCATGTCGTAACCGAGGCGAATCGAGGCCTCGACGCCGGTCGGGTCCACGTCACAGCCGTCGCCTGCGGACTGGCCGAGCGCGGCACCGTCGCACGAGCCGGGGCTGAAGGCGTTGTTGGTGGTGCCGTTCAGGATCACGGTGTCATCGAACTGGCCGTCGAAATCGCGGTCGAACACGAGGCCTTCGCCCGCATCCTCATTGTTCTCCAGCACGCCGCCGTAGACGCCGATGTACGGGCCGCTCCAGTCGGGAACAGATTGGGCGAGCGCGGGGGAGGCCACGCCGGCCAGAAGCAGCGTCAGGGACGCGGCGGAAATCGTCTTCATCATCACAGAGAGTATCCTTCGAGCTGGCGCGGAACACCCGCGGTTCGCCCTTCCGCCGCCGCTAACGCAGGCTGCGTCCTCCCTGTTCCCGCAGCCGGCGCAATCCGGCTCGACCAGCCGCGCCTGTGGCGCCAAAAGCGCGCCTTCGGTTCCGGAAACGACAAGGCCGCCGAACTTGCGTTCGGCGGCCTGCTTCGGATCGGCGCCCAGGAGGGGGAGGGTTGGCGCCGATCTGTTCCACCGCGGCCTGGGGGGAGGGGAGGGGCCGCGGCGACAGGTTTGAAATAGGCACCGGTTGTGGCCAATCAAGGGCACCCAAAGCGCGTCAATCGGCCTTTGACTGCGGCGGGTTGACGCGGCCACGCTTCGGACGGTCCGCTGAAGCACGAGCCTCATCGGCATAGGGTTCCCCGTCGCCGGACAACAGGATGGCCATCCAGCGCGAGCCCCGGAATTCGGCCAGAACCGCCATGGCCATGACCGCCAGGGGCGTCGACAGGAACATGCCGACCACGCCCCAGAGCTTGCCCCAGAAGGCCAGTGAAAGCAGGACCACCACCGGATCGATGTTCTGGTTATCGCCCTGCATGCGCGGCTGGATCAGGTTGCCGCTGATGAACAGAATGGCCTGCAGGCCGATCAGCAGAACGGCCGCGGGCCAGTAGCTCTCGAACTGCACCAGGGCGAACAGCGGCGGAGCCAGACCGGCCACCGCCCCGCCCAGCACCGGAATGAAACCCACGATGAAGATGACGAAGGTCCAGAACTCGGCGTTCTGAAGTCCGACAGCCCGCATCAGCACCCAGGCGGCGGCCGAGATCATGGCCCCGGTCACGGTCTGGACCCAGATATAGCCCTCGACCCCGCCGCGGACGCGATGGAAAACCTCCAGTGCCTCGCCGCGCATTTTCCCGTCGGGGAACATATTGACCATCTTGCGCCGGAACCCGCCCTGGGAGGCCAGCAGGAAGCCCAGATAGACGAGGACGAAGAAGGCACCGGTCACCACGCCCTGGGCCTGTCGGGCGACCACGGCGATATAGCTACGCACATCCAGCTGGGCGATCAGCTGATTGGCAGTCGGTGCCTCGGCGAGATTTAGCACGCGGGCGCCGTCGACGNNNGACGAGGATCTGGTCGATGCGCGGGCCGATGTTGCTGGTCACGCCGTCGGCT
This sequence comes from bacterium, assembly GCA_006515835.1. Classification (GTDB taxonomy): domain Bacteria; phylum Pseudomonadota; class Alphaproteobacteria; order Caulobacterales; family Caulobacteraceae; genus Brevundimonas. The sequence goes on along the minus strand of VFBG01000116.1, from coordinate 1,877 downwards.
TCCTGGAAGAAGCCCGCCGCGCCGTTGATGATGATCCAGATGGAGGCGGCGAAGGCCGCGATCACCACCAGCAGGGCGGCCAGCCCGGCCCAGCGGCGCGGCAGCGGGGTGCGCGCCTCGATCGCCCGCTTCAGCCCGTCGATCATGATCAGCAGGAAGATGGCCATGGCCAGGGGCGTCAGGATGTCCGCGAGCCAGTAGACGGCGGCCCCGGCCGCGACGATGGCCAGGGTCACCAGCGCATTGCGCGAGACGGTCGGATTCGGGACGACGGAGGGTGGCTTCATGCCCGGCATGGTCGGCCAAACGGCGCTCAGGTCAATCGTTGTCTTGCCGACGTCTCCGGTCCGCGACAGGGTGACCGCTCCCCCACGGAGCCTCTCCAATGCCCGAAGCCGCCCCCGGCCTGTTTCTCGGCCAGTCTGACAAGCCGGAACATCTGCTGTTCCACCGCGCCAACCGTCATGGCGTGGTCGCCGGGGCGACCGGCACCGGAAAGACCGTCACGCTGCAGATCATGGCCCAGGGCTTTTCCGACGCCGGCGTCCCGGTCTTCTGCGCCGATGTGAAGGGCGACCTGTCGGGCATCTGCGTGCCAGGATCGCCGAACGAGAAGCTGCTGGCCCGCGCCGCCGGAATGGGGCTGACGCTGACGCCAAAGGCCGCGCCCGTGGTGTTCTGGGACCTGTACGGCCTCAAGGGTCACCCCATCCGCACCACCGTCAGCGAGATCGGCCCCCTGCTACTGGCCCGGATGCTGAACCTCAATGACGTGCAGGAGGGCGTCCTGTCGGTGATCTTCCATGTTGCCGATACCGAGGGCCTGCTTCTGCTCGACCTCGACGACCTGCGCGCCATGCTGGTCCATGTCGGCGAGAACGCCGAACGTATCGGCCGCGAGGTCGGAAATGTCGCCCCCGCCTCCATCGCCGCCATCCAGCGTTCGATCCTTCAGCTGGAGCAGCAGGGCGGCAAGGCCTTCTTCGGCGAACCGGCCCTGCGGCTGGAAGACATGATGCGCACCGGCCTCGACGGGCGAGGCCAGGTCAATGTGCTGGACGCCACCAAGCTGATGGGAAGCCCGCGCCTCTACGCCGCCTTCCTGCTGTGGCTGCTGTCGGAACTGTTCGAACAGCTGCCCGAGGTCGGCGACCCGGAGAAGCCGCGCCTCGTCTTCTTCTTCGACGAGGCCCATCTGCTGTTCAACGACACGCCGGACGCGCTCAGGGAAAAGGTCGAACAGGTCGTGCGCCTGATCCGGTCCAAGGGCGTCGGTGTCTATTTCGTCACCCAGAACCCGGCCGACATCCCCGACAGCGTCCTGGCCCAGCTGGGCAACCGCATCCAGCACGCCCTGCGCGCCTACACCCCCGCGGAACAGCGCGGGCTGAAGGCGGCGTCCGACAGTTTCCGGCCGAACCCGGCATTCGACACGGCGGAGGCCATCCAGGGTCTGGGGGTGGGCGAGGCGCTGGTTTCTACGCTGGACGAAAAGGGTGCACCCAACATCGTTGCCCGCACCGCCATCCGCCCGCCCGACAGCCGTCTCGGCCCCGCCACCGACGCCGAACGCGCCGCCGTCATGGCCGCCAGCCCGGTGCGCGGCCTGTATGAGGCTGTGGTGGATCGGGAGTCCGCCGAGGAAATCCTCGCCGCCCGCCGCGGCGAGGCCGATCAGGCCTCGGCCGACGCCAAACTGGCCGAAGCCCGGGCCAAGGCTGACGCGGTCGCAGCAAGGGAGGCCGAGAAGGTCGCCGCTGCCCGCGATAAGGAACAGGCCCGCTACGAGCGCGAAGCTGCCCGCCCGCGCGCCGCGCCGCGCCGGTCGACCCGTGAAACCCCGATCGAGGCGGCGACCAAGTCGGTTCTGAGGACGG
>VFBG01000115.1 GCA_006515835.1 bacterium | reverse complement strand
GGAATATCGGAGACCTCGACGGTGACCTGGTTGAGGTTCATGCGTCGCCCCCACGCGCCGCCCGCATCGCCGCCCAGCGCTCCAGACGTTCCTTCACCTTGGCCTCATGGCCCTCGCCCTTCGGGGCGTAGAAGGTGCGGCGGTCCATCCCGTCGGGGAAGAAGTTGGCGCCGGAGAAACCCTCGGGCGTGTCGGGGTCGTACTGGTAGCCCTGGCCGTAGCCGAGCGACTTCATCAGCTTGGTCGGGGCGTTGCGGATGTGGGCCGGGGGCATCAGCGAACCGGTTTCGGCGGCCGCCTTCTTCGCCGCCTTGAAGGCTTCATACACCCCGACCGACTTGGGCGCGGTGGCGAGGTGGACGACGGCCTGTGCCAGGGCCAGTTCGCCTTCGGGAGAGCCGAGGAAGTCGTAGGTATCCTTGGCCGCATTGGCGACCAGCAGGGACAAGGGGTCTGCCTCGCCGATGTCCTCGACCGCCATCCGCACGATCCGACGCGCCAGATACAGCGGATCCTCACCGCCGTTCAGCATCCGGGCGAGCCAGTAGAGAGCGGCGTCGGGATCGGAACCTCGAACTGATTTATGCAGTGCAGATATGAGGTTATAATGTTCTTCTCTGCTTTTGTCGTAAGCAGGGGCCCGCTTCTGAAGGATGCCGGCGAGGGCCTGGACGTCCAACGGCTCCGTCGAGGTCAGGTCGAACAACACTTCGGACATGGTCAGCAGGTAGCGGCCATCGCCGTCGGCCAGGGCCAGCAGGGCGTGGCGGGCCTCCGGGGTGAGCGGCGGGGCCTTGCCTTCCTGCGCCTCGGCCCGGATCAACAGTTGATCGAGCGCGGCATCGTCCAGTCGCTTGAGCACATAGACCTGCGACCGCGACAGCAGGGCGCCGTTGAGCTCGAACGACGGGTTCTCGGTGGTGGCGCCGACGAGGGTGACGATCCCCTCCTCCACGAACGGCAGGAAGCCGTCCTGCTGCGCGCGGTTGAAGCGATGGATTTCGTCGACGAAGAGCAGGGTCGACTGGCCGGCGGCGCGACGCATGCGGGCGGCCTCGAACGCCTTCTTCAGGTCGGCGACGCCGGAGAAGACGGCGCTGATCTGTTGGAACTGATAGCCAGCGGCCTGGGCCAACAGGCGGGCGATGGTGGTCTTGCCGGTGCCCGGCGGCCCCCACAGGATCATCGAGCCCAGACGCCCCGCCTCGACCATCCGCCGGATCGGCCCGCCCGGTCCCAGCAGATGGTCCTGACCCACGACCTCTTCCAGCGTGCGGGGCCGCAGCCGGTCGGCCAGCGGCGCGTCAGGGGGATGGATGCCGGAGGCTTCGAACAGGTCGGTCATTCAGGGCACAGATAGGCGTTCCGGGCGCGCATTTCACGCGTTAGTGTGGGGAAGGCACAGGAGACCGACATGGCCGAACCCAACCTCATCCCGCCCGGCGGCGTCATCCCCTATCTGACCATACCGTCGCGCGGCGGGCAGGCGGCCGTCGAATTCTATCGCGCGGCCTTCGGCGCCGAAGAGCTGTTTCGCAACCTGGCCGAAGACGGCGAGCGATTGATGCATAGCCGCCTGCTGATCAACGGTGGCCTGATCATGCTGTCAGACGAGTTCCCCGAATATGGCAATGAAGCGGACGTGGTTCCCAGGGGGTTCGCCCTGCACCTGCAGGTCGATGACGCCGACGACTGGTGGGGCCGCGCCCTGCTGGCGGGCGGCGTCCCGGTCATGCCCCTGGCCGATCAGTTCTGGGGCGACCGCTACGGACGGCTGATGGACCCGTTCGGCCACTGCTGGTCGATCGCAAGCCCTATCAAGGCCTAGAACCCGGTCACCGTCAGCGCACCACGAGTACGCCACGCTGGCCGCGCCGTTCGACCAGCAACTGTGAGCCCCGTGGCAGGTTGGCCAATTGCTGCGGCGAGGTCACCGGACGGTCGTTGACGGCCATGATGACGTCGCCGGTCTGCAGGCCAACGCCGCGCCGGGCGTAGCTGTTTGACGCCACACGGCCGACCACCACCCCGCTGGCGAACGGGTCGCCGCCCAGGCTGTCGGCGAGGGCCGGGTTCAGGGCCAGCACCTGCGCCCCTGTCAGGCCGCCGGACTGGATCACGGTCGCCGCGTCCACATCGGCATCCCCGGGGAGGCGCTGCACGCGCGCGTCGATGACCAGCGGCCGGCCGTCGCGCAGCACGGACACACGGACCGTCTCATTGGGTTCGCGGGTGCCGACGCGGAAATTGAGCCCGCCCTGGCTGTTGACCTCGGCCCCGTCGATGGCGGTGATGACATCACCCAGTTGCAGGTCGGCGCGGTCGCCGGGGCCATTCGGCCAGACCTCGGTGACCACCAGACCTTGCGGCCGGTCGAGGCCCAGACTGCGGGCGACATCAGCGCTGACAGTTTCGCCCTTCACACCCAGCCAGGGGCGGATCACGGCGGTGGCACCGCCGACGGCGGAATCCACCACCCGGCGCACGGCCGCCGCCGGCACGGCGAAGCCGACGCCCGAGGACGAACCCGAGCGGGAGAAGATGGCGGTGTTGATGCCGATCAGGTCGCCGTCCATGTCGACGAGCGCACCGCCCGAATTACCCGGATTGATGGCGGCGTCGGTCTGGATGAAGGAGCCGCTGTCGGAGATGCCCGTCTCGGTCCGGTTCAGGGCCGAGATGATGCCGTTGGTCACCGTCTGGCCGACCCCGAACGGATTGCCGATGGCCAGGACCAGATCGCCGACCTCCTGTTCCTCGCGGTCGTCGATGTTGAGGGTCGGCAGCCGCTCGTTGACGCCTTCGAGCTGGAGCACGGCGATGTCGGAGCGTTCGTCGGCGAGGATGATCCGGGCGTCGAATTCGCGTCGGTCGTTCAACACGACCTTGATCTGATGCATGCCGTTGATCACGTGATAGTTGGTCACCACCACCCCGTCGGCCCGGACAATGACGCCGGAGCCGACCGAGCCGACCTGCTGGGCGCGGGGCCCCTGCCCGAACATCGACCAGAACGGATCCTGGACCTGCTGGACGCCGCGGGCCGAGACGTTGACCACGGCCGGCGCAGCGGTGCGCACCACGGGTGCGAAGCTGGACTTCATCGCCAGGGCGTCGCCGGGGACCACGCGGTCCTCTGCGAAGACCCCATCCTGGGCGAAGGCGGCGGTCGAGTGTGTGAGGCCGGCGAGGATCAGGGTGGCGGCGAGGGCGACAGCAGGTGTTTTCATGGTCATCCGAGAGGTCAGAAGGACGAAAGCCCCGCTATTCCGCTCCGGATTCTGGACCGTATCAAGGCGTCGGCGCGGCCTTCACGCCTGCCGATTCCTGACGTTCGGCCTGACGCCCGACCCACCAACCGATCAACGCCGCCAGCAACAGGGCGACCGCGGCCAGATAGAAGGCCAGGCCCGGGTCTGTGAGCACCCGCACAGCGGCGAGCTGGATCCCGCTGGACGTGGACGCCAGCGCCTCCGTCGCCCACCGAAAAAGAATAGACCCAGCCGAAGAACAGCGGCGACATGACGCCGGCGATGGAGGCCACGCTCATATTGGCCCCCTGCAGCTGGCCCTGCTCGTCCTCGCCGACGCGGCGGGTCATCAGGGACTGCAGCGTCGGCATGGCCAGGCCCCACAGGGCGTTGGGCAGCATGGCGAGAATGAACATCAGGCCGTCGGGGGCCCAGCCCATGGCGGCGATGCCGACGGTTCCGCCGACCAGACCCAGCACCATGGTCGACCGGTCGCCCAGCTGTTTGACGACCGGCCCGACCAGAACACCCTGCACCAGCATGTCCAGCACGCCGACGAGGGCCAGCAGCAGGCCGACCTCTCTCGGACCCCAGCTGTAGCGATAGGCGGCATAGAGCACGAAGACCGCCGAGAAGACGTGGTGGGCGAAATAGAGCAGGAAATTCACGACCGCGAGGCCGCTGAGCTCGGTGTGCCGCTTGAGCAGGATCAGGGCACCGACAGGGTTGGCCCGCTTCCAGCTGAACGTCATCCGCTTCTCGACCGGCAGGCTCTCGGGCAGGACCAGCAGGCCATAGAAGAAGGCCACGGCCGACAGGGCCGCCGCGAACCAGAACGGAACCCGCGGCCCGAACTCGCCGAGGAAGCCGCCTAGAACCGGACCCAGCACGAAGCCGGCGGAGAAGGCTGCGCCGATGAGGCCATACGCCCGCGCGCGTTTCTCGGGCGCGGTGATGTCGGCCATATAGGCATAGACGGTCGTGAAGCTGGACGAGGTGATCCCGGCGATGATCCGGCCCAGCGCCAGCCACCACAGGTCGGGTGCCACTGCCATAAGCACATAGTCCAGCGAGAGGCCCGCGCAGCTGATCAGGATGACCGGCCGGCGGCCGTACTGGTCCGAGAGCGAGCCGATGATCGGTGAGCAGATGAACTGCATCCCGGCCCAAAGGGCCACGAAGACGCCGTTGATGATCCCCGCCCGCGCGTTGGAGCCGACGAAATCCTCGATCAGGCCCGGCAGCACCGGAATGATGATGCCCATGGCCACGATATCGAGCACCGCCGTCACGAAGATGAAGGCGAGCGCGGCGCGGTGGGAACGGAGGCGGGACAGGGCGGACATGGGGCTTTCCGGGCGGGAGGGCCTTCTAGCCGAAGAGGCCGCCGGCGTCCAAGGCGAGCGGGTTCGACAAGCCGAGGTTGCGAAACCTTAATGCCAAACCGTCTTGCGCGACGCAGCCGCGCGAGGCCAAGCTGCACTCATGACAGCCGTGATCGAAACGCGTGGGCTTACCAAAACCTACGGAACCGTCCGCGCCCTCGACGGGCTGGATCTCTCCATTCCGCGAGGCGGGGTTTATGGCGTGCTGGGGCCCAACGGGGCCGGCAAGTCGACCCTGTTCCGCATCCTTCTGGGCCTGATCCGGCCGAGCGAAGGATCGGCGACAGTGATGGGCGGAGCCGTGGGCCAGGTGGCGTCCATGCGGCGCATGGGCTCGATGATCGAGACGCCGCGTTTCCCGCCCTATATGACCGCCCGCCAGGTGCTGCGCTGGCTGGCGCTGGAGCACGGCGTCGGTGCCGAAGTCGATATTCCGAACTGGCTGGACCGCGTCGGCCTGACCGAAGCCGCGGACCGCAAGGTCAAGGGCTTCTCGGTCGGCATGCTGCAACGGCTGGGCGTCGCCGCCGCACTGATGAGCAAGCCGGAGCTGGTCATTCTGGATGAACCGACCAGCGGCATGGATCCTCCCGGCATCCAGGAAATGCGCGCCTTGATCCGGTCGCTCGCCGACCACGACGGCGTGACCGTGGTTCTGGCCAGCCACCAGCTTCAGGAGGTGCAGCGCATCTGCGACCGGGTGGCAATCATGCACAAGGGACGGCTGGTGCGCGAAGGCGCGGTCAGCGAGCTGACGGCGTCCGGCGAGCAACTGCGTCTGTCGGTGAAACCTGCCGAACAGGTCCTGAGCATCCTCGGTGCCCGCGGTTCGCGGGACGGCGCCGGCGTGCTGGCCAACGTCCCGCGCGCCGAGGGCCCCGCCCTGATCCGCGCACTCGTGGAAGCCGGGATCGAGATCGACGAGGCCCGGTGGGTCGGTGCCGATCTGGAAAGCGTCTTCTTCACCGAAACCGGCTCTGTCCGCGCCCCGGAGGCCCCCCATGCTGGCTGATGCAATCCGGGCCGAGGTCTACCGGTTCTCGCTCAACCGAATGCAGGTGTTCGTCAGCGTGGTGCTGACGCCGCTGCTGTTCGCCGTCGGCGGCGTCTTCTTCCACATGATCAGCAAGTCCAAGGGCGAGGAAGCCGCCCGGACGGCCGGCCTGACCATCCCCGCCTCGACTGAGGCTGTGAACCTGGCCGATGCCTTCTCGTTCGCGGCCGCGGGCAGCGCCAATGGCGTGATCCTGATCTGCATGCTGATCGCTGCAGCGACCATCTATGCTGGCGACTACCGCTGGGAATCCTGGCGCCTGATCAGCGCGCGCAACGACCGCGTCTCGCTGATCCTCGCCAAGGTCGGACTGGTCAAGCTGCTGGCCATTGCCGTCAGCCTGACCTTCCTGGTGGCCAGCGTTATCTTCGGGATCGCCCAGGCGGTGATCTATGAGCGCGGGATCAGCTTCTCGATTGACGGCGCGGAAGCCGGGCGCGCCGCGCTCGTCTGGCTGCTGTCCTATGTGCGCATCGTCCAGTTCACCCTGATCGCCCTGCTGACGGCGGTGATGACCCGCTCGCTGCTGGCCGCGCTGTTCGTGCCGTGGGCCCTCGGCTTCGTTCAGGGGATCATTGGCACGGCCATGCCGCTTCTGGGTTGGGAGCCGCAAATGTGGCTGCCCCAGCTGCTGCTGCCCGGTCTGGCCTATGACACGCTGAAGGCAGCCGTCGCGCCGGGCGCACTGCCCGCGCCGCTGACGGACGAGACCGTCTGGCGCTCGCTGACCGGGCTGGCGCTGTGGACGATCCTGCCGCTGATCGGTGCCCTGGCCTGGTTCAGGAAACAGGACCTGTCGAAGGAATAGGCGTCACAGCCGCTTTTCCATCCAGACATTGCAGCGGGCATAGGGCGTCGGCTGGGCTGGCAGGTCGACGAAGGCGAAGCGGCGGTACAGGGCGATGGCGTGGGTCTGGGCCGCATTGGTCTCCAGATACAGGCGTGGTGCGCCCTGCCCCCGCGCCGCCGCCTCGCAGGCTTCCAGCAGCCGCCAGCCGAGGTTGAGGCCCCGCGCACCCTCGGTCACGGCCATCTTGCCGACCTCGAAGCCGCCGTCGGCCATGGCCAGTAGCGAACAGCAGCCGACGGGCTCTTCGTCGCGCTCGGCAATGAAGATGTGCCCGCCCTTGTCGAGAATGACCCCCTGCGGGTCGCCGAGGACCAGTTGGTCTTTCGCCTCGAGCGCATAGCCACCGGCCAGAAGCCAGTCCTCGTTCAGCGACCGCCATGCGGCGGCGTGGTCAGGGCGGTAGGGAACGACAACGGCGGCGTCAGGCACACGGCCCTCCCTGAACTGCTATCCGGTGACCGCCGGACAAGGAAAAAGGGCGGCCGGTTCGCACCGGCCGCCCTTTTGTCGTGGCCCCAACGAGTGAAGCTTACGCTTCTTCGTCGCCCTCGATGGCATAGACCGGACCCGAGTCCAGGCCCTTGGCGGCGGTGTCGCGATCGACGAACTCGATCACGGCCATCGCGGCGTTGTCGCCGTGGCGGTAGCCGGCCTTCATGATGCGGATGTAGCCACCGTTACGGTCGGCGTAGCGCGGGCCGATCGTTTCGAACAGCTTGCCCACCTGCGGCACGTCACGGACGTGGCTGATGGCCTGACGACGAGCGTGCAGGTCGCCCTTCTTGGCGAGCGTGACCAGCTTCTCGACGAAGGGACGCAGTTCCTTCGCCTTGGGAAGCGTGGTCGTGATCTGCTCGTGCTTGATCAGCGACGCAGCCATGTTGGCGAACATGGCGGTCCGGTGTGCGCTCGTACGACCGAGCTTGCGATAGGCGGCGCCGTGGCGCATCGGGGTCTCTCCTACTCACCCTGGTTTCCGGAGCACCGGACCTAGGGTTCTCACATTCTAACCGCTCCGCGATCCCGCCAGAAAACTGACCGAACCAAGGGCGGAGGGTTGAAACTAGATCTGGTCGTCGAACTTCTTGGCCAGGTCTTCGATATTCTCGGGCGGCCAGTTCGGCACATCCATGCCGAGCGAGAGGCCCATCGTCGCGAGAACTTCCTTGATCTCGTTCAGCGACTTGCGGCCGAAGTTCGGGGTGCGAAGCATTTCGCCCTCGGTCTTCTGGATCAGGTCGCCGATGTAGACGATGTTGTCGTTCTTCAGGCAGTTGGCCGAACGCACCGACAGTTCCAGCTCGTCCACCTTCTTCAGCAGGGCCGGGTTGAAGGGCAGGTCGGGCTTGCCGTCCACGGCTTCCACGGCCTTCTTCGGCTCGTCGAAGGTGATGAAGATCTGCAGCTGGTCCTGGAGGATGCGCGAGGCGTAGGCCACGGCGTCCACCGGCGAAACCGCGCCGTTCGTCTCGACCTCGAGGATCAGCTTGTCATAGTCCAGCGACTGGCCCTGACGGGTCGGCTCGACGCGATAGGCAACGCGCTTGACCGGCGAATACAGGGCGTCGACGGCGATCAGGCCGATCGGGGCGTCTTCCGGACGGTTCAGTTCGGAGGCGACATAGCCCTTGCCGTTCTGGACGGTCAGTTCCATGCGCACCGAAGCGCCCTCGTCCAGCGTGCAGATCACGTGGTCGGGGTTCAGAACCTCGATGTCCGAGGGGACGTCAATCTGGCCGGCCGTGACGGCACCGGGGCCCGTGGCGCGCAGGGTCATGCGCTTGGGGCCTTCAGCGTGCATGCGCAGCGCCAGTTGCTTGATGTTCAGGACGATGTCGACCACGTCCTCGCGCACGCCTTCCAGCGACGAAAATTCGTGCACAACGCCGTCAATTTGAATCGCCGTCACGGCCGCGCCTTGCAGCGACGACAGGAGAACGCGGCGCAGGGCATTGCCGAGCGTCACGCCGAAGCCGCGTTCCAGGGGCTCAGCGACCAGGCGCGACTTGCGCTGCGGGTCGGAGCTCGCCTCGATCTGCGGCTTCTCGGGTGTGTGTCCCTCGAAAACGGAGCGCCGATCCCTCGCCCCTCGTCAGGCGCGCCAGGACCGGCGGAATAGATAGTCAATCGCAGTTCGCTTAGACGCGGCGGCGCTTGGGCGGACGGCAACCGTTGTGCGGCATCGGCGTGACGTCGCGGATGGTGGTGATGGTCAGGCCGACCGACTGCAGGGCGCGCAGCGCCGACTCACGGCCGGAGCCGGGACCCGAGACGTTGACTTCCAGCGTCTTGACGCCGTGTTCCTGGGCCTTCTTGCCCGCGTCTTCGGCTGCCATCTGGGCGGCGTACGGGGTCGATTTGCGCGAACCCTTGAAGCCCATGTGTCCGGCCGACGACCACGAGATCGCGTTGCCCTGGGCATCGGTGATCGTGATCATGGTGTTGTTGAAGGACGCATTCACGTGGGCGACGCCCGAGGTGATGTTCTTGCGCTCGCGCTTCTTTACGCGACCCGGTTCCTTGGCCATGTGTCTGTCTTACTTTTACGCGACCCGGTTCCTTGGCCATGTGTCTGTCTTACTTCTTCTTGCCGGCGATCGGCTTGGCGGGACCCTTGCGGGTGCGGGCGTTGGTGTGGGTGCGCTGGCCGCGGACCGGCAGGCCCTTGCGGTGACGCAGGCCGCGGTAGCAGGCCAGGTCCATCAGACGCTTGATGTTCATGGACGTCTCGCGGCGAAGGTCGCCCTCGACGGTGTGATCGCGGTCGATGGTCTCGCGGATCTGCAGCACCTCAGCGTCGGTCAGCTGGTTCACCCGGCGGGCGGATTCGATACCGACCTTCGAGGTGATTTCCTTGGCGGCGTGGGCGCCGATGCCATGGATGTACTGCAGCGCGATCTCTACGCGCTTGTTGGTCGGGATGTTGACACCAGCGATACGGGCCACGAAGCTCTCCAGATACGCGTTGACGGACGCAACAAGCGCTCCGGTCAACAGACCAGGAGCGCCGACGTCCTTCGCGGAAGCGCGCCTTATACAGGGGATTCACCGCTCGTCAACGGTTGTCGGACCTTCCGGGCCGGACGTCAGCGCCCTGGGCGGCCCATGTTGACGAAGGTGGTAACCCTCTGCCCCTCCACGGGTCGTCCGGACGCGGTCATGGGCGGGCGGTAGCGGAAGAAGGCCGTGGCCCGCAACGCCTGTTCGGCGAAACCGAAGCCGCGCGGGCTCTCTTCGACAATGCGGCAGTCGTCGAGCCGCTGGTCGATCCGAATGACGCAGTTGACCACGACCCGACCCGGCGGGCGGCGAACGCCTCGCGCGGGAGCCGGGGCGACCGACTGGATCTCGGCAGAGGTGGCCGCGCGGATGATCATCGGGCCTGTGCCGCCTGAACCGGGTCCGTCGCCATCGCCGTCGCCCGTGCCTGTCCCGGCACCCGTACCACCCTGCCCCATGCCCGGGGCCGGACTTGCGACCGGAGCCACGCCGACGACCAGCGCCGGCTCGGGCGCCTGGACGGGCGGAGCGGGCAACTCGCGCGGCTTGTCCGCCGGTTTGGGAGTCACATGAATGCGAGAGGGCGCCGCCGGCGCGCCGCCGCCCTGTGTCCGGGCTGGCTTGACGGGCGGCGGTGGCGGCGGCGGAGGCGGGGGACGGAACAGGAATACGCTGATCGGGGGTGCCGGATCGGGCAAGGGCACCGGCGGGTCGGCGCGGGCCATGATCGTGAACACGCCCAGATGCGCGGCGGTAACGCCGGCGACGAAGCCCAGCTTTCGCAGCCGGTCCTTGTTCAGCAGAGGGGGTTCAGGTTTCACGGGCCGATCCTATCACGCACGACTGAACGCGCGGGATGCCAGATCGGTCAGGTAAGGTTCAGGTGGCGGGGCCGGCCAGCACCGCGTCGATGGCAGTGGCCACAGTGGCGATGGCACCCATACCGTCAATCTCGCTGAGCAGGCCCTTGTCGGCATAGTAGGGCAGCAGGGGCGCGGTGTTGCGGTTGTAGGCGTCCAGCCGGACCTTGAAGCTCTCCGGATTGTCATCCGGGCGGCCCTGGTCGGCGAAGCGGACGGCGACCCGGTCCAGCAGTGCGGCGTCGTCGACCTTGAGCCGGATCACGTGGTCGATCTTCTTGCCCAGCTTGGCCAGCATGGCATCGAGCGCCACGGCCTGGGCCACGGTGCGGGGGAAACCGTCGAAGATGGCGCCGCCGGCGTCGCCAGCCTCTTTCAGCCGGGCCTCGATCAGGGCGATGACGATGGCGTCGGACACCAGATCGCCGCGCGACATGATGGCCTGGCACTCACGGCCCAGTTCGGAGCCCGAGGCAATGGCCTCGCGCAGCATGTCACCGGTCGAAAGCTGGACCATGCCGTGGGCCTCGACCAGGCGCTTGGCCTGGGTGCCCTTGCCCGCCGCCGGCGGTCCGAACAGGATCAGGTTCATCGCCGCCCCTCCCCGACCGGCTCTAGCGCCGGGCGGGGGCGGTGACGCCCTTGCCGGAGGGCTTGCCGCGACCGCGCAGCTTGGCCTTCTTGATCAGGCCCTCGTACTGGTGCGCCAGCAGCTGGGACTGGATCTGCGCCACCGTGTCCATGGTCACCGAGACCACGATCAGGATCGAGGTTCCGCCGAAGGCCAGGCCCGAACCAAAGTTGGCGATGACCATTTCCGGCAGCAGGCAGACCGCGGTGATGTAGGCGGCGCCGATCACGGTCAGGCGGGTCAGGACATAGTCCAGATATTCCGCCGTCCGCTTGCCCGGACGGATGCCCGGCAGGAAGCCACCGTATTTCCGCAGGTTCTCGGCCGTGTCCTCGGGGTTGAAGGTGATCGAGGTGTAGAAGAAGCAGAAGAAGATGATCAGCGCGCCGTACAGCAGCATGAAGATCGGCTGGCCGTGCTGCATCTGGGCAGTGACCAGCGGCAGCCAGTCCATCCATGCCGGCAGGTCCGCATTGGCCGTCATCTGGGCCACGGTGGTCGGCAGCATCAGCAGCGACGAAGCGAAGATCGGCGGAATGACGCCGGCGGTGTTGACCTTCAGCGGCAGGAACGAACGCTCGCCCCCGGCCATACGGTTACCTTCCTGGCGCTTGGGATACTGGATCAGCAGCCGGCGTTGGGCGCGCTCCATGAAGACGATGAAGACCACGACGGCGATCATCATCACGGAGATGAACAGCAGGGTGAAGGGCGACATCTGGCCCTGCTGGGCCAGGCCGAACATGCGGGCGACGGTGCCCGGCAGGACGGCGACGATGCCGGCGAAGATGATCAGGGAGATGCCGTTGCCGACGCCGCGGGCCGTCACCTGCTCGCCGAGCCACATCAGGAACATGGTGCCACCGGTCAGGACGGTGACCGTCGAGACGATGAAGAAGATGCCCGGGGTGTCGATCAGGTTGGGCTGGGCGTTCAGGCCGAAGGCGATGCCGGTCGACTGGAACAGGGCCAGCACGACGGTCAGATAGCGGGTGTACTGGTTCAGCTGCTTGCGGCCGCTTTCGCCGCCTTCCTTCTTCAGCTTCTCCCAGGGCGGATAGACCGCGCCCATCAGCTGAACGATGATCGACGCCGAAATGTAGGGCATCACGTTCAGGGCGAAGACGGCGAACCGTTCAACGGCGCCGCCGGAGAACATGTTGACCATGTCCAGGACGCCGCGCTGGCTGTCCGGGTTCTGGAAGAACGCCAGGAAGGCTTCCGAGTTGATCCCGGGAACCGGCACATAGGTGCCGATGCGGTAGATCAGCAGCGCCAGGAGCGTGAACAGCAAACGTTTGTGAAGCTCGGTCGCCTTGGCGAACGAGCCCATGTTCATGTTTGCTGCGAGTTGTTCGGCGGCCGAAGCCATATGTCGTCACCCCGACTTGTCAGAACGCGGCGCATCGGACCTGAATCCGGCACCAGCGTCCAGATAGGCGAAGGGCGCCCGCTTAGCGAGGGCGCCCTTCAAGCTTATTTCTTGGCGGCAGTCCGCGTGGTGCGGGCCGAGATCTTGTTGGCGTCGCCGCGCGGCGCCTTGGCGGGCGGAGCCTTGCCCTTGGCGGCGTTGCGCTTCTCGAGGCGCGCAGCGGCCTTGGCTTCAGCAGCGATACGCTCCTGGACGACGGTGCCGCCGGCGGCTTCGATCGCCTTGACGGCGCCGGCCGAGGCCGACCAGACCACCAGGTTCAGCTTGGACTTGATCTCGCCGGTGCCGAGGATGCGGACGCCGTCCTTGACGCGACGGATCACGCCGGCGGCGACCAGGGCGTCGCCCTTGATCTCGCCCTTGATGTCCAGCTTCTTGGCGTCGATGGCGTCCTGCAGGCGCCACAGGTTCACTTCGGCCAGCTTCAGCGCGCCCGGATTGTTGAAGCCGCGCTTGGGCATCCGCATGTACAGCGGCATCTGGCCGCCTTCGAAGCCGCCGACGGCCGACGCGCATGCGCTTCTTGTGGGCGCCTTCGTTGTCGCGGATTTCGTTCAGTTTCATGTGCCTGATCCTTTCGGGTGCTAGCGCCTGGCGCGGGGCCAGACTCGGCTGTGTTGATGCAAGTGGCGAGTGGCGAGTGGCGAGAAGAAAGCAGCGGGTCGATCCCGGATGCCCTCACTCGCCACTAACCACTCGCCACTGAACTCTTATTTTTCGACGATCTCGGTCAGGTGGGCGACCTTGGCGATCATGCCGCGAACCGAGGGGGTGTCTTCCAGCGTGGACTCGCGGCCCATGCGGTTGAGACCCAGGCCCGACAGGGTGGCGCGCTGGTCCGACTTGCGACGGATCGGGCTGCCGGTCTGGCGGACCGTGACGGTGGCTTTGGATTCGGTCTTGGCCATGGTCAGGCTTCCTGGGCTTCAGGCGCCGCTTCCGGAGCCGAGGCGCCGTCGTTGCGACGACCCATCAGATCGGCGACCTTCTTGCCGCGCTTGGACGCGACCTGACGGGGCGACGACTGGACCTTGAGGGCCTCGAACGTGGCGCGGATCATGTTGTAGGGGTTCGAGGAACCGGTCGACTTGCCCACGACGTCCTGGACGCCGAGGGTTTCGAGCACGGCGCGCATCGGACCGCCCGCGATGACGCCGGTCCCGGGAGGGGCGGCGCGCATCATGATCTTGCCGGCGCCCCAACGGCCGTTGCCGTCGTGGTGCAGGGTGCGGTTCTCGCGGAGCGGAACGCGGATCATGGTCTTCTTGGCTTCTTCAGTCGCCTTGCGAATGGCTTCCGGCACTTCGCGCGCCTTGCCGTGACCGAAGCCGACGCGGCCCTTGCCGTCGCCGACGACCATCAGGGCCGCGAACGAGAACCGGCGGCCGCCTTTGACGGTGGCGGCGACGCGGTTGATGTGCACCAGCTTTTCGACGATGTCCGAATCCGGACCGTCAGCCTGGGGAGCGTTGCGGTTGTCGCGACGATTGCGATCGTTGCCGCCGCCGCCACGTTGGGGTGTTTGCGCCATCTGTCGCGTCCCTTAGAAATTCAGGCCGGCTTCACGCGCGGCATCAGCCAGCGCCTTCACCCGTCCGTGATAGATGTAACCGCCGCGATCGAAGACGACGTCCTTGACGCCCTTCTCGATGGCGCGTTCGGCGATCAGCTTGCCGATCATGGCGGCGGCCGCCACGTCGGAACCCTTGGCCTTCTTGCCCTTCTCGCCTTCCAGCGAGGAAGCGGCGGCGATCGTGACGCCGTTCAGGTCGTCGATGATCTGGGCCGAGATGTTCTTGTCCGAACGGTGCACTGACAAACGCAGGCGTCCGTTGGCGACAGCCTTCAGGCGGCGGCGAGTGCGCTCGGTGCGGCGCTGGGCTTGTTGTCGAAGAGAGAGAGCCATGACCTACTTCTTCTTGCCTTCCTTGCGCCGGACCTTTTCGCCCGTGTAGCGGACGCCCTTGCCCTTGTAGGGCTCCGGCGGACGCAGCTTGCGGATGACGGCGGCGATCTGACCCACGGCCTGCTTGTCAGCGCCGGAGATCTTGATTTCCGTCTGCTTGGGCACCGCGAAGGTGACGCCGGCAGGCGGCTGGATGTCGACTTCGTGCGAGAAACCGAGTTGCAGCGACAGGGCGTTGCCCTTCATCGCGGCGCGGTAACCGACGCCGACCAGATCCAGGCTCTTTTCAAAGCCCGTGGTGACGCCGACGACCATGTTGTCGACCAGGGTGCGCGAGAGGCCCCACATGGCGCGCGAACGCTGGTTGTCCTCGCGGATGGCCATGTTCAGGCCGTCGTCGCCCTGGGTGACCTCGATCTCGTCGGCGACGGTCCAGGAGCGTTCGCCCTTGGGACCCTTCACCGAGACCGTCTGGCCGTCGAGCGTGACGGTCACGCCCTTCGGCACTTCAATGGTGCGTTTTCCGATACGGGACATCTTAGTAGACCCTGCAGAGGACTTCGCCGCCCACCTTGGCTTCGCGAGCCGCGGTGTCCGACATGACGCCCTTGGACGTGGAGAGGATCGAGATGCCGAGGCCGTTCTTGATCGGCTTCAGATCGGAGATCGCGGAGTAGACGCGGCGGCCAGGCTTGGACACGCGGGCGATCTCGGCGATGACCGGCTGGCCGTCGAAGTATTTCAGCTCGATCTCGAACTGCGGGAATTCGCCGGGGTTCTGAACCAGCGCATAGCCGCGGATGTAGCCTTCGTCCTGCAGCACGTCGAGGACGCGCTGGCGCAGGCGGGAAGCCGGGGTGAGCACCTTGGAACGCTTACGCATGTGCGCGTTCCGGATGCGAGCGATCATGTCGCTCAGGGGATCGTTGATCATCATGTCTGTCGCTCCCCTTACCAGCTGGACTTGGTCAGACCCGGGATCTGACCCAGGTTGCCGAGTTCACGAAGCGCGATACGGCTCATCTTGAGCTTGCGATAGAAGGCCCGCGGACGGCCCGTCACTTCGCAGCGGTTGCGAATCCGGTTGGCGGCCGAGTTGCGCGGCAGCTTGGCCAGCTTGAGGCGCGCTTCGAAGCGCTCCTCGAGAGGCAGGGATTCATTGTTGGCGGTCGCCTTCAGGGCGGCCCGCTTGTCGGCGTATTTCGCGACGAGGGCCTTGACCATCTCGTTGCGGTTTACGGCGCTTTTCTTAGCCATGGTTTCTTTCCCTTCCCGCTCAGTTCGTCACGAACGGGAACTTGAACTCGGTCAGAAGCGCGCGCGCCTCGTCATCAGTCCTGGCCGTGGTGCAGACGATGATGTCCATGCCCCACATCTGGTCGATCTGGTCGTAGTTGATCTCGGGGAACACGATGTGTTCCTTGAGGCCCATGGCGTAGTTGCCGCGACCGTCGAACGAGGTCGGCTTCAGGCCGCGGAAATCCTTCACGCGCGGCAGCGCGATCGTGATCAGGCGGTCGAGGAACTCGTACATCTGGTCGCCGCGCAGCGTGACCTTGCCGCCGATGACCATGCCTTCGCGCAGCTTGAAGCCGGCGATGGAGTTGCGGGCCTTGGTGGCGACGGGCTTCTGACCGGCGATGGCGGCCAGGTCCTTGAGGGCCGCAGTGGCCTTCTTGGAGTCAGCCACGGCTTCACCGATGCCCATGTTCAGGACGATCTTGTCCAGCTTGGGCATCTGCATCGGGTTGGTGTAGCCGAACTTCTCGGTCAGCACGCCCTTGATGCGGTCGTTGTATTCGCTCTTGAGGCGCGGGGTGTATTTGGTGTCGGCCATTAGATGACGTCTCCCGTCGTCTTGGCGAAGCGGACCTTCTTGTCGCCTTCCATGCGGAAGCCGACGCGGGCCGCCTTGCCGTTGGCGTCGGCGATCGCGACGTTCGACAGGTGAAGCGACGCTTCCTTGTTCTTTCCCCTGCACCACGACGCGGTTCTCGGTCGGGAGCACGCGGGTGACTTCACCCGTGCGGCCCTTGTCCTTGCCGGTCAGGACGACGACGCTGTCGCCCGTTTTGATCTTGGCGGCCATGACTACAGGACCTCCGGAGCCAGAGAGATGATCTTCATGTGGTTCTTGGCGCGCAGTTCGCGGGGAACCGGGCCGAAGATCCGCGTGCCGACGGGCTCGTTCTGCTTGTTGACGATGACGGCGGCCGACTTGTCGAAGCGAATGACAGAGCCGTCCTTGCGCATGATGTCCTTGGCGGTGCGCACGACGATGGCGCGCACGACGTCGCCCTTCTTCACGCGGCCGCGAGGAATGGCTTCCTTCACCGAGGCGACAATGGTGTCGCCCACCGAGGCGTAGCGGCGCTTGGAGCCGCCCAACACCTTGATGCACATGACCCGGCGAGCACCCGAATTATCGGCTACCTCCAGGTTAGTTTGCATCTGGATCATAGGATCAGATCTTTCTGATTACGAAGCGGAGGCCGAGGAGTCCGACAGGACTTCCCAGCGCTTCAGCTTGGACTTGGGGGCGCACTCGATGATGCGGGCCTGATCGCCCACCTTGAGGGCGTTGGCTTCGTCGTGAGCGTGGTACTTCTTGGACAGGCGCACGATCTTTTTAAGGACCGGGTGCAGCAGCGTGCGTTGGACGACGACGACGACAGTCTTGTCGCCCTTGTCGGAGACGACCACGCCTTCGAGAACTCGTTTCGGCATCTTCGTTTCCTTAAACCGCTGCGCGATTTGCACGCAGGAGCGTGGAAATGCGGGCGATGTCCTTGCGCACTTCCGAGACCCGATGGGTCTTTTCCATCTGGCCGGTGGCGGCCTGGAAGCGCAGGTTGAACTGTTCCTTCTTGAGCTTCAGCAGCTCGTCGGACAGCTGGTCGGGCGTCTGGGCCCGGAGGTCGGCGATCTTGGTCATGCGCCTACGTGCTCCACGTGCGAGACACCGGCGTCGAGGCGGGTGACCACCTTCGTACGGACCGGCAGCTTGGCAGCGCCAAGACGCAGGGCCTCGCGGGCGATGTCGTCCGGCACGCCGTCGATTTCAAACAGGATCCGGCCCGGGTGGCAGCGCGCCGCCCAGTGATCCACGGCGCCCTTGCCCTTGCCCATGCGGACTTCGGCCGGCTTGCCCGTGACGGGCAGGTCGGGGAACACGCGGATCCAGACGCGGCCCTGACGCTTCATCTGGCGGGTGATCGCGCGGCGGGCCGCCTCGATCTGACGCGCAGTGATGCGTTCCGGCTCCACCGTCTTCAGGCCGTAAGACCCGAAGTTCAGCGAGAAACCGCCTTTGGCGGCGCCATGGATGCGGCCCTTGAAGGCCTTGCGGTACTTGGTTTTCTTCGGTCGCGATCACCGCGGGGACCGCCGCGTTCACGGCCTTCGTTGGACGACGGACCAGCAGCCTCGGCAGCCCAGCGCTTGTCCTGGGCCATCGGATCGTGCTCGAGCACCTCACCCTTGAAGACCCAGACTTTGACACCGATGATGCCGTAGGTCGTCTTGGCCTGGATGAAGCCGTAGTCGATGTCGGCGCGCAGGGTGTGCAGCGGCACACGGCCTTCGCGATACCATTCCATCCGCGCGATTTCCGCGCCGCCGAGACGGCCCGAGACGTTGATGCGGACGCCCTTGGCACCGAGACGCATGGCCGACTGCATCGAACGCTTCATGGCGCGGCGGAAGGCGATCCGGCGTTCCAGCTGCTGCGCGATATTCTCGGCGATCAGCTGGGCGTCCGTCTCGGGCTTGCGCACTTCGACGATGTTCAGGTGAACTTCACCCTCGGTGCGCGCCGAGATGTCCTTGCGGAGCTTCTCGATGTCAGCGCCCTTCTTGCCGATCACGACACCCGGACGGGCGGCGTAGATCGTCACGCGGCACTTCTTGTGCGGACGCTCGATGATGATGCGCGACACGCCGGCGGCGTTCAGGCGTTCCTTCAGCCACGTGCGCAGCTTGAGGTCCTGGTGAAGCAGCTTGGCGTATTCGGCGCCGCGGGCGAACCAGCGGCTGTCCCACGTACGGTTGACGCCGAGGCGCAGACCGATCGGATTGACTTTCTGACCCATCAGGCGGCCTCACCGGCTTCGCGGACCACGATGGTGATCTCCGCGAAAGGTTTCAGGATGCGCGACGAGCGACCACGAGCACGGCTCGCGAAACGCTTCATCACCAGGTTCTTGCCCACGAAGGCCTCGGCGACGACCAGGTTGTCGATGTCGAGGTTGTGGTTGTTCTCGGCGTTCGAAACGGCCGAATACAGCACCTTGCGGACGTCGGTGGCGATGCGCTTGCGGCTGAATTCCAGCTCGTTCAGCGCCTTCTGCACCGGCAGGCCGCGGATCGACTGGGCGACCAGGTTCAGCTTCTGAGGGCTGATCCGGACGTTCACCAGCTTGGCGCGCGCTTCGGTCGGGGCGACCCGACGGGGGTTTTTTGTCTGGGCCATCAGTTACTTCCTTTTGGCCTTCTTGTCCGCCGCGTGGCCCGGGAAGTTCCGGGTCGGGGCGAACTCGCCGAGCTTCATGCCGACCATTTCTTCGGAGACGGACACCGGCACATGCTTGAGGCCGTTGTGGACACCGAAGGTCAGGCCGACAAACTGCGGCAGGATGGTGGAGCGGCGCGACCAGGTCTTGATCACGTCCTTGCGGCCCGACGTCGAGACGGCGTCGGCCTTCTTGAGCAGATACCCGTCGACGAACGGGCCTTTCCAGGAGGAGCGGGCCATCTTTAGCGAGCCTTCTTAACGTGGCGGGTACGGATGATGAACTTGTCCGTCGCCTTGTTCTTGCGGGTGCGGGTGCCCTTGGTGTCCTTGCCCCACGGCGTAACCGGGGTACGACCACCAGAGGTCCGGCCTTCACCACCACCGTGCGGGTGGTCGATCGGGTTCATGGCGACGCCGCGAACGTGCGGACGCCAGCCCATGTGACGGACGCGGCCGGCCTTGCCGAGGTTCTGGTTCATGTGGTCGGGGTTCGAAACCGCGCCCACCGTGGCCATGCAGCCGTCCAGGACCATGCGAAGCTCGCCCGAGCCCAGACGGATCTGGGCGTAGCCGGCGTCGCGACCGACGAGCTGGGCGTAGGCACCGGCCGAACGGGCCAGCTGGGCGCCCTTGCCCGGCTTCATTTCGACGTTGTGGATGATCGTGCCGACCGGCACCGAGCGCAGCGGCATCGCATTGCCCGGCTTCACGTCGACCTTTTCACCGGCAACCACCGAGTCGCCCGCCTTCAGGCGTTGCGGCGCGATGATGTAGGCCTTTTCGCCGTCCTCATAGACGATGAGGGCGATGAAGGCGGTCCGGTTCGGATCGTATTCCAGACGCTCGACGGTCGCCGTGGCGAACTTCCGGCGCTTGAAGTCGATCTTGCGGTACAGCGTCTTGGCGCCACCGCCGCGGAAGCGGACGGCGATACGACCGCCAGCGCCCCGGCCGCCCGACTTGGTCAGGCCTTCGGTCAGCGACTTTTCCGGGCGCCCTTTGAAGAGCTCCGAGCGGTCGATCAGCACCAGGGCGCGGCGGCCCGGCGATGTCGGATTGTAGGTTTTCAAGGCCATCTGATCAGAGCCCCGTGGTGACGTCGATCGACTGGCCTTCAGCCAGCGTCACGATCGCTTTTTTGATGTCGACCCGACGGCCCATGATGCCGCGGAAGCGCTTGGTCTTGCCCTTTTGGACCAGGGTGTTGACCTTCAGGACGTTGACCTTGAACAGGCTTTCGACCGCAGCGGCGATCTCATCCTTGGTCGAGGTTCCGGCAACGCGGAAGACGACCTTGTTCTGCTCCGACAGGATCGTGGCCTTTTCCGTGATGATCGGAGCCAGGATGGTGTCGTAGTGTTTTGCGGTGGGGTTGGCGCCAGCCATTACGCGGCCTCCTTCTTCGTCTTGGCAGCCGGTTTGGCGGCCTTGGCGGCCTCGGCTTCACGACGCGACGGGGTGTAGTCGGCGTAGGTGGCCTCGATGGCTTCAACAGCCGCCTTGGTCAGCACCAGCTTGTCCGCGCGCAGGATGTCGTAAACGTTCAGGCCGGCGTTCGGCAGGACGTTGACCATCGGAATGTTGCGAGCAGCCAGACCGAAGTTGGTGTCGACTTCCGGACCAGCGATGATCAGCGTGCGGGTCCAGCCCAGCTTGCCGAGGGTTTCGCGCAGACCGGCGGTCTTGGCGTCCTTCAGCGAGAGGCTGTCGACGACGACCAGATCACCGGCGACGACCTTGGCCGACAGCGCGTGACGCAGGGCCAGGGCGCGAACCTTCTTGGGCAGGGAGAAGCCGTGGTCGCGAACGACCGGGCCGAAGGCGCGCGAACCACCGACGAACTGCGGGGCGCGACGCGAACCGTGACGAGCGCCGCCGGTTCCCTTCTGCTTGTACATCTTCTTGCCGGTGCGAGAGTTCTCGTTCCGGGTCTGGACCTTGTGGGTGCCGGCACGGCGCTTGGCCAGTTGCCAGTTGACGTAACGGGCCAGGATGTCGCCGCGAATGTCGGTGATGCCGAAAACGGCGTCCGACAGATCGACGTCACCGGCGGCCTTGCCGTCGAGTTTGATGACCGAGAGTTTCATTACGCTTCACCGCCTTCGGTGGTCTCGACGGCCGGGGCTTCTTCAGCCGGCGTTTCAGCCGGTTGAGCCGCAGCAGCAGAGCCGCCCTTGGACTTCACGCCGCCGGGGAACGGGGCGTCGGCCGGACGGGCCTTCTTGATGGCGTCGCGAACCTTGACCCAGGTGCCTTCGTGACCGGGGACAGCGCCCTTGATCAGCAGCAGGCCACGCTCGACGTCGACGCGGAACACGGTGAGGTTCTGGGTGGTGACGACTTCACAGCCATAGTGGCCGGCCATCTTCTTGCCCTTGAACGTCTTGCCCGGATCCTGACGCTGACCGGTCGAACCGTGCGAACGGTGCGAGACCGAGACGCCGTGGGTCGCCCGCAGACCGCCGAAGTTCCAGCGCTTCATGGCGCCGGCGAAGCCCTTGCCGATGGTCTCGGCCTGGACGTCGACCTTCTGGCCCGCGACGAAGTGATCAGCCGAGAACTCGGAGCCCACATCCATCATCGCGTCCGCATCGATGCGGAACTCGGTGACATAGGCCTTGGGTTCCACTTCAAGCTTGGCGAAAGATTCGCGCTGAGCCTTGTTGGTATTCTTGGCCTTTTTGGAGCCAGCACCCAGCTGCAGGGCGACATAGCCGTCCCGCTCCTGAGTTCGCTGACCCACGACCTGACAGCCATCCAGCTGCAAGATCGTGACTGGAACATGCGCGCCGTCTTCAGCGAAGACACGCGTCATACCCAGTTTCTTGGCGATCACGCCCGTGCGCATCGGATCCCGCCTCTTTCTTATTAAATCTTGATCTCGACATCCACACCGGCGGACAGGTCGAGCTTCATGAGCGCGTCCACAGTCTGCGGGGTGGGGTCGACGATATCGAGGACACGCTTGTGCGTGCGGATTTCAAACTGCTCGCGCGACTTCTTGTCGACGTGCGGCGAGCGGTTCACGGTGAACTTTTCGATCAGGGTCGGCAGCGGGATCGGACCGCGAACGGTCGCGCCGGTGCGCTTGGCCGTGTTGACGATTTCGCGCGTCGAAAAGTCGAGGACGCGGTGATCGAAGGCCTTGAGCCTGATGCGGATGCTTTGATCCATATCGGT
>VFBG01000114.1 GCA_006515835.1 bacterium | reverse complement strand
ATCGCCCCTCCATCCAGGCCCCGCCGCCGGGGTCGAACACCGCCTTGAGCTCCTCGGCGACGAAGGAGACGTCGCCGCCGCGCCGGAACACGGCCGAGATCATCCGGGTCAGGGCCACAGTCCAGGCGTAGTGCGCCATGTTCTTGGAGTTGACGAAGATCTCGAAAGGCCGGTGCGCTCCGTCCCCTTCGTCATCGGCGTCGTTAATGGTGACATAGACCGCGTGGGCGTCCAGCGGCCAGCGGACCTTGTAGGTCGCGCCCTCGAGCCGTCCCGGGCGCGGCGTCAGCACGGGCTCTTCGGCCGCCGCCGCCGGTGCGGGCGACGGTTCGACGCTGAGCACCGAGCCCGTGATGGCGTTGGGCCGATAGGTGGTCAGTCCCTTGCAGCCCAGGCGGTAGCCCTGGCGATAGACATCGGAAAAGGCCTCGAAGGCGATGTCTTCCGGGCAGTTGATGGTCTTGGAAATCGAACTGTCAATCTGGGCCTGGGCGGCCGCCTGCATCCGCAGGTGATGGTCGGGTGTCAGGGTCTGGGCGCTGACGAAGGCGTCGCCCGGCGCGCTCTCCAGGGGTGCGTCCGCCCCTCTGAGCCGCTTCCACAGCGCCAGGGCATAGTCCTCGACGGCCTCCTCGCGCTTCGTGCCGTCAGGCTGCAACACCTTGCGGGTATAGGCGAAGGCGAACACCGGCTCGATCCCGGATGAGACATTGCCGGCCAGCAGGGAGGTCGTGCCGGTCGGAGCGATCGAGGTCAGGCAGCCGTTGCGCAGTCCGTGACGCGCGATCAGGTCCCGGGTCTCCGGATCCAGACCGGCGAGGTTGGGGCGTTCCAGCATGGCCGGATCGTACAGCGGGAAGGCCCCCTTCTCGGCCGCGAGTTCGGCCGAGGCGCGATAGGCTTCGCGCCGGATCACCCCCAGCCACTGTTCGGTCAGGGCCACGGCCCGATCCTCGCCATAGCGGGCGCCGCAGAAGATCAGGGCGTCGGCCAGTCCGGTCACGCCCAGGCCGAGGCGGCGCTTGGCCCGGGCTTCGTCCGCCTGGGCCGGCAGCGGGAAGCGCGAGATGTCGATGACATTGTCCAGCATCCGGACGGCCGTACGGGTGAGGGTCGCCAGCTCCGTCTCGTCCATGGCCGCGCCGGCTTCGAACGGGGCGGAGACCAGGCGGGCCAGGTTGATCGACCCCAGCAGGCAGGCGCCGTAGGGCGGCAGCATCTGCTCGCCGCAAGGGTTGGAGGCCGAGATCACCTCGCAATGGGCGAGGTTGTTGGCTGCGTTGACGCGGTCGATGAAGATCACGCCTGGCTCGGCGGCGTCATAGGTGGCCTGCATCAGACGGGTCCACAGGTCGGCCGCCCGGACCGTGCGCCGCACCTCGCCGTCGAATACCAGCGGCCAGTCCGCATCGGCGTCGAGGGCGGTCATGAAGGCGTCGGGGACCAGCACCGAAAGGTTGAAGTTCCTGAACCGCACCGCGTCGCGCTTGGCGTCGATGAAGGCTTCGATGTCCGGGTGGTCGATCCGCAGACAGCCCATCATCGCGCCGCGTCTCTGACCGGCCGACATGATGGTGCGGCACATGGAGTCCCAGACATCCATGAAGCTGAGCGGCCCCGAGGCTTCCGCTCCCACCCCCCGCACGGGCGCGCCGGAAGGTCGCACGGTCGAGAAATCCATGCCCACGCCGCCGCCCTGCTGCATCGTCACGGCCGCCTCCCGCAGATGCTGGAAGATGCCGTCGAGGTCGTCGGGCACCGTGCCCATGACGAAGCAGTTGAACAGGGTCACCGCGCGGCCGGTGCCGGCGCCGGCGAGAATCCGCCCGGCGGGCAGGAACCGGTAGCCTTCGAGCGCCTCACGGAAGCGGGCGCGCCAGCGAGCCCGAGTCTTGACCGGCTCGGCCTCGGCCAGGGCGGCGGCGACCCGGTCCCAGGTGGCCTCGACGGTCGCATCGCCGGGCCCGTCGTGGGGCCGGAAGCGGTATTTGCTGCTCCAGATTTCACCGGCCAGCGGACTGTCGAACGCCATCTCTGCACTCCTCGAAAAGCGGAGGCCAGACTCGATGATTCCATGCGGCGCGCGGAAGGCCCGAACGGGTGTCGCGGCCCAGGACCGGCATCAATGCGGCGCTTGATGGAGGTCAAGCGGCGGGCGGCGACAGCGTCCTAGGAAGGCCTGATCGCCGCGCCCGGGACCGGAGCGGAAAACGGAAAGGAGTCTTCGGATCATGGCGCTTCAACATCTGTCGGTCGGCGAGATCGCGGTCATCATGCCCGCCGCCACCGCCGTCTTCCGCCGTCACAAGATCGATTTCTGCTGCAAGGGCGACGCCCTCCTCGCCAGCGAGGCCGAACGCCGCGGACTGGATCTTGCCGCCATCGAGGCGGAACTCCACGCCTTGGGGTCGCCGGGCGTCCATGCGCCCGCCGAGGTCCCCGACCTGATCGCCCACATCATCGAACGCTATCACAAGGTGCATCGGCTGGAGTTTCCAGCGGTCATCGAGATGGCCCGCCGCGTCGAGTCCGTCCACCAGGACCGGGCGGACTGTCCACGCGGGCTCGCCGAACTGCTGTCCAACATGTTCGAGGATCTGGAAGATCATCAGCACAAGGAGGAGGCGATCCTGTTTCCGGCCATGATCGCCGGGATGGGAACGGTTCTGCGCCACCCGATCGCCCGGATGATGCAGGACCATGAGGAGCTGGGGGAACTGCTCGCCTTCCTGGCGGACCTGACCGACGACTTCGTCCCGCCCGACGGCGCTTGCTCGACCTGGCGGGCCCTCTACGCCGGCTGCAGCAAGCTGGATGCGGACCTGCGCGAACACGTCCACCTCGAGAACAACATCCTGTTTCGGCGCTTCGTGTGAGCCCGATCAGAAGTCCAGCACGGCCGCGGCTTCGCCCGCGCTGAGGCCGGGAGCGCCCGGGCGGCGTCGGATCAGGACGTCGGCTGTCGCCAGGGCCTTCTGGGTCGCGGAGTCCTGAACCTCCAGTCCCGCGACGCCGCCATCGCCCAGACGGCCGCGCTCGAACGTCTCGCGCTCTCCGCAGGGCTTCAGCGGCGCGGTCAGGGTCATGTCGCGCCAGTTCAGCAGCGCGGCGGGGTCTCTCCCCGCCAGACCCGCGACCAGCGGCGCCATAAACAGGCGGGCCGTGACCAGCGCCGACGTCGGATTGCCGGGCAGACCCAGCACCAGCGCGCCGCCGGTCCGCCCGAACCAGACCGGCTTGCCGGGCTTGATGGCCACCTTGGAGAAGATCAGCTCCAGTCCGAAGGGCGCGAACATCGCGCGGGCGTAGTCCTTCTCGCCGACGGACGCGCCGCCGGTGACCACCACCAGATCGGCTTCGTCGAGCGCGCGGCGGGCGGCGGCCTCCAGAAGCTCGGGCGTATCGGTCAGGCGACGACAGGCGAGCACCTCGCCGCCGCATTGCCGCGCGAGGGCGGCGACCCCGAACGAAACGCTTTCCGGAATACTGCCGGGCGTCTCCAGCGCCTGTCCCGGTTCCGCCAGTTCATCGCCGGTGCCCAGGATGATGACGCGGGGTTGGCGCACCACCGGCAGCGCAGCGACATCGGCGGCGGCGGCGGCGACCATGGCGCGGAAACCGAGCACGGTCCCGGCGGGAAGCAGGACGTCGCCAGCCCGGAAATCGGAACCGGCGGCGCGGATGTGAGTCCCCGGTCCCGGCGGAACCTCGAACAGGGCCTCGTCGCCGTCGCGGCCGACGATTTCCTGGACCACCACCCGGTCGGCTCCCTGCGGCGTCGGTCCCCCGGTGAAGACCCGGGCGCAAGTTCCGGAAGCCAGGACGGGGACGTCGGCCCGTCCCGCGAAGGCGACCGTCGCGACCGGCAATCGCGCCGGCAGCGTGGCGAGATCGACGTCGCGCACGGCGTAGCCGTCCATGGCCGAAACCGCCGTGCGCGGCGCATCGCCGCGCGCCCTCAGGTCCGCCGCCAGGACCCGTTCGCCGGCGGCGCCCAGCGACACCGTCTCACAGGGGAGGGGGCGGGCTTCGCGCAGCACCAGGGCGAAGGCGGTATCGAAGTCGATCATATCGCGCCACCATCGCCGAGGGACCAGTGGCCCGACCGTCCGCCCGATTTCGACAACAGCCGGACCTGGCTGATGACCATGCCGCGATCGGCCGCCTTGAGCATGTCGTAGAGGGTGAGGCAGGCCACCGAGACGGCGGTCAGGGCTTCCATCTCGACGCCGGTGGGGCCGCTGACCCGCGCCTCGGCGGTGACGACGAAGCCGGGCAGGCTCTCGTCGAGGGCCACGGTCACCGACACCTTGTCGAGGCCCAGTGGATGACACAGGGGAATCAGATCGGCGGTGCGTTTGGCCCCCATGATCCCGGCCAGTTCGGCCGTCGTGATCACCGCCCCCTTGGGGGCCTTGTCGTCGCGCAC
Organism: bacterium; assembly: GCA_006515835.1. GTDB lineage: Bacteria > Pseudomonadota > Alphaproteobacteria > Caulobacterales > Caulobacteraceae > Brevundimonas. The sequence goes on along the minus strand of VFBG01000114.1, from coordinate 4,065 downwards.
CAGGGCCAGGGTCGCGGGCGCGCAGGTCACCCGGCCTTCGGCGACGGCCCGGCGCGCCGTGGCGGCCTTGTCGCCGACGTCGACCATATGCACGCGGCCGGCGTCGTCGAGGTGAGTCAGGGCGCTCACGGGCAGATGCCCCGGAATCGCGGGATCTGGCCAACCAGGGAACAGGGGCGGAAGCGGCTGTCCAGCTCCTCGGCCAGCACCAGATCCCAGGCGTCGCGGCAGGCGCCGGTCGAGCCCGGCACGCAGAAGACGAAGGTGTCCTCCGCCTGACCGGCCAGGGCGCGCGACTGCAGGGTGGCGACCCCGACCGTCGCGAGGCTGGCGAGGTGGAAGATCACGGAGAAGCCGTCCAGCTCGCGCCGGAACAGCGGCTTCACGGCCTCGGGGGTCACGTCGCGCGGAGAAAAGCCGGTGCCGCCCGTGGTCAGCACCACGTCCACGTCGGGGTCCGCGATCCAGACCTTGAGCCGGGCGCGGATGGCCTCGACCTCGTCGGGAACGATGGCCTTTCCGGCCAGCACATGGCCGGCGGTGGTCAGCCGCTCGACCAGCGTTCCGCCGGAGGTGTCGGTCGTTTCGTCGCGGGTGTCCGAGATGGTCAGGACCGCGATGTTGAGCGGGTGAAACGGCAACGTCTCGTCGATTTTTCCGGCCATCAGGGCGCCTCATCCTTCCAGCGCGCCACGGCGGCGCGATCCTCGTCCACGGGCTCGATCCAGCGGGCGCCGGCGGGGCCGGTCTCGCGCTTCCAGAATGCGGCGATAGTCCGCCGCCTCGAAGGCCGCGCGCCGGTGCGCGGCCGCGGCGGCGACGAAGACGATGGTCTCGCCCGGGACGATGTCCCCGCAGCGGTGCGCCACGACCAGGTCCCGGACCGGGAACCGCGCCGCGGCGGCGGCGGCGATATCGTGCATCGAGCCTTCGGTCAGGCCCGGGTACCAGTCCAGCCGGAGGGCGTCGACCACCGACCCGTCGCGGGCCACGCCGCGGGCCAGGCCGATGAAGCTCACCACCGCGCCGTCGCCGGTGCGGCCCGCGAGAAAGGCCTCGAGCTCGGCGGGGGCGGACAGGGGGCCGGCGATCAGTCGGACGTCCAGGGCCATCTCACCCTCCCGAGAAGAGAGAGAAGAAGGCGATTTCCTGGCCGGGCCGGGCGAGGGCGTCCTCGCCGACCACGACCAGATCGACCGAGGCGCGGACATCCGGGCGCAGAAGGGCGTCCGCGGCGACCTCGTCCTGTTCGGACAGCAACCGGCGAATCTCCCCGACGGGCAATCCTTCGGCCGGCAGGTCGAGGCGTCCCTCAGCCCCGAGTCTCTCGCCGACGCGGCCGAAGTACAGGATGGGGGTCATGATCATTTCCATTTCAGGCCGCCAGTCCGGCGGGACGCAGGGCGAAGAAGGCGATTTCCTGTTTCGGCCTTGCCCAGGCCTCCTCGCCGACCACGATCAGGTTGACGGAGGCGCAGACATCCGGACTGAGAAGGGCGTCCGCGGTGGCCTCGTCGCGCTCCGCCAGCAACCGGCGGATCTCGCGCACGGGCAGTCCTTCGGCCGGCAGCTCCAGGCGCGTCTCGGGCCCGAGCTTTTCCGCGACGCGGCCGTCGAACAGGATGCGGGTCATCGTCGTCATCTTTTTCAAGCCGCCCGGGCGGGTTCGGCGGCGATCAGCGCGCCGCGTAGTTCGTCGACGAAGCCCGGAAGCAGATCCTGCGTGACCGGGGATTCAGACCAGTAGGGATTCATGAAGACGCAGCGGATCACCAGCATCCCGGCATCCGCGTCCGGCCGGCCGTCATGGCCGGCGAGCACGCCGGCGATCAACGCGGCGTTGTCGGCGCCGAGCGTCGTCTTCGACACGGCGAAATGGGGCGACCGCTGAAAATGGTCGAAGACCGCCCCGGTTCGGGCGTTGGACAGACTCAACCCCTCGCCGGGCCGGGCCAGCGAGAAACAGGCGATGTTGCTGTCGACGGGCAGGAACCGCGCCTCGGGAACGGCGTCGCGGACGGCCGCTTCGAAAGCCTGGCGGGCCCGGACCGTGGCGGCCATCAGCGCGCCGAGTCCCTCGGCGCCGAAGCCGAGGGTTTGGGCTGTCAGCCAGGTCGCCGCGGCCCCTGCCGCCGAGCGCGATCCCTCGAGCGTCGACGACCATTTGCCGTCGCCCAGCTCCGGCCGGTCCAGGTAGGGGGCGTCAAAGGCGGAGACTGCGTAGTGCTCCGCGTCCGGCGTCAGGAAGGCCCCGCAGGCATAGGGCACATAGCCCAGCTTGTGCGGATCGATGGTGATCGAGTCCGACCGCCCCATGGCGCGCAGCGCGTCGGCGGTTTGAGGCGCCAGCGCCGCCTCCGACGGGCCGTCCAGCATGCCCCGGAGAAAGCCGCCATAGGCCGCATCGACGTGACGCCAGATGCGCCAGCCGCGCTCCGCCCGCCACTGGTCCATCCGGTCGTAGAGGCGGTCCAGGGGATCCACGGCGCCGGTCTCGGTGGCGCCGGCGACGGCCACCGCCATCAGGATCGGCCGCCCCTCGGCCTGGGCCCGATCAACCAGCCGTTCGAAATCGGCCAGGTCCAGACGTCCGCGGGCGTCCAGGGCTACGCTCCACATCGCCTCCGCGCCGAGACCGAAGATATTGGCTGACTTGCTCCAGGAATAGTGCCGGTTGCCCGGCGCCAGCATCACCGGCCCGAGGTAGTCCCTTCCCGAAGACCGGCTGATGCGGCGCCAGACATCGCCCGGATTGGACGCCGCCGCGCTGCAGGATTTCAGGACATCGTCCGACACGGCATGAGCGGTCCGAAGCGCGCGGAACCGCTCCCAGCCCATATGGGCCGCGGCGAATGGATCCAGAGTCTCGCCCGTCGTCTCGGCGATATGCAGCGCCAGGGCCAGCCAATGATCCAGTCGGTAGCGCGCCCGCCAGACCGCCTCGAAATTGGCCACGGTGCCGCCGGAGGTGAAATGGCCCTGGGCGCGCAGGGGGTCATAGCCCAGCATGTCCGCGAGCGCCCCGATGGCTTCGGTCTCGATCACGCTGCCGACCCGGCTGGCGTCGCGCGAGCTGTTGTTGGGATTGTGCAGCATGGCCGCGAACCAGCCGAGCAGGCCGGGCAAGGACAGGTCCGCCTTCATGTGGGCGATATAGCGCGGTGAAAAGGTCGGCGTTTCGGCCGTCAAGGCGTCGCAGAGTTCCAGCAACCGGCTGCCGAGGCGATCGCCGTGGCGAGCGGGGGCGTCGGCGGCGATCAGCCCGCCCGCCGGCGCGCTGTCGTCGAACCGGCCCGAACGCCAGCGAAACCAGTGATCGAGGATGGCGTCCATCTCGCTGCGCAGACGACCTCCGTTCTCGGACCGCGCGCCGGGAAAGTAGGCGCGGACGAGTTCGCGGGCCGGGTCTGCGGTCATGGGACGTCGATCGCCTCTGCGCCCGAACCGGGCGGTCCGCTGGACTTACAGCCTGGGCGGCGAAATCGAATTGGCATCGATCAATTGCCCGCCCCACTCCCGTCAATGGCGACGCGGCGCCTTGGAGGTCCGGATGAGACACGGCGGTCCGAGGGCCCGCGGGTCCCGGGGGAGGGCCTAGCGGGGGCCTGTGTCGCCGGAGGTTTCCCCCAGCAGGCGGGCGTACACTTCCAGGTCGATCTTCGAGAGCAGGGCGGCCGGGTTTTCATAAATGGCGCTGTTGGCGCCGTGCTCGAAACACTCGACGCTCTGGACCCAGCAGCGACCGTCGGTGGCGTCCCGTATCAGGCCTTCGGCCCGTTCGAGAACATACTGCGACAGGCGTTCGCAACTGGTTCCGGGGACCCGGCTCGCCTGGGCCAGGCCGAGCGTCTCGAGGTGCAGCAAAGCGTCCCGCTCGGGATCGTCGTCGCTGATCAGAAGCGTATGGTCGAAGGTCGCGTGAAGCCATTCGCGGATGGGCCCGAAGCCGCCCTTGCCGAAGTCCACGACCCATCCGCGGTGGTCGAGCTGTTCGGCGGCGAAGGTGAAGCGAAAGCCGAGCGAATAACCGTGGAGAAGGTGGCAGTGGCTGTCGGCGGCCCATTG
>VFBG01000113.1 GCA_006515835.1 bacterium | reverse complement strand
GTCCTTGATCAGCCCCTGCAAGGCGCGGCCGGCCTTTGGCGTCGGTCGCGGCGCGGGGCGCGTGCGCCGGCGCGAAAGGATTTCGCGGGCTTCGGCTTCGGTGGGAAGGGGGCGGCGCATCCGCGTACCCTAGTCGATCCAGCGGGCCTCCGCACCGGGTCTTCGCATCCTGAAGATCAGCGTTTGCGCGAGCGCAAACCGTCAATCTGGGTACCCCTGATATTGACCCCATACTGTGGAGCTTTCTTACTGATGGCATCGGTTTCCAGACCGGTGTGTGGGGATTTGGTCGTGGGTACCGTAGTCAGTTATTTCGACCACAAGCGGCGCGCCAAAGGCGGGAAGGCGCGTCTTGTCGATCCGGTTGTCATCGAGATTCTGGAAGCCCTGCTGGCCCTTGGCGGCTGTGCGCACCGGCAGATGGTCGCGGACCAGATCGCCCAGCGACGCAGCGGTCGGTCCGGTCCCGCCGGGATCGCCGCGCGAAACGAAATCTATGCCGCCTTCGACGCCTATCTGGCCTGGGCCGTGATCCGAAAGACTACGCCGCTGCTCGATCGCCCCCTGGGTGAGGGCAGCTACCGTTGGGCCCTGACCGATGCCGGGAGACGCCTGTTCCAGTCGGCCCAGCCTGCCGTGCGTATGGTCCGCTGACCGGCGTTGGCGGCGAGAGCCAGTCCATGAGACTTTCGCCCCACGTCGCGGACCGGGAAGCCCCGGCAGGATCCGGCTGGGCGACAGGGCGCAATGACGCGATGACGCGCATACAGCGGGCCAAGGTGGCCTGGCTGTGCGTGCGGCTGCAACTGGCCTATGTCGAGATCACCCGCGGTCTGGTTGACGGCGACCTCGTCAGTAGTCTGCTGGTGCCCGCCATCCTCGATGCCAATGTCGGGCATCTCGATGCGGATCCTGACATCAGCCGACGTCACCAGGCGCTGGACGCCGCCTATCCGGACGAGTTGCGACGGCCAGCCAACGCCCTGAGCATCGCCCAGTTTCTGGATCTTCCAAGGGAGACGGCGCGGGCCAAACTGACCGGCATGGTGGCGAGCGGCCTGCTTCGCCGGACGCAGGCGGGTTACATCCTTCCAGCGGCCACCCTCGTGTCGGACGGGTTCCTGCCGTCGATACCGCGATATCTCGATGCACTCGACGGATTCATCAGCGGTCTCGGCCTGATCCGCGCCTTCGGCCTCAGGCCCGGCAGCCGGCTGGCCCATCCCGTGTGGCCGGTCGCCTGGGCCGCCATGCGGCTCAGCACCGCCCATGTCCTGCGCGAGACAGCTTATACGCGCGAGCTGACGCCCGGCATGAACCTGACCGCCTGCTACATCCTGCTGACCGTGTCTCAATCCGTCGGCGGCCAACTGCGTCTTGCGTCACAGATGCCGGCCCGCGGCGGCGTGCTGGCGGCTCTGGGGCCGACTTTCGGCCCGGTGCGCGGCGCCGCCGTCGCCGCCCGCCTTGGCCTGCCGGAAGAAACCGTCCGTCGGCATCTGAAGCAACTGGTCGAGGCGGGCTATCTGTGTCGTGTCCGGGGCGGCTATGACGTGGTTCATGACGCGGAGATGGAGCCCGTCTGGCGGACCTTCGAGAAACGCGTCCAGGCCAATGCGCGCCAGTTGATCTGGCGACTCACGACAACGGGCGTGGTTCTGACGGCCGATTGAGCAGCGCCTCATCGACGGTGGGCGCCCGCGCCCGACGCGTCTATGCAGGGGCGATGCCTCCCGCCGCCCTCCGCGCCGCCCTTCTGGACTGGTACGACGCCCATGGGCGGACGCTGGCCTGGCGCGCGCCGCCCGGTTCGCCGCCTCCCGATCCTTATCGGGTCTGGCTGTCGGAGGTGATGCTGCAACAGACCACCACGCCGCACGCCACGCCCTATTTTCAGGCCTTCACCGCCCGCTGGCCCACGGTGTCAGACCTCGCCGCGGCGAAAGACAGCGATGTCATGGCCGCCTGGGCCGGGCTCGGCTACTACGCCCGCGCCCGTAATCTGCTCGCCTGCGCCCGTGCGGTGGCGAACGATCACGGCGGTGTCTTCCCGGACACCGAGTCCGGTTTGCTGGCCCTGCCCGGGGTCGGTGCCTATACCGCCGCCGCCGTGGCCGCGATCGCCTTCGGTCGCCCGGCCAATGTGGTCGACGGCAATGTCGAGCGGGTCATGGCACGGCTGTTCGCGGTCGAGACGCCGCTGCCCGGCGCCAAACCGGAACTGAAGCGACTGGCGGCTACGCTGGTGGCCGACGACCGCCCCGCCGACTGGCCCCAGGCCCTGATGGATCTGGGCGCGACGGTGTGCCGTCCCGGCAAGCCGCTGTGCGAGGCCTGTCCGCTGACCGGCTGGTGCGCCGCCTTCGCATCGGGCCATCCCGAACGCTGGCCCTTGAAGACGAGGAAGGCCGATCGCCCCCATCGAACCGGCGTCGCCTGGGTGCTGCGCGACGGGCAGGGGCGGGTGGCTCTGTTGCGACGGCCGGACAAGGGGTTGCTGGGCGGGATGATGGGGCTGCCGACGTCGGAGTGGAGCATCTCGCCGGCTGACGCCGCGCCGCCCGTCGCCGCCGCCTGGCGCGATGCGGGAGCGATCGAACACGTCTTCACCCATTTCTCGCTGACGCTGACGGTGCGCGTGGCGGAGGGGGCAGGCGAGTTCGTCTGGACCGATCCGGACGAGGCGCTGGCGTCCCTGCCCACCGTCTTCCGCAAGGCACTGGAGCGGGGGTTGGGTTAGGCGCTACTGCATCCCGGCGCGGACCTCGGCCCGCAGGGCGTCGATCGAGCGCAGGCCCTGATCGGTCTTGAAGCGCCAGTAGGTCCAGCCGTTACAGGCCGGGGCGTTCTCGAAAAGAGCGCCGAGCTTGTGGATCGAGCCGGTCAGTTCCCCGGCCACCAGCGATCCGTCGGCCCGGACGCGGGCCTCGCGGTCGCCGCGCGGGCAGTACAGCTTGTCGCCCGGCGACAGCAGGCCGGCTTCGACCAGGGCACCGAACGGCACCTTCACCTCGGCCTTGCGCGAACCCATGACTACCAGGTCCTCGGGTGCCGCAGGAATGACCGCATTGATCCGCTTCTCGGCGACCCTGGCGTAGGTCTCGTCGCGCTCGATGCCAATCCAGTGACGGCCCAGCCGCTTGGCCGCCGCGCCAGTGGTGCCTGTGCCGAAGAAGGGGTCCAGCACCACGTCGCCGGGGCGGGTCGCGGCCATCAGGACGCGGTGCAGCAGGCCCTCGGGCTTCTGGGTCGGATGGGCCTTCTTGCCCTCGGCGTCCTTGATCCGCTCCTCGCCCGTGCACAGGGCCAGGGTCCAGTCGGACCGCATCTGGACGTCCTCGTTGAAGGCCTTCAGGGCGTCGTAGTTGAAGGTATAGCGCTTCTGGTCCCGGCTCCGCGCCGCCCAGATCAGCGTCTCATGGGCGTTGGTGAACCGCGTCCCCTTGAAGTTCGGCATCGGGTTGGACTTGCGCCAGATGATGTCGTTCAGCACCCAGAAGCCCAGGTCCTGGATCGCCGCGCCGAGGCGGAAGACGTTGTGATAGCTGCCGATCACCCAGATCGAGCCCTCGGGCTTCAGGATGCGGCGGCACTCCGTCATCCATTCGCGGGTGAAGGCGTCATAGGCGGCGAAGCTGTCGAACTTGTCCCAGTCGTCATCGACCGCGTCGACCTTGGAGTTATCCGGCCGCAGCAGATCGCCGCCCAGCTGCAGGTTATAGGGAGGGTCTGCGAAGACCATGTCGACGCAGGCGTCGGGCAGGGACCGCAGCACCTCGATGCAGTCGCCGCGATGAATGACGTCGGTCTTGAACCCGGACATGGAAACGCGGCCCCGCACAGTTGAAGACCGAGTGGTGAATCATCGCGGTTAAGGGCGGTTTAAGCGGCCGATCGTTCTCCCTCCCCCGAAGTGGGGAGGGACGACCGCGCAGCGGTCCGGGTGGGGAATTGCCGTTCCGGGTGCCGGCGGCGGCAGGTTCGCCGTTCCCCACCCGGCCTCGGCGGTGCCTCGCCGTCCCTCCCCACTTCGGGGGAGGGAGAACGTCACACCGCCTCACGCTTTGTTACACCCCCGGCCTCGCCTTCGCGGTCGCAGCACGTTAGTCAGGCGGGATACGACCAGGGCTCAAGGACTGCGCGATGACTCAGTGGGTGTACGGCTTCGGTGGAGGCTCCGCCGACGGCGATGCGTCGATGAAGAACCTGCTCGGCGGCAAAGGTGCGAACCTGGCCGAGATGTCCTCGCTCGGCCTGCCGGTGCCCCCCGGCTTCACGATCACCACCGAGGCCTGCGTCCACTACTATTCCAATGGCCAGACCTATCCTGATGCGCTCGCCGCACAGGTCGCGGCCGGTCTGAAAAAGGTCGAGGCCGTCGTCGGCAAGACGTTCGGCGACGCGTCCAACCCGCTGCTGGTCTCGGTCCGCTCGGGCGCCCGCGCCTCCATGCCCGGCATGATGGATACGGTCCTGAACCTCGGCCTCAACGACCAGACGGTCGAGGGCCTGGCCGCCCTGTCCGGCGACCGCCGCTTCGCCTTCGACAGCTACCGCCGCTTCATCACCATGTACTCCAGCGTCGTGCTGGGCCTTTCGCACGACGACTTCGAGGAGGTGCTGGACGACCACAAGGACCGGCTGGGCGTCACCATCGACACCGATCTGACCGCCGGCAACTGGGAAAAGGTCGTCGCCGACTACAAGGCCGTGGTCGAGGACCGGCTGGGCCAGCCTTTCCCGCAGGATCCCCATGACCAGCTGTGGGGCGCCGTCTCGGCCGTCTTTGCCAGCTGGATGAACGACCGGGCCAAATTCTATCGCCGCATGCACGATATCCCCGAAAGCTGGGGCACGGCGGTCAACGTCCAGTCCATGGTCTTCGGCAACATGGGCGAGACCTCGGCCACCGGGGTCGCCTTCACCCGCAACCCGTCGACGGGCGAGGCCAGGCTGTACGGCGAGTTCCTGATCAACGCCCAGGGCGAGGACGTCGTCGCTGGCATCCGCACGCCGCAGTCGCTGACCCGGGCGGGCCGCGAGGAAATGGGCGAAACCGCCCCCTCGCCAAGTCGGCGCTGAAGATTGCCGTCGACCTGGCTGCCGAAGGCGTGATCTCGCAGGAGGAGGCCATCTCTCGCGTCGAGCCTTCGGCGCTGGACCAGCTGCTGCACCCGACGCTGGACCCCAAGGCCAACCGCACCGTGGTCGCCGCCGGCCTGCCCGCTTCGCCCGGCGCGGCCACCGGCAAGATCGTCTTCGACGCCGACGAGGCCGAGCGGATGAGCCAGCTGGGCGACGCCGTCATCCTCGTGCGCGAGGAGACCAGCCCAGAGGACATCCACGGCATGCACGCCGCGCGCGGCATCGTCACGGCCCGGGGCGGAATGACCAGCCACGCCGCCGTCGTCGCCCGCGGCATGGGCCGTCCCTGCGTCTGCGGCATCAATGAGCTGTCAATCGATGACAAGGCCGGGACCTTCACCGCCCGCGGCCGCGTCTTCAAGGCGGGCGATGTCATCACCATCGACGGCTCGAAGGGCGAGGTGCTGGACGGCGCCGTGGCCATGATCGAGCCCGAGCTGACCGGCGACTTCCAGACCCTGATGGCCTGGGCCGACAAGGTCCGCCGGCTGAAGGTCCGCGCCAATGCCGAGACACCGCTGGATGCGAAGACCGCGCGCGGCTTCGGTGCCGAGGGCATCGGCCTGTGCCGGACCGAGCACATGTTCTTCGATCCCAAGCGCATCATCGCCATGCGCGAGATGATCCTGGCCGACAAGGAGACCGGCCGCCGCGCCGCCCTGGCCAAGCTGCTGCCGTTCCAGCGTCAGGACTTCATCGATCTGTTCGAGATCATGCAGGGACTGCCGGTAACCATCCGCCTGCTGGACCCGCCGCTGCACGAATTCCTACCGCAAAGCGAGGAGGACATCGCCGAGGTCGCCAAGGCGGCCGGCGTCGAGCCCTCTGTGGTCAAGGCCCGCAATGCCGCCCTGCACGAGAGCAATCCCATGCTGGGCCATCGCGGCTGCCGTCTCGGCATCACCTATCCCGAAATCTACGAGATGCAGGCCCGCGCCATCTTCGAGGCGGCCGTGCATGTATCCCGCGAGACCGGGCGCACCGTGGTGCCCGAGATCATGATTCCGCTGGTCGGCGCCAAGAAGGAGCTGGACCTGATGAAGACCGCCGTCGACGGTCAGGCCGTGGCGGTCTTCGCCGAGCAGAACTATTCGGTCAAGTACATGGTCGGCACCATGATCGAACTGCCCCGCGCCGCCCTGCTGGCCGGCGAGATCGCCGAAACCGGGGAATTCTTCTCGTTCGGCACCAACGACCTGACCCAGACCACCTTCGGCATGAGCCGCGATGATTCCGGCCCGTTCATCGAGGTCTATCGCCAGAAGGGCATCTACGAGCACGATCCCTTCGCCAGCCTGGATCAGGCCGGCGTCGGCGAACTGATCCGCATCGCCGGCGAGCGTGGCCGCGCCACCCGTCCCGGCCTCAAGCTGGGCATCTGCGGCGAGCACGGCGGTGATCCCGCCTCCATCGCCTTCTGCCAGACGGCCGGACTGGATTACGTCTCCTGCTCGCCCTATCGCGTGCCCATCGCCCGCCTGGCGGCGGCCCAGGCCGCCTTGGGCTCGGGAGGTTCGTCCGGCACCGCCTGACCGGCTCGGACATTCACAACGGCAAACCCCGTCGATTCCGGCGGGGTTTGTTTTTTATTGGATATTGCTTGCGATCCGAAGCTGTTGCCCCGTGAGCCAACTTGGCCCAAGATGCGCAAAGCCAAGTCGCCGATAGGGACTCCATCCAAATGTCGTTGCCAACGGTTATCGGATTTTCCCTAAG
>VFBG01000262.1:1276-2088 GCA_006515835.1 bacterium | reverse complement strand
GACGAGGGTGCCGTGAGCGACGCCGGCGTGCGCGAGCCGATGCGCCGGCGCACCGAGGTGCTGGTCGACGCCGCGCCCCGCTGAAGTTTTCCGGCGCGACCCCGCGTCGCTCATTGGGGGCGGTGACGAAGGCCCGTGCGGACGGCTAAGGTCCGCGCGACCGTCTCCGGAGGCCGCGTGAACCATCTCGTCCGATTGTTGATCCTTCTGGCCGTGAGCCTGTGGCCGGTCGAGGCCGTGGCCCAGGTACCGGGACAGGCCGGCCCGCAGCGTACCGAACGGATCGAGGCCGAACTGGTCCCGATGTCCGCATGGGCGGCACCGGGATCGACGGCCGTCGTGGCGGTGAAACAGACGATCCAGCCCGGCTGGCATACCTACTGGCGCAATCCGGGCGATTCCGGCGGGGCCACCACCCTGACCTGGACCCTGCCGCAGGGCGTGCGGGCCGGCGACATCGTCTGGCCCGTTCCCGAGCGCCAGCGCATCACCCCCCTGATGAACTACGGCTATTCGGGCGAGGTCTGGCTGGCGGTTCCGGTCGAGATTCCGGCCACCTCGCGCGCCGGGACGGTTCTGCCCTTGACGGTCAAGGCGCTGTTCCTCGTGTGCAGCGCGGAATTGTGCGTGCCGGACGAGTTGACCCTGAGGCTCGACCTGCCGATCCGCGAGGGGGCAGCGCCGTTGGATCGGCGCCACGGCCGCGCCATCACGGACGTGCTGGAAAAAGCCCCCCGGCCCGCGGGCATCGAGGCGAGGATATCTCTGGAGAACGGTGTCCTGACGCTGGCCGCGGCGGGCGGACCACTTGC
>VFBG01000262.1:0-1252 GCA_006515835.1 bacterium | reverse complement strand
CGGGCGGACCACTTGCGGGGCGCAATCCCGGCCCCAGCTATTTCTTCCCCTTCGAGGGCGGGGTCATCGACCATCCGGCGGCCCAGACCGGCGAATGGGGGCCGCAGGGATTGACCCTGCGGATGCAGCCGGGCGGCGAGAGCCGGGCGACGGGCCTCGCCGGGCCGGTGGGCGGCGTACTGGTCACCGCCCACGGCGCCTGGGAAATCAGCGCCGGGCCGGGAGCCCCGCCTGCAGGCACATCCGGGTCCGGTGCCCTGTCCGCCGCCGCGGATTCCATCCCTGCCAAACCCGACGCGGGGTCGGAAACCTCCCTGGCAGGATTCGCCCAGGCCCTTCTGTTCGCCATCCTCGGCGGGCTGATCCTGAACCTGATGCCCTGCGTCTTCCCGATACTGGCCATGAAGGCGGCGTCGCTGGCGGCCTCGGCCCATGATGTTCGTCACGCCCGGCGCGACGGTCTGGCCTTTCTGGCCGGCGTACTGACGACTTTCATCCTGTTGGCCGGCGTCCTGCTGGTAGTCCGGGCGACGGGCGAGGCGATCGGCTGGGGCTTCCAGCTGCAATCGCCGCCGGTTACCGCCGGGCTGGCCTTGCTGATGCTGGCTGTGGCCCTGAACCTGTCGGGCGTTTTCCATGTCGGCGGAGGTCTGCAGGGCGCCGGATCGGGACCGCTGTCGCGCCTGCCCGGCGGTCTCGGCGCCTTCTTCACCGGCGCGCTGGCAGTGATTGTCGCCGCGCCCTGCACCGCCCCCTTCATGGCCTTCGCCCTGGGCGCGGCGTTGGTGATGCCCTGGCCGTTGGCGCTGTTGGTCTTCCTCGGGCTGGGGCTGGGCCTCGCCCTGCCCTTCCTGCTTGTCAGCCTGTCGCCCGGCCTGCTGGCGAAACTGCCACGGCCCGGGCCGTGGATGGAGCGGCTCAAGGGGCTGCTGGCCTTCCCCATGTATGCGACGGCCCTGTGGCTGGCCTGGGTGTTCAGCCGGCAGACAGGAGCCGAGGCGCTGGGCCTGTTGTTCGCCGCAGGCCTGCTGCTGGCGTTGGGGGCCTGGCTGATCGGCTGCGGCCAGACCGAGCGCGGCTTCGGACGGCGCGGGGTGTTCCATCTGACCGCCGGCGTCGCGGTGCTTCTGCTGGCGGGGGCGGCGCTGATTGTGGCGGCGCGGGCTCCGTCAGATGAGCGTTCGGCCGCGCCGGTCGAGGGTGCGGGGCCGACGAGCGCGCCCTGGTCGACGGCGGCGGTCGAGGCGGCGCT
>VFBG01000112.1 GCA_006515835.1 bacterium | reverse complement strand
TCGACGATCTGGTCCTCGCGGCAGAAGATGTGGGCGTCGTCCTGGGTGAAGCCGCGCACCCGCATCAGGCCGTGCAGGGCGCCCGACGGCTCATAACGGTGGCAGGCCCCGAACTCGGCCATGCGCAGCGGCAGCTCGCGATACGACCGCTGGCCCTGATCAAAGATCTGGACGTGCCCGGGACAGTTCATCGGCTTGAGGCTGAGCGTCTCGCCCTCGACCGTCTCGCAGACGAACATGTTGGGGCGATACTTCTCCCAGTGGCCCGACTTCTCCCAGAAGGTCCGGTCCAGCACCTGGGGCGTCTTGACCTCGACATAGCCGGCGGCGTCCAGCCGGCGGCGCATATAGGCCTCCAGCACGCGCCACAGGATCCAGCCTTTGGGGTGCCAGAAGACCATGCCCCGGCCTTCTTCTTGCATATGGAACAGGCCCATGGCCTTGCCGATGCGGCGGTGGTCGCGCTTCTCGGCCTCCTCGACGCGCAGCAGATAGGCGTCGAGATCCTCTTTCGAGGCCCACGCCGTCGCATATATCCGCTGCAGCTGCGGATTGCGGTGGTCGCCGCGCCAGTAGGCGCCCGCCAGCTTGGTCAGTTTGAAGGCCTTGCCCACGAACTTCGTCGAGGGGAAATGCGGCCCCCGGCACAGGTCGACCCAGCCGCCCGTAGCATAGGTGGTGATCGTCTCCGTGCCCGGCAGGTCGCGGATCAGCTCGGCCTTGAACGTCTCGCCCTTGCCCTCGAACAGCTTGATCGCCTCGTCCCGGTCCCAGACCTGACGGACCAGTTTCTCGTCGCGGTCGACGATCTCGGCCATCTTCTTTTCGATGGCGGCGAAGTCGTCCGTCGAGAACGGCTCCTCGCGGTGGAAGTCGTAATAGAAGCCGTCCTCGATCGCCGGACCGATGGTCACCTGGGTGCCGGGGAACAGCTCCTGCACGGCCTGGGCCAGCACGTGGGCGGCGTCGTGACGGATCGTCTCCAGCGCCTCCGGATCATCGCGCATGATCAGTTTGAAGTCGCCGGAACCGCCCAGCGGGCGGTCCAGGTCGCGCTGCTCGCCGTTCAGGGCGACCAGAGCCGCGCGCTTGGCCAGCGACGGCGAGATGGAGGCGGCGACGTCACGGCCCGTGGCGTCGTCGGGATACTGGCGCGAGGCACCGTCGGGGAATTTGAGGTCGATCATGTCTTCGTCTTTGCGGGCGGCACCGGATCGTATTTCCAGCCTTCGCCGAAGGGTTGGCATTTGCAGAGGCGTTTGGCCGTGAGCCATCCCCCCTTGAGCGGTCCGTGCTGGATCAGCGCGTCCCGTCCGTAGTCCGAGCAGGTCGGCCGGAACCGGCATTGCTGCCCGATCAGGGGCGACAGCGTCAGCTTGTAGCCACGATGGGCCAGCCGCACGCCGCGTTCATAGAGAGTTCCGCCGGAAGCCATGTCGCCGCGCTTATCCCCTGCAATGGGCGCAGGAGCAACGGGCTCTAGGCCGCGCCGGCGAGGCTAGTTCGCGTATCGGCCCGATCCCGCGCCATGGCCTGCCGTACGGCGTCCAGCGTCGCCTCGATGGCGACCATGGTCGAGGCGTGCCGCGCCGGATAGTCGGCGACCTGTTTCAGGGCACGCAGCCCCTCGAAACGGCCCGTCGGGCCCTCGCCGCCGGTCTTGAGCATGGCGGACATGGCGTCACGCGCGACGATGATCTCGTCCAGCGACGCACCGATCACGACCTCGCCGAGCACGCCCGCCGCCGCCTGACCGAGCGCGCAGGCCTTCACATCCTGGGCGAAGCTCGCGACATGGCCCGTGTCATCGAGAGTCACGTCCACGATCGCCCTCGAGCCGCACAGTTTGGCGACCCGCTCTCCGGTGCCTTCAGGCGCAGCCAGCCGTCCACTGTACGGCAGATTGGCCGCCAGCTTGAGGATACGCGCGCTGTAGAGCTCGTCGATCATGGGCGGAATATAGGCGATCAGCCGCCCTGGAGCGAGCCCCAGGTCCGGGCCTGGTCCACGCCGGTCCCGCCGGCGCGCTCACGCAGCCAGACCAGATTCCGGTCGGCGGCCTCGGGGGGCAGGTCCCGCCGCAGCATCTGCTCGGCCTCGGCCATGTTGCCGGTCAGACCCAGCACCATAGCCAGGTTCAGCCGCACCTTCAGGGACGCTCCCGGCTGGGCCACGGCGCGGCGCAGGAGGGGCTCTGCGACGGCCGCCTCGCCGCGGGTCATCGCCGACATCGCCATATTGGACAGGACGTCGGGATTGTCGGGGGACAGGACCAGCGCCTGCGCCCAGGCCGCGCGGGCGTCGTCGGGTCGTCGAACCTGCTCATAGGCCGCGCCGAGCAAGGACCACGGCCGCCAGTCCGACGGGCGGGCGTCGCGCGCGCCTTCCAACGCCGCGATGCCGTAGAAGGCCTGGCCGCGAGCGATATGGGCACGCCCAAGCTCCAGCATGGCGTCGACGTTGGCGGGCTGGATGACCAGCACCCGGCTGGCCATTTCGGCGGCCTGGTCGAACCGGCCGAGTTCGCGCAGGGCCTGGGCCGCCCTGACCCCGGCGACGGGGTCCGTGGGGTCGATATCGGCCTGGTCGGACCAGAAGATCTGGCGGCTCAGTGCGTCGGTGCGCTCATAGGCCGCGCGGACCTCGGCCGTGGCGGGCTGCCGACCGGATGCGGCCGCCTGCGGGGCGGCCTGCGCCTGGGCGAAGACGGGCGTGGCCACGGATCCCAGCAGCAGGGCGACGGTTGCGATACGGGCAGTCGTGCGCGACATGGAAGACGCTCCGGAAGGTTCGACCCGAGACTCGGCCCTTCTCGTCAATCCTTGGTTAAGATCGGCCTCCCCGGGCCGGAAAGGCCGCCGCCCATGTCCACCCTCCATCCCGATCTGCTGACCCGCGACGCTGAAGGCGCGATCCCTGTGCGGTTTGTCGGTCCGGACGCTGCGATCGACGCATCGTTGCGCGGCTGGGCCGAAGCCAACGGCTTCAAGGGCAAGTCCGGCCAGTTGCTGGTCGCGCCGGACGGGCAGGGGGGAATCGCCGCTGTTCTGGCCGGCGTCGGCGAGCGGTTCGATCCGATGTCGGCCCGCGCCCTGCCCGCGAAGCTGCCGCCGGGTCTGTATCGCCTCGAGGCAGAGCCGGAGGACGCGCGCGCCGCGGCCCTGGCCTTCCTGCTCGGGGCCTATGTCTTCGACCGCTACAAGGCCCGGCCCGACCGCGATCGGGTGCGGCTGGTGGCACCCGAAGGGCTGGATGTCGAGGCGACGCAGCGCATCGCCTCCGCCTGCGCCCTCGCCCGCGAGATGATCGACACCCCGGCCGCCGACATGGGCCCGTTGCAGATCGAGACCATCGCCCGCGAGATCGCCGCCGCATCCGGCGCCAGCATCTCCGTCATCACCGGCGACGCCCTGCTGGACGAGAACTATCCCGCGGTCCACGCCGTCGGCCGCGCCGCCGCCCCGCACCGCGCGCCGCGGGTCATCGAGATCGGCTGGAACCTCGACCGTGCCGACCTTCCGCTGGTCGCCCTTGTCGGCAAGGGGGTGGTGTTCGATTCCGGCGGACTGGACATCAAGCCCGCCGCCGGCATGCGCAACATGAAGAAGGACATGGGCGGTTCGGCCCATGCGCTCGCCTTGGGGCGTCTGGTCATGCAGGCCGGCCTGCCGGTGCGGCTGGTAGTGCTGGTCGCCGCCGTTGAGAACGCCATTTCCGCCGACGCCTTCCGGCCCGGCGACATCCTGAACAGTCGAAAGGGCCTGACCATCGAGATCGGCAACACGGATGCCGAGGGCCGGCTGATCCTCGCCGACATCCTGACCCGCGCCGGTGAGCATTCGCCTGACCTGACGCTCGATTTCGCCACCCTGACCGGTGCCGCGCGAGTCGCCCTCGGCCCCGAACTGCCGCCGCTCTACACCGACGACGAGGCGCTCGCCGACGACCTGCTCGATGCCGCCCGCGCCGTCGCCGACCCGCTTTGGCGCATGCCGCTGTGGCCCGGCTATCGCGCCTCCATCGACAGCGAACTGGCCGACGTCCGCAACGACTCCGCCGGCTGGGCCCAGGCCGGCTCGGTCACCGCCGCCCTGTTTCTGCAGAAATTCGCCCCGACCACGGGGTCCTGGGCCCATATGGACATCTTCGCCTGGAAGCCCCGCGCCCGCCCCGGCTGGCCCGAAGGCGGTGAGGCCCAGGCGCTGAGGGCGTGTTTCGAGATGCTGAAGCGGCGGTTCGCGCCGCGTTAACGGCCCTTTCGGCTTCTTCCGCTAGGACAACGGCTCAATCGGACGAGCCCACGTTTGACCGCAGCCGCCGCCAGCCTTGATCCCCGCACCACCCTCGCCCGGCCCGATCTGGCCGAGCAGGCGCTGGAAGGGATCGTGCACGCCTCCGCCTTCCGGGCGGTGCGGTCGATGCATTGTGGGGTTCCGGTCGCCGATATCCACGCCGACGCTGTGGCGGGAGACCATCCGATAGACCAGTTGATCTTCGGCGAGGCCTTCGACGTGCTCGATACGCGCGGCGACCAGGTCTGGGGCCGCGCCCGCCGCGACGGGGTCGTGGGCTGGGTCACGCTTTCGGCGCTCAAGGACGGAGCACCGCTGGCCACCCACCGCATCGGCTCGACGGACGGCCGCCTGCCGCTCAACGCCCTGGTGGCGGAGACGGGCGACCCCGCGGGTCTGGCCCCCATCGGAAGTTTCGCCGCCGAACCGGTTGAGGTGGCCGAGCGGCTGCTGGGCACTCCTTACAAACTCGGCGGTCGCTCATCACAGGGCTCAGACTGCTGTGGACTGGTCCAGCAGGCGCTCTACGCCTGCGGCCGCGCGGGGCCGCGCTATGCCGATCAGCTGGCGGAACTCGGTCAGGCCGTGCAGGCGGGCGAGGCACGACGCGGCGATCTGGTGATCTGGCTGGATCCGGACGAAGGTCCCTGGAACGGCCACGCAGGCTTCATGCTGGACGGCGAACGCGTGCTGCACGCCGTCGGTCGGCTGGGCGGGGTGGCGATCGAGCCCTTCACCGAAGCCGACGCCCGGCATCGCGTGGCGGGTTCGGACGGGCCGGTCATTCGTCGCCTCTGAGGCAACGAAAAAGGGCGGCCCGAAGACCGCCCTCTCATCATCTGAAATGCATCAGGCCTTAGCGCGGCGCGCTGGTGGCCGCCGGCGGAGCCGCGGGGGTGGCTTGCGTGGCAGCTACGCCGGCCGGTCCGGCGACAGGTGCGCCGCCGGTCGGGCCACCGGCGTCG
>VFBG01000261.1 GCA_006515835.1 bacterium | reverse complement strand
CCGGCCTTCTAATCGCCGCGGTTGCGCTTGACGAGGGGCCCTTCTTGCGGCGCTAGGGAACCGATGAGCGCAGGGATACAGATCGGCGACGTATGGGTGCCCGGCCGGGTACTGACCGCGCCCATGACCGGCATCACCGACCTGCCGTTCCGTCGGCTCGCCTCGCGGCTGGGCGCGGCCTATGTCGCGACCGAGATGGTGGCCGCCGCTGAGCTGGCGCGCGCCCGGCCGGACGTCGTGCGGCGTGCGGCCGTCGGGGAGGGCCTTCCCCTGACCGTGATCCAGCTGGTCGGTCGCGACCCCGCCGCCATGGCCGAGGGCGCGCGCATGGCCGAACAGGCAGGCGCCGACATCGTCGACCTCAATTTCGGCTGTCCTGCAAAGGAGGTCACGGGCTCCGCCTGCGGTTCCGCCCTGATGCGGACGCCTGACCTCGCCTGCCGGCTGATGCAGGCGGCGGTCGAGGCCACCTCGCGTCCCGTTACGGTCAAGATGCGGCTGGGCTGGGACGACGCACATCGCAATGCGCCCCTTCTGGCGAAGCGGGCCGAAGAGATCGGCATCCGGGCAGTCACTGTGCACGGGCGCACGCGCCAGCAGTTCTATACCGGGGTGGCGGACTGGACCGCGGTGGGCGAGGTCAAGGCGGCGGTGGGCATTCCCGTCATCGTCAATGGCGACATCCTGACCGCAGACGATGCCCGCGAGGCCCTGCGCCAGTCGGGAGCGGACGCATTGATGCTGGGCCGTGGCGTCTATGGCCGCCCCTGGCTGGCGGCCCATATGGAGCGGGCCCTGGCCGACGGGACGGTGCTGCTTGAGCCCGACCGCGCCGAGCGGCTGGACATCGTGATCGAACACCTGCGTGCCTCGGTCGCCTTCTACGGCCTGCCACTGGGGCTGAAGATGTTCCGCAAACACCTGGGCTGGTACGTCGAACAGGCACCCTGGCCAGCCGACCCGCTGGAGCGGCGAGCGGCCAAGGGCCAGCTCTGCCGGTTGGAGAGCCCGGAAGCCGTCGAAAAGGGTCTGGCGGCGCTGTGGACTAAAGTGACGCATTCCGGCAACCCGGGTGTTGATATTCCGCCACAGGTGGTCGACACTGCTGTGGCATGACGGATACGCCTGCCGCCGATACAGAGCCCGCACCGCCCGCTGACCGTGGCTTTCCTCGTCACCGCGGCTGCCATCTGGCTGGTGGCCGTGGCTCCGGGCACCAGCGGGGAGGGTGCCCGGGCCGCAGCGAGCCAGGCCGTGCTCGCCATTCTGGGTGTCAATCTGCTGCTGATCGGCGGGTTGGCCGCCGTGGTCGGTCGCCGCGCCCTTTTGCTTTTCCGCCGTCGGACGGACGCGGGGGCGCGTCTCCACCTGCGTTTCGTGACCCTGTTTTCCATGGTGGCCCTGATCCCGGCGGTGCTGATCGCGCTGGTGTTCGGCGTGCTGGTCAATCGGGGCGTGGATCAGTGGTTCAGCGACAACGTCCAGTCGGCGGTCACGAACAGCGCCGATATCGGGCAAGCCTTCGTTCGGGATGTAAGCCTGCAGGTCGAGTCGGATCTGGAGACCATCACGGACGAACTGGCCGCTCCGGAAGCCCGCGCCCGCTTTGACTATCCGATTCAATTCTCGGAACTCCTCGCCCAGATCGCTGACCTGTTCGGCTATCCGGCCCTGTATATCGTCGATGGAGACGGACAGGTGCTGGCGCGCGGCGAAGTGCCGGGCGCG
>VFBG01000260.1 GCA_006515835.1 bacterium | reverse complement strand
TCCACCTCTTCCAGCAGCAAGGTCCCCTCGGCGAGCCGGGCGGGGCCGAACAGCAGCGCCGCCAGCCCGGTCTCGTCATGGGCACTGCAACGGACCAGATGGAACGGCTGTGCCGCCCGCGGACCGTGGTCCTTGAGGAAACGGGCCAGGGCGCGCCGGCCGCTGCCCGGCTCGCCGACCACCAGGACAGGGCAGTCGAGGGCGGCGACCTGCCGGGAAGTGTGCAGCAGGCGCTGCACCGCCGGCGTGGTGGTGACGAAAGCCTCGTCGCCGGCCTGGGCCTCGGCAAGGGCGGCAAGCTGGCGGCGACGGCGCACCCGATCCATCGCCTCGGACACCACCCGCCGCACCTCGTCCAGGCGGAACGGCTTGGCGACATAGCTGAAGGCGCCGTTGCGCATCGCCTCCACCGCCGAATCCACCGTGGCGAAGCCGGTGACCACCACCACCTCGGTTCCCGGGCAGGTTTCGCGTACCCGCTTCAGGATCTGCATGCCGTCGATCTTTTCCATCCTGAGATCGGTCAGCACGACATCGATGCTCTCGTGCTCCAGAATACGGAGGGCGACCTGGCCACTGCCGGCGCAGGTGACCCGATACCCGGCCCGGCTCAGCACATGGTCGAGGTTCTTCTGCGCGATCTTCTCATCATCGACGACGAGCAGATGTCCTTCGGTATCCATGACAGTCCTATCAGGAGCGGGAGAGTCTAATGTGGTCCGCCAGGGGCAGTCTGATCAAGAAGGTCGTGCCTCGATCTGGTGCGCTGGCGACGCTGATCCGTCCGCCGTGCTTCTTGACGATGTCGTGGACGATGAACAGACCCAGCCCCGATCCCTTGGCGGCGTCCTTGGTGGTGAAGAACGGATCGAAGATATGATCCAGATCGGGGCCAACGATGCCGTGGCCGTCGTCTGCGACCTCGACCACCGCCTGTTCGCCGTCCAGCCGGGCAGAGACCACGACCCGGCCGCCGCTGTCGCAGGCCTCGGCGGCGTTCTTGATCAGGTTCAGCATCACCTGCTGCATGCGCTGGCGATCGACTGGAACCACCATATCCGCGCCGATGCGCACTTCGACGGTCACGTCGGCCGGAATCTGGCCGCGCACGAAGGCAAGCACGTCATCGACCAGCGCCCGAAACGGCTCCGGTTGCTTCATGAAGCCCTGGTGACGGCTGAAATCCAGCAGCGAGGCGACGATGCGGCGCGCCCGCTCGGTCTGCTCGTCGATGACCGTCAGGTGCTCGCGGACAAAGGCGG
>VFBG01000111.1 GCA_006515835.1 bacterium | reverse complement strand
CTGGCCCTTGTCGAGCGACGCCCGCAACGTCGCCTGCATTTCCCGCCGTTCCTTGCTCTTTAGCCAGGTCGGCACGATGACGATGGCGGCGATCATCGCGAACATCGTGATCGGGATAAGAACTTCATCCATCTCGCAAATCCTCTGATTTCTGTCCGACCGGAGCGTGATGCTTCGGCCTTCTGACGACAAGAGGCGGCGGCGGAGCCTTATGGATGCGCGCCGTCAGATGAAACTTTCGTAAGGCGGGCGGAACCGCAGCAAGTCTTGGTCAGCGTGGGCTGAACGGCGCCCGGAAACCTCGTCCGAAGCGGCGCGACAGCCATAGTGCGGCGACGGCGGTGACCGCCGCTCCGGCCAGAACCGCCGCGGCGGGCTGGAGCGCGGCGCCCAGACTGTCGCTCATCGGACCGACCACCGGGATCAGCGCCCACAGCACGGCAACCGCGGCCACGGCCCAGGGCACGAGGGCGGCCACGGTCATCCACGCCCGGCGCAGGGCGATTGCCTGCGCCATCCGGGCCTGAAAGGCATAGTCGCGCGCGGGCGGTGCCTCGGCGGCGAACAGGGCGGACAGTTTCTGTTCAGGCGTCATCCGGACCTCCCAGCGCCTTGAGCAAACGCGCCCGTCCGCGGGCAACATGCGACTTCACCGTGCCCAGAGGCAAGCCCAGCGCCATCGACGCCTCCCCGTGCGACCAGCCGTCGGCCAGACAGAGGGCGACGCAGGCGCGCACATCGGACGAGAGTTCGGCCATGGCGGCCGCAACAGACATCCGCTCCTCCGGCGAGACCCCGACCGGCGTCACGACGGTCTCCAGCCAGATGTTGTCGCGCGCCGCACTTCGGCGCGAGGCGCGAATCCGGTCCTGAGCCTTGCGCCAGGCGATGCCGCACAGCCAGGCTCGGATCCCGGCCGGCTCCTTGAGGGAACGCAGCGCACCCCAGGCGGCCAGAAAGGCGTCCTGCGCCACATCGTCCGCCTCGGCCCAGCCGCCGCCCAGCATCCGCCGCAGAAAGCCGCGCACCGCCGCCTGATGCCGCTCGATCAGGCGCGAAAAGGCCGCGTCCGAGCCGGCGAGCGCACGGCTCACCAGCTCGGCGTCGGTCTGAAGTCCCCCCATGGCGTGCGCCCCCGACCAGCATCAGGCTCGCGGACCGCGCCCGCCGCTGCGCATCGCCGAAACCAGCGAGGCCAGGCAAAGGGCCCCAAGCACAAAGCTGACGATCAGAAAGGCATCGCCGGCGCCGTAGATATCGGACCAGCTCGCATAGCCGAAGCCCGCCGACATGACGCCGAACAACACCACCGAGAACCATGAGCCGTCACCGGGACGGCCGCCCTGGTTGCGGGTCTGCCAGGAATCATCGTCCGCATCGATCGGACGCTCCAGCACCTTGAGCAGGGCGGCCGGCGGCTCCTGACCCTTTTCGGCATAGGTCTGGATCAGTTTCAGCGTGTCCTTCTGGCGGCGGTAGTTCAACAGGCTCGAAAAGCCCGAGGCCACGAACCAGCCGAGCGGAAAGATCAGCCACCAATAGGAACGGAACAGGTCTTCCATTGTCATCACCCCTCATTGCGCCGGGCCCGTCGCCCGCGCTTTCATAAGGTAGTCGGCGCCAACGCCGCCAGTGGATGCGGGGCTCGCAGAATTATTGAGCAGGGCCGAATGGACGCGCCCTGCAACGCCGGTCCCTGCCCCGCGTTGACGTGAAGACGCCCCTTCAATCCACGCCGGAGCCTGCCCCATGGTCCAGATTACCTATCGCATCGTCGAACATGACGGCGGCTGGGCCTATCAGCTCGCCGGGACCTATTCGGAGACCTACCCGGACCACGACACGGCCCGAGCGGCGGCGATCGCCGTCTCACGCGAGCAGAAGGTCCCTGACGAAGACACGCTGATCGAATACGCGAACGCATCGGGCGAGTGGATCACCGAACGCGCCGACGGCCACGACCGGCCAGAGGTCGACGTCGTTGGCTAGATCAGGACGGCGGCGTACCGCTCCGGCTTGAACCCGACCAGGGTCCGGTCACCCAGATCCAGCACTGGCCTTTTGATCATCGACGGCTGCGCCAGCATCAGATCGACGGCCTTGCCCGCATCCAGATCGGCCTTGTCGGCGTCCGGCAGCGCCCGGAACGTCGTGCCGGCGCGGTTCAGCACCGTCTCCCAGCCATGCTCGGCCACCCAGGCCTCCAGCCGCGGCCGGTCGATCCCGACCTTCTTGTAGTCATGGAAGGCGAAGGCGACGCTGTGCTGCTCCAGCCAGACACGAGCCTTCTTCACGGTGTCGCAGTTGGGGATGCCGTAGAGGGTGTAGGTCATGCGGGCCTGTTTGCCCGCACGGTCGGACGGCCGCAAGGCGAAGCGGCGCTAGTCGTCGTCCGCTTCCCGGCTGCCGGCGACGATCGGCGTCGAACCGCCCGCCAGCGCCGTGTTCAAAGCCTCGCGATCCAGTCCGTTCTCCCACTTCGCCACCACGATCGTGGCCACGGCATTGCCTATGAAATTGGTCAGCGCCCGGCACTCGCTCATGAACCGGTCGACGCCGAGGATCAGCGCCATGCCCGCCACCGGCACGCTCGGCACCACTGCCAGCGTCGCCGCCAGGGTGATGAAGCCTGCCCCCGTCACACCCGCCGCGCCCTTGGAACTCAGCATGGCCACCGCCAGCAGAAGCAGCTGGTCGCCCAGCGACAGCTCGACCCCGCAGGCCTGGGCGATAAACAGGGCCGCCAGCGTCATGTAGATATTTGTGCCGTCCAGATTGAACGAATAGCCCGTCGGCACGACCAGCCCGACCACCGACTTCTCGCAGCCGGCGCGCTCCATCTTCTCGATCAGGCTGGGGAGCGCCGCCTCGGACGACGAGGTCCCCAGCACCAGCAGCAGCTCTTCCTTCAGATAGCGGATCAGCCGGAAGATCGAGAAGCCGTTGAACCGGGCGACGGCCCCCAGCACCACCACCACGAACAAGGCGGACGTCAGGTAGAAGGTCGCCACCAGTGCGGCGAGATTGATCACCGACTCGATGCCGTACCGGCCGATGGTGAAGGCAAAGGCCCCGAACGCTCCGATTGGTGCGGCCTTCATCAATATGGCGACCAGTTTGAAGAAGGCCTCCGACACGCTCTCCAGCACCGTCATCACCGGCTGGGCCCGCTCGCCGATGATCGCCAGCGAGATGCCGAAAAGGATGGCGAAGAACAGTACCTGCAGGACCTCGCCGCCGGCGAAGGCCCCGACCACAGTCTCCGGAATGATGTTGATCAGGAAGGCCACGATGTCCGTGTCGTGCGCCTTGGCGACATAGGTCTCGACCGCCGCCGGATCGAGCGTCGCCGGGTCGACGTTCATGCCCGCGCCGGGCTTCACCACATTGGCGACGATCAGGCCGATGATCAGCGCCAGTGTCGAGAAAGTCAGGAAATAGGCGAAGGCCTTTCCGACCACCTTGCCGAGCCTCCCAAGGTCCCGCAGGTGGGCAATCCCCGTTGCCACGGTCAGGAAGATCACCGGCGCGACAATCATCTTCACCAGCCGGATGAAGGCGTCGCCCAGCGGCTTCAGGCTCTCGCCGAAAGTCGGCCAGAAATGCCCGATCAGGGCGCCCAGGCTGATGGCGACCAGCACCTGGAAATACAGGTGGGTCCAGACCGGCTTGCGAACCGGCGGTGCCAGGGGCGCGGCCGACTCGGGCACAGCGACGCCCGGCGCAGCCTTCTTCACGGTCGCCGCGCGCTTGCGTGTGCCGGCGGATGTCGTGGGCTTGCGCGCCATGGCCGTCCCTCTCCTGTCCCGGCCCGTTGGCCGCGACTCGCGGGCTCAGCCTAGATCGACTGAAGGGTCGATCCCAGACATGCGTTCCCGGCTCAGGCCCCCGCCACCCGCGCCAGATCGGCGGTGATCCGCTCGGCCACCTTCAGCCGGTCCGCTGCCGTGTCCCACTCGCCCTTGACCACGATCTTCTGGTCCGGCCGGATCTTCCAGAAGGCGTGGTTCTTCTGGATCAGTCCGACCAGCCCCATCGGATTGGGGAAGGCGTTGTTGCGCAGGGTCAGCACCGCGCCCTTGGGCCCGATGTCGATGCGTTCGATACAGGCGGTCTTGCAGTTGGCCTTGATGCCGACGATGCGCAGCAGCTGTTTGGCCTCGTCCGGCAGGGGCCCGAACCGGTCGATCAGCTCGGCGGCCAGCGCCTCGCGCGTCTCCGAGTTCTCGGCGTCCGACAGGCGGCGGTACAGGCTCAGGCGGACATTCAGATCGGGGACGTAGTCCTCGGGGATGAGCACAGCCGCCCCGACATTGATGGCCGGCGACCAACCGCGATCGACGATCCCACCGCCCTCGCCCGACTGACGCAGTTCGGCGACCGCGTCTTCCAGCATCTGCTGGTACAGCTCGACCCCGACCTCGCGGATATGGCCCGACTGTTCGTCGCCCAGCAGATTGCCGCCGCCGCGCTGGTCGAGATCGTGGCTCGCCAGCTGGAAACCGGCGCCAAGGTTGTCCAGCGACTGCAGCACCTGCAGCCGCCGCTCGGAAGACAGGCTCATCGGCTTGTTCGGCGGCGTGGTCAGATAGGCGAAGGCCCGCGCCTTGGCCCGCCCGATCCGGCCGCGGATCTGGTGCAGCTGCGCCAGGCCGAACATGTCGGCCTTGTGCACGATCAGGGTGTTGGCCGTCGGCACGTCCAGCCCGCTCTCGACGATGGTCGTCGACAGCAGCAGGTCATAGCTGCCGTCGTAGAAGGCGCTCATCACGTCTTCCAGCTGGGTCGGCGACATCTGACCGTGGCCGACCACGAATTTGATCTCCGGCACCTTCTCGCGAAGGAACTGTTCGATGTCCGGCAGGTCCGACAGCCGCGGCACGACGTAATAGGCCTGGCCGCCGCGGTATTTTTCGCGCAGCAGGGCCTCGCGGACCAGCACCGGATCCCACGGTGTCACATAGGTCCGCACGGCCAGACGATCGACCGGCGGCGTGGCGATGATCGACATCTCGCGGATGCCCGACAGCGCCATCTGCAGCGTCCGCGGGATCGGCGTGGCGGTCAGGGTCAGCAGATGAACGTCGGCAGGAGGCCCTTCAGCT
The DNA here is from genome assembly GCA_006515835.1 of bacterium. Taxonomy (GTDB): domain Bacteria; phylum Pseudomonadota; class Alphaproteobacteria; order Caulobacterales; family Caulobacteraceae; genus Brevundimonas. Next base: position 221 of record VFBG01000111.1, on the reverse strand, counting down.
TCTCCTTGTGCTTGACGCCGAAATGCTGCTCTTCATCAACGATAACAAGGCCCAGATCCTTGAATCCGACCTGATCACTCAGCACCGCATGAGTGCCGACGACGATCTCGAACGAGCCGTCCTTCAGCCCCGCCCGCGTCTCCGCCGCGTCCTTGGCCGTCACCATCCGCGACAGGTGGCGCACCTTGATCGGCCAGCCGGCGAACCGCTCGCTGAAGGTC
>VFBG01000110.1 GCA_006515835.1 bacterium | reverse complement strand
TGATAACCGCCACGCCTCAGCTAAAAGGCCGGTCCGATTCCGGTCGGACCGCCACAATCGCGAGCGCAATGCCCGAGACCCCCGTCCTCTACGTCCTGAACGGCCCGAACCTCAACCTGCTTGGGGTGCGCGAGCCCGACATCTACGGACATGAGACCCTCGCCGACGTCCAGGCCCTGTGCGAACGGGCCGCCGACAGCGCGGCGGTGGTCTTCCGCCAGACCAATCACGAAGGCGAACTGATCGATTGGGTGCACGAAGCCCGCGAAAAGGCCTCGGCTCTGGTCATCAATGCCGCCGGCTACACCCACACCTCCGTGGCCCTGCTGGACGCCCTGAAGACCCTGACGATCCCGATCGTCGAATGCCATCTGTCCAATCCGGCGGCGCGCGAGCGCTTCCGGCATCGCTCCTATGTTTCGCCGGTCGCCACCGGCGTGGTTTCGGGCTTCGGCCCATTCAGCTACGAACTGGCCGTAAGGGCCGCTCTGCGGCTGGCGCAGGAACGCCGCGCCGAATCGAAAACGCCCGCTCCCAAGCTCAAGAACGAAGCCGAGATCGACACCACCCTGGTGCGACAACTGGCGGACATCCTGAACGACACCTCCCTCACGGAGATCGAGGTCGAGCGCGGCGAGCTTCGCATCCGCGTCGCTCGTGAAATCGTCGCCGCTCCGGTCATGCAATACGCCGCCGCCCCGGCACCGGCCGCCCATGTGCCCGCAGCGGCCCCGGCCGCCGCCGCCCCGGCCGCCATGCCGTCGGACCCCGCCACGATCGTCGCCAAAAAGGGCGAAGAGGTGAAGTCGCCTATGGTCGGCACGGTCTATCTGCAGGCCTCGCCCGAGGCGCCGCCGTTCTGCCAGGCCGGCGACAAGGTCAAGAAGGGCCAGACCCTGCTGATCGTCGAAGCGATGAAGACGATGAACCCGATCCAGGCTCCCCGCGACGGCGTCGTGGTCGAGGTGCTGGTCGGTGACGCCCAGCCGGTCGAGTTCGGCGAGCCCCTCGTCCTGCTCGAGGCGTAAGCCCAAGGATCTGAATATGTTCACCAAGGTCCTCATCGCCAACCGCGGCGAAATCGCCCTGCGGATCCACCGCGCCTGCAAGGAGATGGGCATCTCCACCGTCGCCGTGCACTCCGAAGCGGACCGCGGTGCCATGTGGGTCCGGCTGGCCGACGAGAGCGTCTGTATCGGGCCGGCTCCGGCGGCCAAGAGCTACCTCAATATCCCGTCGATCATCGCTGCTGCCGAGATCACCGGCGCCCAGGCCATCCACCCCGGCTACGGCTTCCTGTCCGAGAACGCCCGCTTCGCCGAGATCGTCGAAGCCCACGGCATGACCTTCATCGGGCCCAAGCCCGAGCACATCCGGGTCATGGGCGACAAGATCACCGCCAAACAGACTGTCCTTGAAGCCGGCATCCCCTGCGTTCCTGGCTCGGCCGGCGAGGTCCAGACCATCGAGGACGCCATCGCGGCCTCGAAGACCATCGGCTTCCCCCTGATCGTCAAAGCCGCCGCCGGCGGCGGCGGACGCGGCATGAAGGTCGCCCTGACCGCCGAAGACCTCGTCGAGGCCGTCCAGACCGCCCAGTCCGAGGCCACCGCCGCCTTCGGCAACGGCGCTGTCTATATGGAGCGCTACCTCCAGAAGCCGCGCCACATCGAGCTCCAGGTCATCGCCGACAGCCATGGCAATGTCGTCCACCTGGGCGAACGCGACTGCTCACTGCAGCGCCGCCACCAGAAGGTGCTGGAAGAGGCCCCCTCGCCCGCCCTGTCCGCAGCCGAACGCGTCGCCATCGGCGAGACGGTCAACAAGGCCATCGCTTCCATCGGTTACCTCGGCGTTGGCACCATCGAATTCCTCTGGGAGGACGGCGAGTTCTTCTTCATCGAGATGAATACCCGCCTGCAAGTCGAGCATCCGGTTACGGAAATGATCACAGGCGTCGATCTGGTCCGCGAGCAGATCCGCATCGCCGCCGGCCTGCCCCTGTCGTTCAAACAATCCGACGTCAGCTTCACCGGCCACGCCATCGAATGCCGGATCAACGCCGAAAACGCCGAAACATTCACCCCCTCGCCCGGCACGATCACCGACTTCCACGCTCCCGGCGGCCTGGGCGTCCGGCTGGATAGCGCCATCTACGCCGGCTATTCGATCCCGCCCTATTACGACAGCCTCATCGGCAAGCTCATCAGAAGCTGTTGCAGGAGCCCGACATCCTGTCCGGCGACTACGACATCCACTGGCTGGAGAACTGGGCCAAACGCCAGAAGGGCGCGGCCTGAGCGACCCCGGCTTCAGCGCCGACGGCCCCTTCGGCGGCTTCGGCCCCGACGAGCTGTTGAACTGCTACGCCACTGGCGTCTTTCCCATGGGCGAGGCCCGCGACGATCCGCGGATCTTCCTCGTCGAGCCCGAACAGCGCGGCATCATCCCGCTGGACCGGTTCCACGTCCCGACCCGCCTGAAGCGCACGGTCCGCGCCGGCAGCCTCTCGGTCCGGGTCGACACCGCCTTCGACGCCGTCCTCGACGCCTGCGCCGCCTCCGGCCCCGGCCGCGAGGACAGCTGGATCAACGCCCCGATCCGCCGCCTCTACGTCGAACTGAACGCCCGTGGCCACGCCCACAGCATCGAATGCTGGCGCGACGAAACGCTCGTCGGCGGCCTGTACGGTGTCACCCTCGGCGGGGCCTTCTTCGGCGAGAGCATGTTCAGCCGAGAACGCGACGCCTCAAAGATCGCCCTCGTCCATCTGGTCGCAAGGCTGAAGCGCGGCGGCTGGCGTCTGCTGGACACCCAGTTCCTGACCGGCCACCTCAGCCAGTTCGGCGCGGTCGAAACCCCGCAGGCGGCCTATCTCAAATTGCTGCAGGCGGCCCGCCGGCTGCGGCCCAACACGCGCTCCCTGTTCGACCCGATGACGGGATCAGAGGCGCTGTTCTACGCCTTGCAGCCGACGATCCAGGCGTCATAGATCGGATGCTGCAGCCCGCTGACGGCCGGAGAAGAAGCGAACATCCAGCCGCGGAAAATCTGCCGCGGCTCGCTGACCTGGATCACGCCCCGCGGCTGCAGGCTGACCTCCAGATAGGCCACCGCATCGGACACCTGTTCATCAGCCGCGGAGACCTCGCAGGCCCGGGCGGTGAAAATCAGGGTGCGCTGGAACCGGACCGGCCGACCCCCGACCTCGACCTCAAACCGCATCGATTCCGCGGTGATCTTGTCGATGGCTTCGACGATCGCCACACGGCGGCGCTGGCGGCGGGACGGCGCGGCGGGCGTATCAGCCCGTTTCGCCGGAGCCTCATCGGCCTTCTCCTCCTCGTCGGCCTTCTGTTCGCTTTCGGCGATCAGTATTGGCGGAGTGACCGGTGTCACGGCGATCGGCGAGGCCGGAGCGGGCGCTGCTTCCGGAGCGGGCTCAACCGGCGGCGTCTGAGGTACCGTCTGACGGTTCAAGGCCGCCGTCGGGTCCTGTATCGGCACCGCATCCTGGGGCAGGTCATTAATGGCCGAGGCGAGAACCGCTCCCGACGCCAACAGCGCCGCTGCGGTCACCCCCGCCATGATCGCCCCCCGCGGCGTCATTCGGGACGCCAGGCTTGGTAGTCGCCAGTCGCGGGCGGCCGCACGCCGTCGGAGGCGAGCGAGCCCTTCGGCTTCCAGGCCATGGGTGTACCGGTCAGATTGGGCAGATGGTCCTCTTCCCAGGCCCGGCGCGGCAGGGGTTGGTCAGTCGGCAGTTCATCAAAGGTGTAGTGGAGCCAGCCATGCCAGTCGGGCGGCACCTTCGACGCATCGGCATAACCGTTGTAGGTCACCCAACGGCGGCGGCGGCCGTCATAGCTCGAGCGGTCGCGCGAGAGGTAATAGCGGTTGCCGAACTCGTCGGTCCCCACATGTTCGCCGCGCTTGGCGATGGTGAAGAAGGTGCCGATGGTGGCACCACTGGTCCAGCCGAAGATTCTGCCTAGCACGTCGGGAATCCACTCACGTTCGGCCGCCCGGCAGGGGCCGGCGACGCAGGCTGCATCATAGAAAGCGCCGGAGCTTGCGTCCAGCACCCCGCAACTGCCCAGCCGCTCAACATCTTGGGGGTAACCCCCCTCCAGCGCCCCAGATTTATTGCCGTTAGGTCTGCCCCGCCGCTACTCTGGCCGAAAGGCCACGCCGAGTCCGCCACATGCGATTTCCCTTCGCCTCCCTCGCCGCCGCGATGCACCGTCCTCTCCGCGAGATCGAACGCGCGGATCGGGTGGTCGCCGTTCGCGCGCCCGAAGGCTGGACGGACGTCCAGATCGAGGCATGGCTGGACTGGGCAGAATCAGAAGGCCTCGCGACGGGGGGCGAGGATGCGCTTGCTGCGATAGCCGTCGCCTGGGGGCGCCGACTGAGCCCCGACCTCGCAGGGATGCTGGCCGCGACCCTGCTCCTGGGGCTCGTTTCTCCCGCACGGTCGGCAGGCTACGCCGCCGGACTGATAAACCTGTCTGAACCCGACGCCACCCGCCGCCTGCAGACTGAGTCGGCCCTGAGGCGAGCCGAACGCCTCACTGCCGGTGCCGTAGAAGCGGTAGGCGCGGCCCTGGAGCGCGTGTCTGATGCGGTCTCGCGCTGCGAGGGACCGCGCGTCGATTGCGCCGACCCTCGGCGGAACCCGGCCTTGGCGCGCGCAGCTATCGCCGCGCGGCTAGCCGGCGCGGCCGATGCAGACATTGTCCGAGCGATCCAGGGCGAACGATTCCTTGTCGCCCCGATGCCGCTTGCGACACCCCCGCCCCGCCTGGCGCTGGCCGACCGGGCCATGATCGCTTCAGGCGCACCCGAGGCAACGGCCGCCGCTGAGGCCGCCCTTGAGGGTGATCTGATAATGGCCTTCGATCCGGACACCACCGAAGGCATTCTGGAATCGACACGAGCACCAGCGATCCTGGTGTCGCTGCCGGCGTTGAAGCAGATTGCTGGGCCTGAGTTCGAGCCCGCCCTCGGCGATCTCGTGCGCATCTGGGCGACCGCCCTGACGAAGGGCGCAGGCACTTCGGTGGCCATCGGAATGGGCGGCCTGACGGATTTCATCCTCAGCGACGATTCCCCGGTGGACGCAGCGCTGGTGGAACGACTTTCGGAGTTGGTGCGGACTGCGGCCGGCGAGGCCTCGGCGGCCCTCTTCGTAGACGACCGCGAGGCTCATCTCCGGCTCGGCCTGTCACGGCTATCGGCCGTCGAAACCTGGCAGACCGCCGACGGCGAAACGGCCCGCCGCCTGCGCCCCTCGATCGCAACCGCCATCACAAGAGCCGGCGGCGACGTTGAGGCCGCCGAGCGCCATCTGTTTGGACGGCGCACCCTGGTCGACGCTCCGGCGGTCAATCATGCCACCTTGCGGGCCAAGGGCTTTACCGATGTGGAGCTTGAAGCCCTTGAGCATGCCCTGATCGCGGTCGAGGCGCTTCGTGACGCATTCCAGACCCCCGTGCTCGACACCGGCTTCCTGCGCGACGTGCTGGGATTTGAGGGTTCCGCAGAGGATCTGCTGCCGCAACTGGGCTTCTCCGCGGGGGACGTCGCGCTCATCTTTCGGGTTGGGAAGGCGTCCCGGCTGAGCTCGAACGGGCACTTTCCGATCTTCCAGCCTTCGAGGCCGCGCTTCGTGTGGAACTGGATGCGTTCAGCGCGATTCCCGATACGGCCCCGACGCTGATCAGCTGGCGCACCACGCCTGCACAGGCCGCACGGCTGCTGGCCGATGGCGCGCGGGAAGGCCGTCGCGCCGTCCGGCTGATGCGGGAGCCAGCGCCCGCCGGTCCGCTGCTTGACCTTCCGGAGCCCGTCCCGGCACCCCAGCCTCAGCCGCGTCGCTGGGAACCGGAGGCGAAGGCCGTCGAGCGGGTCGTGGAGCGGGTGGTCGAACGGGACCGCACCCGCCGCAAGCTGCCCGACAGACGCAAGGGCTACATCCAGAAAGCCGCCGTCGGCGGACACAAGGTCTATATCCACACCGGCGAGTATGACGACGGAGAGCTCGGAGAGATCTTCATCGACATGCACAAGGAAGGCGCAGCCTTCCGCTCGTTGATGAACAATTTCGCCATCGCGATCTCGATCGGCCTGCAATACGGCGTGCCGCTTGAGGAGTTCGTGGACGCCTTCATCTTCACCCGGTTCGAGCCGGCGGGAGTGGTGACGGGCAACGACTCGATCAAATCCGCGACTTCCATCCTCGACTACATCTTCCGCGAACTGGGCGTGTCCTATCTGGACCGCCAGGAACTGGCGAATGCCCAGCCCGACCCACTGAGCGGGAATGGGCTCGGGACGCTGGAGGGCGATGGTGACGCGCCCGAGGCAGTTCCGGCGGCACGGTTCATATCCAAGGGCTTCGCCCGTGGCGCGGCACCCGACAATCTGGTCGTTCTGCCCTTCGGCCAGAAGCGAGACGCGCCGACCGCCCCTCCGCCGGTGACCGAAGCCGTCGCCTGTCCGGCCTGTGGCGACTTCTCGCTGCAACAGCGCGGCGCAGGCTGGATTTGCGATACCTGCGGTGTGGCACCGTCGATGCAGGGTTGATCAACGAATTGGCGTCAAGATGCTTCGCGTCGAGCCTCGCCCGACGCCGAGACCGGAGCCCGCCATGAAGCCGACCCTGACCGCAGCCGCCGTCGCCGCCCTTGTTGCCATCGCCCTGCCCGCGGTTGCCCAGAACGCGGGTCAGATCGCCCGGGTGCGCGGGGGTGCCAGTTGCGCTGGCTGCAACCTCTTCCAGGCCGGGCTGTCGGGGCTGGAGGCGAGCGGCCTCAATCTTTCCGGGGCAAGGCTGCGGCAGGCGGATCTCAGCGTAAGCGTGATGAACCGCACCCGCTTCGCCAACGCCGACCTGCGCGATGTCGAAGCCTATGGCGGCGTCTTTTCGAGCTCGAACTTCTCCGGCGCCAATCTGACGAACGCCAGCTTCGTCGGAGCCTATCTTGACGGGGCAGCCTTCGGTGGCGCGACCCTGGTCGGAGCGAATTTCTCGGGCGCATCGATGCAACGAGCGACCGGCCTGACCCAGGCCCGGCTGAACCAGGCTTGCGGCGATGAGGCAACGCGACTGCCGGGAAATCTGTCCATTCCCCGCTGCTGAATGGCCCCGGACCTTACGGCGAATTAAGTAGGGTTTGCCGATGTTTGAAGTCATGAAAGTGGCGTGAAACAAATCGCTTCGCCCCTGTTCCGTCGCCTCTCGACCGCCGGCCTTGCGCTCGGCGCAGCGATGGCGGCTCTCGCCGCGGCCGGATCGGCCAGCGCTGAAATCCAGCTGCAGTTCCAGTACCAGGATCGCGACGTCGCCCGGATGGTGTCGCTGGGCGGGACCTGCAACCGCTGCGAACTGTCCGGCCGGGATCTGACCGGCGCGGCCTTCAATGGCGCTGTCTTCACCAACGCCACCCTCGTCGGAGCCAACCTGCGCGGCGCAGAGCTGGTGGGCTCGAACTTCTCCGGCAGCGACTTCAGCCGCGCCGACTTGTCGGGCGCGGAGATGGTAGGCGCTGACTTCACCGGTGCCAACTTCTCGGGCGCCGACCTGACGGGTGCCGAGGCCATAAGCGCGACCCTGGTGCGGGTGCGGCTGGCGGGCGCGGACCTGTCGGGCGCTGCGCTGAACTACGCCAATATGAACGGCGCGATCCTGACCGGGACAGACCTGGAGGGAGCGGAGATGAACGCCACCAACCTGGCCAATGTGAACGCCCGTTCGGCGGACTTCTCCGATGCGGAGATCGCCATGTCGAACATGGCCAACGGCGACTTCCGCTCGGCGGACTTCAGCGACGCCACGCTCAATGGGGCCCGTCTGACCGGTGGGCGGTTCGGCGGAGCCGATTTCGACGGCGCTTCGATGAACCGCACCGATATCCGGGGCACGGACCTCTCGGGGGCCCGTGGCCTGACGCAGGCCCAGGTCGGCCGGGCCTGTGGCGACGCCAACACCCGGCTGCCGGGCAATCTGACCACGCGCGTCTGCCGTGGCGTCAGCAGCGTCCGCATTGTGACGCCCCGTCCGCCGACCCCACCCACGCCGCCGGTTCCGCCGCGTTCGCGGAACCTGGTCGTGGCCAACGCCGACCACTGACTCTCGTCAGGTCTTGAGCGGCAGCGCTGCACGGATGTGCAGTTCCTTGTACTGACGCTCGGCCGCGTCTGACGGCGCACTCATCAGCAAATCCTGACCCTGCTGGTTCAGCGGGAAGGCGATGACCTCGCGGATGGCGACCTGGTTGGCCAGCAGCATGACAATGCGATCGATGCCCGGGGCCAGACCGCCGTGCGGCGGCGCGCCATAGCGGAAGGCGTTGAGCATGCCGCCAAACTGGTCCTCAACGACCGAGGCGTCATAACCGGCGATCTCGAAGGCCTTGAGCATGATCTCGGCCTTGTGGTTCCGGATCGCGCCCGAGCACAGCTCATAGCCGTTGCAGACGATGTCGTACTGGTAGGCGAGGATGTCGAGCGGGTCCTTCGTCGTCAGGGCCTCCATCTCGCCCTGCGGCATCGAGAAGGGGTTGTGCGAGAAGTCGACCTTCTTCTCTTCCTCGCTCCACTCGAACATCGGGAAGTCGACGATCCAGCAGAATTTGAACTCGTCGTCCGAGATCAGGTTCAGGTCCTGGCCCAGTTTGGTGCGGGCGTTGCCGGCGAATTTGTAGAACACAGACGGGTCGCCGGCGGCGAAGAAGGCGGCGTCGCCCTTGCCCATGGCGAGGGACTTCATCAGGGCATCGGTCGCCTCGGCGCCGAGGTTCTTGGCAATCGGACCGCCCCAGCCGCCCTGGTCCTCGGACCAGAAGATATAGCCGAGGCCCGGCTGGCCCTCGCCCTGGGCCCAGCTGTTCATGCGGTCGCAGAAGGCGCGCGAACCGCCGGTCGGTGCCGGAATGGCCCAGACGGCGTTCTTCGCGTCACCCGCGAGGATCTTGTTGAACAGGCCGAAACCGCCGTCGCGGAAATGGTCCGAGACGTCCTTCATCTCGATCGGGTTGCGCAGGTCCGGCTTGTCGGTTCCGAACAGGCTGATGCTCTCCCGGTAGGGAATGCGGACGAAGGGATAGGGATCGACCTTCTTGCCGTCGGCGAACTCCTCGAACACGCCATGCATGACGGGCTCGATGGCGGCGAAGACGTCTTCCTGGGTGACGAAGCTCATCTCGACGTCGAGCTGGTAGAATTCCAGCGAACGGTCAGCCCGCAGGTCCTCGTCGCGGAAGCAGGGCGCGATCTGGAAATAGCGGTCGAAGCCCGAGACCATCAGCAGCTGTTTGAACTGCTGAGGTGCCTGGGGAAGGGCGTAGAATTTGCCGGGGTGCAGGCGTGACGGGACCAGGAAGTCGCGCGCGCCTTCGGGCGACGAGGCCGTCAGGATCGGCGTCTGGTACTCAAGGAAGCCCTGGCCGACCATGCGCTGGCGGATCGAGGAGATCACGCGCGAGCGCAGGACGATGTTCTTGTGCAGGGTCTCGCGGCGCAGATCGAGGTAGCGGTGCTTGAGGCGGATTTCCTCGGGGTATTCGGGCTCGCCGAAAACCGGCAGCGGCAGTTCGGCGGCCTCGGACAGGACCTCGACGCCGGTGACGCGCAGCTCGATCTCGCCGGTGGGCAGGTTGGCGTTCACGACCGAGGCCTCGCGGGCCACGACCTCGCCGTCGACGCGGATGACGCTCTCGGCGCGAAGGCGTTCGACGGCCTCGAATCCCGGCGTCTCGGGGTGCAGGACCAGCTGGGTCAGGCCGTAGTGGTCGCGCAGGTCGATGAAGAGCAGGCCGCCGTGGTCGCGCTTGCGATGCACCCAGCCGGACAGGCGGACATTCGCGCCCGCATCGGTCAATCGGAGGGCGCCGCAGGTATGGGAGCGGTAGGCGTGCATGGTCAGTACGTCTTGGATTGAGGGCCGCAAGGGGCGCAATTCGGGAGGCCGGAAGGGCGCATCATCGCCCCGGAAAGTCAAGGTTTGCGGGCCTGACAGGGGTCAAAAGACACCACCCGTCACAAAATGCCGAAAAGCTGTCTTGTCGATACATTCGCCCCTCGCTCCGCGCTGCTGATTGACAGAGGCTAGCGAAGACGCGGAAGATCGGGGTCGGGAAGACAGTCAGCGCGTCCACAGGCGCGTAAGCTTGTCCACGGCCATGCGAGCCGTGCCGTTTCACGTCTGCTATGACGGGCTCAATGACCACCCGCCCCACGCCCGCCGACCAGATGCGACTGCCGTTGCAAAGCGACCTGCCCGACGGGGCCCAGGGCTTTGTCGTGTCGGACTGCAACCGGGCCGCGGTCGAGGCGCTGGCGGACTGGCCGAATCTGATCGGCGGGGTGATGTCGATTTGCGGACCCGCCGGCTGTGGCAAGAGCCGGTTGGGGCAGATCTGGGCCGAGCGGATCGGGGCGGTGGCCATCCAGGGCACCGAGGCGGCGCTGATCGACCCGATGGAGCTGGACGGACGGCCCGTACTGCTGGATCCGGCGCGGGAGGTCGACGACGAGACCCTGTTCCACCTGATCAACCTGGCCCAGGCGCCGGGCGGTGCCCTGCTGATGGTGGCGCGGTCGGCACCGTCGAGCTGGGAGGCCGCCCTGCCCGACCTCCGCTCGCGGCTGGACGCGGTCCGGACGTTTCCCATGGGGGTGCCGGACGACGCCGTCCTGTCGGCCATGCTGGAGGCTCGGTTCGCCGAGCGCGGCATCCGTCCCCAGAAGGACGTCATCCCCTATCTGCTGCGCCGCATCGACCGGTCGGCGGCGGCGGCGGCGGATGTCGTCGAACGGCTGGACGCCCTGCACAAGCCGGTCACCCGGGCGTTGGCCCGGGAGGTCGTGGAAGGGGCGGAGGAGAACGGGGAGTTGTTTGAGGAGAGGATCATCCCTTCTCCCCTTGGGGTAGAAGGTGTCAGGCGGAGCCTGACGGATGAGGGGGATGTGACCGGACACTCGCTACATGCCAGCGAATCGCGTCCAGCAACTCGTTCGGGTTCCGCAAAAAGGCCTCGTTCCCGAACCGAAGGACGATGAAACCGGCCTCCGCCAGCTTCAAGTCGCGCTCCGCATCTTCAACCTCGCGAAGCCTGTGGATGCCGCCGTCCAGTTCGATGACAAGATTGAACTCGGGACAAAGGAAGTCGGCGATCGAGCCCGCAACCGGGACCTGGCGGCGGAACTTCAGGCCCTCAAAATTTCGGCCCCGCAGCATTCTCCAGAGGTGGATTTCCGCGCCGGTCATGTCAGAGCGCAGCCGGCGCGCTTGCCGCGTTCTGGACTCTGTCTGGTGCATCGCCCCGACATCCCCCTCATCCGACCCGCTCCGCGGGCCACCTTCTCCCCCTGAGGGGAGAAGGAAGCGAATTAAAGCCCCAGCTTCGCCTTCAGGATGTCGTTGACCGCGGCCGGGTTGGCCTTGCCGCCGGTGGCCTTCATGACCTGGCCGACGAACCAGCCGAGGGACTGGGGCTTCTCGGCGACGCCGGCGGCCTTGTCGGGGTTCGCGGCGATGATCTCGTCGATGGCCTTCTCAATCGCGCCGGTGTCGGTGACCTGTTTGAGGCCGTGCTTCTCGACCACCTCGGCGGGCGAACCCTCGCCGTTCCAGACGTGATCAAAAACCTCCTTGGCGATTTTCGAGGAGATGACATTGGTCTCGATCAGCTCGACCAGCTGGGCGACGTGGGCGGCCGGGACCGGGCTCTGGTCGAAGTCGAGGTGGTCCGCGGCGAGGCGGGCCGACAGTTCGTTGGTCACCCAGTTGGACACCAGCTTGGCGTCGCGGCCCTTGGCGGCGGCTTCGAAATAGTCGGCCTTGGCCTGTTCCGAGATCAGCACCACGGCGTCGTATTGCGACAGGCCGTAGTCGGCCATCAGCCGGCGGCGTTTCGCGTCCGGCAGCTCGGGCAGGGAAGCCTTGATGCCGTCGATCCAGGCCTGTTCCAGCTCGAGCGGCAGGAGGTCGGGGTCGGGGAAGTAGCGATAGTCCATCGCCTCTTCCTTGGACCGCATCGAACGGGTTTCGCCGGCGGTGGGGTCATAGAGGCGGGTTTCCTGGGTGACCTTGCCGCCGTCCTCGAGGATCTCGATCTGGCGCCGGGCCTCGTAGTTGATGGCCTGGGAGATGAAGCGGAACGAGTTGACGTTCTTGATCTCGCAGCGCGTGCCGAGGTGGCTGAAGTCGCCGGTCGCCTTGTATTTCGCGTACTGGCCCTCGCGGCAGACCGAGACGTTCACGTCGGCGCGGAGGTTGCCCTTCTCCATGTCGCCGTCGCAGGTGCCGAGGTAGATCAGGATGGTCCGGATCTTCTTGACGTAGGCGACCGCCTCTTCCGGCGAACGGATGTCCGGACGCGACACGATCTCCATCAGCGCCGTGCCGGCGCGGTTCAGGTCGACATAGGATTCGGTCGGCGACAGGTCGTGGATCAGCTTGCCCGCGTCCTGCTCCAGATGCAGGCGCTCGATGCCGACGTTGAAGAAGGAGCCGTCCTCGGCCTCCACCTCGACGACGCCCTCGCCGACGATGGGGAAGTAGAGCTGGCTGATCTGATAGCCGGTGGGCAGGTCGGGGTAGAAATAGTTCTTGCGGTCGAACTGGCTGCGCCGGTTGATCTGCGCATTGAGGCCGAGGCCCGTGCGGACGGCCTGTTCGACGCAGTATTTGTTCAGGGTCGGCAGCATGCCGGGGAAACCGGCGTCGACCAGCGAGACCTGCTCGTTCGGACCCGCGCCGAAACCGACGGCGGCGCCGGAAAACAGCTTGGCCTTCGACGCCACCTGGGCGTGGATTTCCAGCCCCATGACGATTTCCCAGGGGCCAGTGCGGCCCTGAATGAGTTTGGAGGGGGTGGTGGCGGTGTCAGTCATGCCGCTGTCCTAGCGTTGCGCGCGCCTGGAGGAAAGTTCCGGTCTTGAGCGTGTCACGAAAAGACGCTCTGTTAGCCCTTCAACTCGGGGAACCACCATGTCCAGACTCGCCGTCGCCTTCGCCGCGCTCGCCCTCACCGCCGTCTCGGGCGCCGCCCAGGCCCAGACCCAGACGCCGCCTCCCGCGAACCCGGCCACGGCCGCTCCAGCCGCCGCCCGGCCGACCATCGCCAGTTCCATCAAGGACCTGCTGGCCAACGCACAGACCCGTGCGGTGGTTGAAAAGCACCTGCCCGGCGTGTCGCAACACCCCGCCCTGCCGCAGTTCCAGGATATGACCCTCGCCCAGGTCGCCCCAGTGTCGGGCGGCGCTGTCACGCCGGCGATCATCGCCGCGATCGACGCCGACCTGAAGGCGCTGCCGGCAGGTTAGAAAATGCCGAATCCCTCTCCCGGCGGGGGAGGGGTTACCTCGAGTTCCCGATACGGACTACGGCCGGTATTCAGGGCGGCGTTGCTTTGGAATGAAACGCTTTTGAATCCCCTCTCCCATTGGGAGAGGGAGGGGCCCATCGGCGCAGTCGACGGGAGGGTGTGGGGTTCCGGTGCCGGCCAATTTCGCCTGGTCGCGGATGGCGGCGAGGACGGTCGGAAGCGAGCTGACCACCTCATCATTGGTAAAGCGGATGACGAACCAGCCGAGAGATTCGATCTCCTGCTGTCGATGATAGTCGCGGAGCTGATGGTCGTCCTCGTCGTGGATCTTGCCGTCGAGCTCGACGACCAGCCTCAGGGATTCGCAGGCAAAGTCGGCGAAGTAGCGGTCGATGGGGTGTTGGCGGCGGAAGCGCAGTCCGTCCAGCCGACTCCCCCGGACGGCCTGCCAGAACTTCTTCTCTGCGAAAGTCTGGCGCTGGCGGAGGTCGCGGGCGCGTTCAGTTCGAGTTTCACGCGGCATGCAGCGTAACCCCACACCCTCCCACGCGCGATGCGCGCGGGCCCCTCCCTCTCCCACAGGGAGAGGGATCATTTAATCACCACCATTTCTCTGGCTTCGCGACAAACCCCGCCGCGTCTTCCAGCGCGCCAGCGACCTGGAACACCGTGGCCTCATCCAGCGCCTTGCCGATGACCTGAAGGCCCAGCGGCAAGCCGCCCTTGTCGACGCCGGCGGGCACCGAGATGCCCGGCAGGCCGGCGAGGTTGGCGGTCACGGTGAAGATGTCGTTCAGATACATCTGCAGCGGGTCGATCTGCTTGTCGCCAAGGGCGAAGGCGGCCGAAGGGGTGGACGGCGTCACTATGGCGTCGACCTTGTCCCATACCGCGTCGAAATCCATGGCGATGCGGCGGCGGACCTTGAGCGCGCGCACGTAGTAGGCGTCATAGAAGCCGGCCGAGAGGACATAGGCCCCGATGGTCAGGCGGCGCTGGACCTCCTTGCCGAAGCCTTCGGCGCGGCTGGTCTCATAGAGGTCGGCGAGGCTGGTCGTGCCCTCGGCGCGGTGGCCGAAGCGCATGCCGTCGTAGCGGGCAAGGTTGGACGAGGCCTCAGCGGGGGCGATGATATAATAGGCCGGCAGGGCGTATTTGGTGTGCGGCAGGCTGATCGGCACGATCTCACAGCCCGCGGCCTTGAGCCATGCGATGCCCTGGTCCCACAGCGCCTGAATCTCGGCGGGCATGCCGTCGACGACGTATTCCTTCGGCACGCCGATGCGCAGGCCCTTGACCGACTTGCCGAGGGACTGGGTCCAGTCCGGCGTCTCGACGTCGAGGCTGGTGGCGTCCTTCGGATCGTAGGAGCACATCGCGCGCAGCAGGATGGCGGCGTCCTCGACCGTCTTGGTGATCGGACCGGCCTGGTCCAGCGAACTGGCGAAGGCGACCATGCCGAAGCGGCTGGCGCGGCCGTAGGTGGGCTTGATCCCGACGGTGCCGGTGAAGGCGGCGGGCTGGCGGATCGAGCCGCCGGTGTCCGAGGCGGTGGCGGCGAGGCACAGGTCGCCGGCGACGGCAGAGGCCGAACCGCCGGAGCTTCCGCCGGGGGTCAGGTCGGCGTTGGACGTCGTTGACTTCCACGGGTTCACGACCGGGCCGAACGCCGAGGTCTCATTGGACGAGCCCATGGCGAACTCGTCCATGTTGAGCTTGCCCAGCATGACCGCGCCCTCGCGCCACAGATTGGCGGTGACAGTGGACTCATAGGGCGGGACGAAGCCGCGCAGCATGTTGGAACCGGCCGTGGTCTGGACGCCATCGGTGCAGAACAGGTCCTTGATGCCGAGCGGCGCGCCTTCGAGGGCACCGCCCTCCCCCTTGGCCAGTTTGGCGTCGGAGGCGCGGGCCATTTCGAGGTGGACAGGTCGGACATTCTATTCGACCACCTTGGGCACGACGAAGAAGCCGTCGGCGGAGCGCGGGGCGTTGCCGAGCACGTCGGCGACCTTGTCGCCGTCGGTGACCACGTCATCCCGCAGCCGCATGGGCTGGGCCACATTGGAGGTCATGGGCTCGACGCCGTCGACGTCGACCTCGTTCAGCTGTTCGATCCAGGAGAGGATGCCGTTCAGCTCGGCCGCGAGCGGCTCGGGCCTGTCCTCGGGGGTCTTGATGCGGGCGAGGTGCGCCACGCGGCGCACGGTCGCGGCGTCGATGGCCATGCGGCCCTCCACATTTTTGCACTCTGGGCGAAAACCAGAACGGGCGGGATTAGCCGCCCGGCCTCGCTTTCACAAGGATTCTGACGTCACTGCGCTGGTGTGACCGTCACCGTGGCCGGAACGGAGCCGTCGGTCGCGACGGCCCATCCGACGATGACGCGACGGGTGCGGCTGCCGATATTGCCCGAGGCCTCGTCCATCACACTCTCGTTGATCTCCAGATCGACCCGCCCCGGTGCCTCGGACAGGACGCGGTAGTCGAGGAAATCGCCGATGCGGAAGACGCGCCAGCCCTCGGCCGGCGAATCGAAGAAGGCGACGTGGGTGTAGAGGCCGTTCATCGCCGGGTCGCCGCCCGCCGTGCCGAACAGTTTGATGGTGCGGTCGCCCTGACGCATCAGCGGGGTCAGTTCGACCACGGCGGCGGCCCACTGATTGCCCTCATCGGCGTCGGGCTGGACCGTGGCGGCAGGGCCGGCAGCAGTCAGCGGTGCGGCTGCGGGCGCGGCCTGTTCGGCCGGCACAGCCACCTTGCGGCTCTCGACCTGCGCATCGCAGGCGGCCAGTCCAAGAAAGGCAACCAGGAAAGTGAATGGCTTCATCGGTGGCTCCCCCATCAACGAAAGGCCACCTTGCACTTTGACAGGGCGGCTCGCCAGTCCTACCGCGAGACCGTGACAGTTCTGACGCTCGAAGACCTCGCCGCCTCCACCCCACCGGGCACGCCGTGGCTGGGGCTGGATCTGGGCGAGAAGACCATCGGCGTGGCGGTCAGTGATACGACCCGGATGATCGCCAGCCCGCTGTCGCTGGTCCGCAAGACGAAATTCACCGACGACGCCCACGCGGTGCTGAAGCTGATGGACGGGCGCAAGGCGTCGGGGCTGGTGATCGGCCTGCCGCTGAACATGGACGGCAGTGAGGGACCGAGGGCGCAGTCGTGCCGGGCCTTTGCCCGCAATCTGCAACGCATCCGCGCCGTGCCCTGCGCCTTTCAGGACGAGCGGCTGTCGACCAGTGCGGTCGAACGGTTTCTGATCGAGGAGCTGGACCTCAACCGCAAGCGCCGCGCCAATGTGATCGACCGGACCGCCGCCGCCTGGATTCTGCAGGGCGCGCTGGACCGGTTGCGCATCTGATGACGGGGCTGGTCCTCGGTATTGTCCCGGTCTTCGTGCTGATCGCCATTGGCTATGGCCTGCGCAAGTCAGACTTCCTGCCCGATGCGACCTGGCGGCCGATCGAGAAGCTGTCGATCCATCTGCTGTATCCGGGGTTTTTGATCCCGGCGATCTGGAACGCCGACATTTCAGGGGGCGGGGCCGGGGCGGCGGGAGCGGCGGCAGTGTCCTCCGTGTTGATCATCGCCACCCTGACACTGCTCCTCAAGCCGCTGATGAAGATCGAAGGCCCGGCCTTCACCAGCCTGTTCCAGGGAGCCATCCGATGGAACAGTTTCGTCTTCCTGCCGGTCATCCAGTCGGTCTACGGGGCCGATGGCCTGGCCCTGGCGGCGGTGGTGATCGCAGCCATGATTCCCGTGACCAACATCCTG
>VFBG01000109.1:5072-14174 GCA_006515835.1 bacterium | reverse complement strand
CAGTTCAGATCAACCAAGGACTCTCGTTATGGCTGGATGAGAAACGGGGGTCACGTCAGTCGACATGAAGCCGGTCGCATAGGGCTCAACTTCAGGGAAAAGCTCTCGGCGAGCGGTCTCGGGCGCAGGGAAGGCCATACGGGTAATCGGTCTCGGTTTACGCCGTCAGGCGAGTGTTGATTGTGACCGCAATGCGGCAATCAGCAGCAAAAGCCAAGCTGCGATCATCAGCAAGCCGCCGATTGGTGCAATTGCACCCATCGCGCTCAGGCTTAGCAGGGCGATGCCTGACAAGGCCAGGCAAAAGACAAGTCCGCCCAGGGCCGACAACCACCCGGCCAGCACCACCAATCGTCCACGAGCCGGCCATGCGGCGCAGACCAGGGCGAGGACCGCATGGACCATCTGGTAGTGGCTTCCGGTGGTCAGCAGGGTCTTGATCTGCGGCCCGGTCCCGTGCGCCGCAAACGCTCCGATTGCTACGGCGAGGGCACCGTTCAGGGCTGCGAACGCCGCCAGGTTGCGAGAAACTGTCATTACCGGACGCTAGCCGACAGAATCCCGTGCGTCTGCTATTCCGCCGTGATGAACGCCGCCCAGCGCATGGCCCTGCAGTATGTGTTGCTCTTCGGCGCCACCGGTGTGAGCCTTCCGTTTGCAGGCCTGTGGCTAAGCGCGCAGGGGTTGAGCGGAGCCCAGATCGGGACGGTCCTTGCGGCCCCGATGCTGGCCCGAATCGTCACCGGTCCCCTTCTGGCCGTCTGGGCTGACGGCTTCCGCCTGAGAAGAACGCCGATTGCGCTGCTCGGTCTGATCATGGCTCTGGGCTATGGCCTCGCAGGCCTTGCCGACGGCTTCGCCCTGCGCGCCGCCGGCTGGTTCATCGGCTCGACGGCTATGGGCGTGCTGGTGCCCCTGACCGACGTCATGACCCTGCGCCTCGCGTCCCGCCTCGGCTTCACCTTTGCCCTGCCGCGCGGCATGGGATCGGCAGCGTTCGTGGTCGCCAACATCGGCATGGGCGTGCTTCTGCTGACCGCTCCGGTGGACGGGATCATCATCTGGATCGTGGCCACCTCTGTTGCCTTCGCCGTCGCCGCCATCCTCGCTCTGCCGCCGGAGCCGGTGGCGGATGGCGAACCGCTACTGGGCAGGGAGCGGTTCCGGGGCCTCGGTCGGCTTCTGGGGGACCCGGTCTTCCTGACGACGATCTTCGCCGTCGGCGCAGTCCAGGCCGCCCACGCCTTCCAGTACGGCTTCTCCGCCATTCTGTGGAAGGCGCAGGGGATCAGCGAGGCTGTGACCGGCCAGCTCTGGGCCTTCGGCGTCGTGGTCGAGATCGCGCTGATGTGGCTCTTCGAGCCTTGGCGCCGCCGCGTCGGCATCGGTCCCTGGAGCTTGCTGATGGTCGGCTCGGTTGCAGCCATCCTGCGCTGGAGCGCTATGGCCCTTGCCCCGCCACTCTGGTTGCTATGGCCTTTGCAGGCCCTGCACGCCCTGACCTTCGCTGCCAGCTTCCTCGCGGGAGTCCAGCTGGTCGAACGGCTATCGCCGCCCGGGGCCCACACGGCGGCCCAGATGCTCAGTTCGGTGCTGTCCGCCGGGGTGTTGATCGGCCTGGCGACGGCCGTGTCCGGCCCGCTTTACGATCGCTTCGGGGCCGGAGGTTACTGGGCGATGGCGGCCCTGGCTGGCGCAGGCCTGCTGGCCACCATCCCCCTGCGTGGTCAGTTGGCGCGGGAGCGGGGCAGGGGCGGCAGGTGATGCGCCATGGCCTGGGCCGCCGCCTTTACGGCCCGCTGAAATGCCACGTCAGTCTCATGCTCGGGCGCGCGCAACAGGCCGATCGCCGGCGTATCCCGCCCGTCCGGCAGCCCGGACAGGACGCGGTACAACAGGTAGCTGCCGGCATCGTCCTCCGAATCCGAACTGGCGTCAGCGGCCAGGCCGGCCTCGTTGAGAGCCCGCACGATGTCCGCCACCGGTGCGGTCGCCCGCGCCGTTCGGGGTCCAACGATGTCGTGTCGATGACCGTCCAGCGCTCTGTTTTCGGCTCTTATCTGGACCCGAAAGGCGTCGCTCCGCCGCGTGCGTCCCACCAGCAACAGACCCCGGCAACTCCGGTCGTCCAGATGAGCAGAGAGGATGGCTGCAAGGGCCTCAGGCTCACCGGCGGCCACCGGCAGGGTGCNCCCCGACCGGGTTCCAGGATTCGCCTGACAAATTCTCGACCGGGTCCCAGCCCGCCTCGTCGATGTCCCAGGCGCAGATGACGAGAGCCGGCCGGAAGTCCGGGGCGGTCTCGTCCTTGGACTCAAACATGGCCGGCCTGTATATGACGGAAGCGTGACACTGTTCCGCACGGTGTCGCTACCACCACCCTGTCGTCAAGGCGCGATCGCCATCCGCGGCGTTACCAACGGCAAATTTCCCGCGTCAGGCGAGATCGCCGACTGCGGCGTCCAACAACATGAACGCCCGTCCGCCGTCCGAGGTCAGGCGCCCCAGAATGCCGGGCCCGTCATTGGCTCCAGCACGGTGCGCGAGGTCGCGAGAGAAGGCGCGAACATAGGCTTCGGCGTCCGCCCTCAGATCGGGGTCCGTCAGAACACGGCGCGAGACGCTGCGGACCGCGGCCGGTGCCACGCGCCGCACGATCTGGCGAGCACGGTCCGGGTCCCGCCCGGCTACGGCCTGCGCCGCTTCCTCGACCCGCGAGCGAGGCAGGAGGGCGTTTGGATCCACGCCCATGCGGCGGATCGCGGCGGTGATCCGTTCCTCCAACGCCTCGGCGGCCTCGGCAGGCATCACAGGCGTGTCGAGGTCCAGCGGGGCTTCACCGGGTCCATCATCGACAAGGTCGTTCCAATCCAGACGGTCACCGACGGGAGCCCCCGATCCGGGCATGGGCTCCAGCTTCAGCCGCCCGCGCAGCCCAAAGGCCCGCGGCTCATCTGCCTTGGCGGCTCGCGCACGACTGCTGTCGGTCTCGACGGGCACCGGGCCGGCCGCCGGTGCCGGCTCGCGGCGGCGCAACGCCGGCGTGTCGCCTGACACGACCCCCATGAGCCGCACGGCCTCGGTCAGCATGTCGTAGTTGCGGCGCACCCGCTCCTGAAAACCGGCGTCCAGCGCCTCGGTATCCGCGGCGGCCTTCTGGGACGCGGCGGCGAGGGCGACGAGTCCTTCCTCGACGGAGACCCGGACGGCCTCGACACGCTTTTGCGCCTCTTCGGGCAGCCGAGCGGCGCGCTCATCCAGCTCGCCGATCGTTTCGTCGATCTGTGCGAGTGCGGCGTTCATCCGTTCGACCGTCAGTTCAAGGCGTTCGAGCGCCCGATCCCCGGCGACGTCCACCAGTTCAGTGGTTTCCATGACGATCTTGCGGGCGGAGTCGACGCGCGCGTCCGCCGCTTGATCGGCCTTCTGTGCGGCGTCGAACAGCGCCTCACCGAGCCGATCGGCGCGAACCTGGGCCTGTTCCGCCGCATCGTTTGCCGCCGTCCGGGATTCCTCGGCCGTGGCCTGCAGCGCGGAGAGTGCGGACCGGGTCTCCTCGACCAGGGCGTCGCGCGCCTCAGCCGCCAGGGCCTCGAACCGGTCCAGTGCCAGCTTGGTGGCCGCGTCGAAGCCATCGGCCTCCCGTTGGGACATTTCCACCAGGGCGCGGAATTGGTCGGTCGCTGCCTCGACCAGATCCTTGATGGTCTCGGTCGTACGGGTCGAGGTGTCGCCCAGTTCTCCAGCGGCGGTGCGGGTGGCGGACAGCTGTTCGCTCAACTGGGCGCGCTGGCTTTCGACCTGCGCGGAGAAATCCTCCTGGTCGGTGCGCAGGGCATAGGCAGCGGTGACGAGGGCCGCACGTTGCTGGCCCAGACCTTCCTCGACCGACTGAATTTGCTCGGCGACCCCGGATCCGGCGTTCTCGAGCCTCAGGGTCTGGCGGGCGAGGTCGTCGGCGGCGACGCGGGCTGCGTCCTGAGCTTCGCTGGCGGCGGCGGCCAGATCAGCGGCGCGGGCGGCGAGGGCGGCCTCGGCTTCCCGAAGTTGTGTCTGTGCGAGGTCGGACGCGTCCACGACCATGCGTGACTGCCGCTCGACGGCCTCGATTACGCCGGAGGCCTGACTATCCAGCCGCGTGGCCAGAACCTGCATCTTCTCGCGTTCGTCGCCGAGCTGCTCGGCAAGGCGGAGTGCTGTCCGGCCTGCCGCTTCTGCAGCCTCATTGAGCCGGGTCGTCTCTTGCGACAGGGCCTCCCGCAAGAGGGCCATGTCGTGGCGCGCGCGTTCGGCCGCCAGGGACGCCTGGTCTATATCGTTTCGCAGGGAGTGCAGGACCTCTCCGGTCTGCTGGGCCGCCAATGCGGTAGGGGCGATCAGTGCTTCGGACAACTCCCGGGCGCGGCGGGTTTCCGCGGCAAGGCCTGCTCCCTGACGGACAGCGTGGGCCAGCATGATGGCCATGCCCGCGGGCGCGAGGGCGATCAGGGCGTAGACGGCGAGCCGAAGGGGCTCCAGTTCGACCGCGCCCGAACCCACCTCGAAGGCCAGCCAAGCGGCAACGCCTCCAACCCAGAGGGCTGAGGCGACGCCGGCGATCAAATAAGCGTGACGACCCGACGGAGCGGTTTTCTCGCGGACCTGAATTCTTGTCGGCAGTGGTGGCGGCTCGAAGGCAACCGGCGCGGCATCGGCGGAAATGCCGATCTCAGGCGAGATGGCTTGCCCCGGCGCGGCCCGTTCCGCCTCGGCCAACGCCCGTTCTTCGGAGCGGCGTTGCTCGTCTGCGAGACGACGCCGCCGACGTTCGGACATGGGCCGTTCGGTAGCGGGTTCTTTCGCAACGAGCGACAGGTCGTCAGAGTCCAGAAAAGGCTCCGCAACCAGCGCTGCCGAGTCCGGTTCGGTCATGTTCATCGCGGGCCGTTGACGGGGTGATTTCATGGAGCGGCGATCTCGTCACGCTGCGCGTCGACAGCTGACGCGCGATAGGACGGTTCGACCCTAACGAGTCAATCGCGGCGCGCAAAGTCGACGGTGTATGAATCCGGGGACAGTCGATTCCAGCGAGGATCAGCAGTTCTGGTTCCGCTCGGTCGTTGCAGTGAGCACTGCGGCGGATGGGCTGTCGCCACAATCCCGGACCCGATGGATTTCGCGCTGGGGTGCCTGACGCGAGTCCAGGTCCACGCCAAACTGCGACAAGGCCGCAGCGGCCAGCATGGCGACAAAACCTGCGATGAACTCGATCAGCGCTTGCATCGCCGATCTCCCCTGTCCGACTGACGGTTGTTCTTATGCCTTCAAAACCGCGTTCGGACAATCCTGCGCCGCATGAACAAAGCGTCACCATTGACCCGGTGCGCCTCGACATGGAACGGAAGTCGTCGGCGTGCGTCCTGTTGAGCTTGGGGCGCACATCGCCGTCACGCGAATCGGCCAGACCTGCGCCATGAACCAGACTGGGCACGACCAAAGCCAAAGCCTGCTTACGCCTGGCCGCAATTGCTGGCGGGTCGAGACGGCGGACCGGTTCGCCGTTCTGATGGAAAATGCGGCCTATTTCGACGCCCTCCGGTCAGCTCTCGGCAAGGCGCGCCGTTCCATCGTGATCCTGGGGTGGCAGTTCGACCCACGCACTCGCCTCGATCCGCAAAGCTCGCATGCAGACCTCCAAGCCCAGATCGGGCACCAACTCCGCATGATTGTGAAAGCCCGCCCGGACCTGGACGTGCGGTTGCTGATCTGGAAGTCACCGCTCCTGATCGCCGCTTCGCAGGGCTTTTATCCGCACAAGGCCCAGGTGTGGTTCCGCAAGCGCATGGTGGAATTCCGGCTCGATCCGCCGCCCACGTTCGGCGCCTGTCACCACCAGAAGGTTGTCATCATAGACGACGCAGTGGCCTTCTGCGGCGGCGGTGACATCTCAACGGATCGGTGGGACTCCGAAGAACACCTGGACGGTGATCCGCGCCGCTGTAAGCCCTCCGGCCTGATCCCGCCGCCGCGCCATGAGGTGATGGCGGTTATGGACGGTGCCGCGGCCAGGGCGCTGGGCGATCTGGCGCGGGAGCGCTGGTTCCGGTCTACGGGTGAACGAACCATTCCCGACGAGGCGGTAAGCGATCCGTGGCCCGACGATCTTGAGCCGGATATGCACGCAACGCCGGTAGCGATCGCCCGCACCGAACCCGCTACCGCTGGCCGATCCGAAGTCCGGGAGAACGAGGCCCTGCATCTCGACGCGATCCGTAATGCCAAGCGTCTCATCTATCTGGACAACCAGTACTTTACCTCGCCGGTCATAGCGGAAGCCCTCGGGGCTCGCCTCGCCGAGGAGGATGGTCCTGAAATCGTGTTGGTCTCGACCGGAACAAGCCCTAGCTGGTTTGACCGCATCACCATGGACACTGCCCGGTCAGAGATACTGTTCCGCCTTGAGCAGGCCGACCGGCACAACCGCTTTTTCGCGTTCACCCCGCATACGCGCCAGGGCGAGCGGATCATCGTCCACGCCAAGGTATCGATCTATGACGATACTGTGCTGCGGATCGGCTCGACCAATCTGAACAACCGGTCGTTCGGTTTCGATACCGAATGCGATATCGCCGCCGAACCGGTCGATGAGTCCGGCCGTGAAGCCATCCGTCGGTTCCGCCAGCGCACTATCGGACATTGGATCGGCGTCAGCGGCGAGGCCTTCGGCGCTGTCGAGGCCGTGACGGGCACAGTGGGCGAGGCGATCCAGCAGTTCGACACCGGCCGGATGCATACGCTCGGAGCGGAGCCGCCGTCGCGGGTCGAACGCATCATTGCCGAGTTCCAGCTCGGCGACCCGACCTCGACGCGGGACGCCTTCCGTCCCTGGAAGCGACGTACCCGTTCACACCGGACCCTGCCGGCCCCTAGGGAGTCCTGATCTCAAAATCGATGATCAGGGGCAGGTGGTCCGATGCCATCCGGGCCAAGGGGGAAAAAGGCGCCTTTACCGCCGTCACCAGCAACTCCGGACTGGTGAAGCAGTGGTCGATACGGATGGCCGGAAAGCTCGATGGAAACGTTTTGACTGAGGGCTTCAGTCCCAGACTGCGCTGGCAGTCGGCCAAGCGCAGCGCGAGAGTCTGGTAGGGCCGGGTGACTGAAGTGGCATTGAAGTCGCCGGTCAGCAGGGTCGGACCGACGCAGTCCGGATGGCCAAGCCAGTCGGCTCCAACGAGCGCCGCCGCTTGCAGTCTTTGCTCCCGCGGAACGAGGCCCAGATGGGTGTTGATCACGTTCAGTTCGACACCGTCGAAGTCGATCGCCGCCCATATGGCACCGCGCGGCTCCAGACCCGGCACGCCCCGGATCGTCGGCAGCGGTCCTGATTTCACCAGTCGCTCGGGCCGAAGGGTCAGGACGGCGTCACCATACTGCTCGGCCTCGACCCGCATCGCGGCGTGAAAATGAAAGGTCATGGCCAAGCCGTCGGCGATCGACTGGGCCTGGTCGACATAGCCGGTGCGTCCGGGCGACGTCGAGCTTGCGATCGACGCCGACGCAACGATGGACATTGTAGGTCAGCAGGCGGGGCATGACGTCCTGAACAGGGGCCGGGCGGCGGTCAGGCCATTACCACGGGGAATATGACACCAAAGCGGCCAGTGGCGTTCCTGGTTCAGATCAGGACCAGACGATCCTTGATCTCGTTGGGATTTTCCGCCCGGGGCGGGAAATGCTCCGCCAGCACCCCGCCGCACAAGCCGATCGCAGTCTCGAACCCCGTGGCCGGATCCCTGTTCTTCATGCCCCTTGCCAGAGCTTCCGCGGCGTCTGCCCATACAGCCTGATCGACCTTGCTGTGGATCCCCTCGTCGGCAACTACCTCGACCTGATGGTCCGACAGGGCGGCGAAGATCAGAACGCCTGTTCGCTCCCGCGTGACGTGCAGGCCGTGGGCGAGGAACTGGTCCATCGCCGCCCTCCGAACGCGGGCCCGGCGCACGCTGCGCGGCGTCACGAGGCGGCGAACGCCCGGAATCGAGGTCAGCAGGAAGACGCTTACGAAAACGGCCGACTGGATCAGGGCGTAGGCGGCGAGAGACTGGCCCACGAACACGTCGGTGGACGATAGATGTGAGGCCTGCCAGCCGTCTCCCATCCCGGGTATCCAGGCCGGATCGAAGCCGAACGGGATCAGCCCCAACGGCAGCAGGAGAGCGGCGGCGGCCGCCCAGCCGAGAGAGATGTCGCGATAGGACGAGACCCTTCGCGCCAGGACGCAGAAAATCTCGCCTGAAGTCTTCGCCTCGGCCGCTGCGATCGCGTCGCCGATGCGGCCCTGCACCTCGGGAGTCAGTTTGGTCACCATCCTCCGGACGCTCCACCGCCGCCGAAACTCCCGCCGCCGCCGCTGAAACCACCGCCGCCGCCAAACCCGCCCCCGCCGCCTCCACGGCCGCTGCTTCTCAGCGCCTCCGCCGCAGCCCATAGCAGGATGGGGCCCACGCCGCTGGGACGCCTGCGGCCCCGTCCTCCGCCGCCGCCGATCATGGCCAGGATCATCAGGAAGAATATCAGAGCTATCACCACCCCGACGCCAATGGGGGCCTCGGACCTCGGGCGTTGCGCCGCCGCCGCACGCGCCTGCGCTTCGGCCGGATCCAGTCTCAGCTGGCGGTCGATGGCGTCGACGCCCTGCTCGATGCCGCGCTCGAACTCGCCTTCGCGGAAGGCCGGCAGGACCTCATTCTGGATGATCAGGGCGGAAAGAGCGTCGGTCAGGACGGGCTCCAGCCCGTAACCGACCTCGATCCGGACCTTGCGTTCGCGTGGCGCGACGATCAGCAGGACGCCGTTGTTTTTCTCCGCCTGGCCGATGCCCCAGGCCCGGCCCAGTTGATAGCCGTATTCCTCGATCTCATAGCCCTGCAGATCTGGCACGGTGACGACGACCACCTGATCGGTCGTGTCGCGCTCCAGCGCCTCCAGCTTTGCGGCCAGCGCCAGCTCCTTGGCGTCGGAGACGAGGTCGCCGTGGTCGACGACCCGCCCGTTCAGCGGCGGGAAGGTCGGACCTGCGGCAAGCGCCGGAGCGACCGCCACCAGCCAGACGACGGCAAG
>VFBG01000109.1:0-5061 GCA_006515835.1 bacterium | reverse complement strand
ATCAGGCCTGCCGCCCTGATCATGAGGGAACCCGGAAGGGTGCGGATCACTGAGCCGCCGGAGCCGCGGGCGGAGGTGAGCCGGGCGCAGCGGCAGGCGCTGCGGCGCCGGGCTGGGCTGGGTTGAGGGCGTCGAAATTCACGCCGGGGGCCGACTGCGCCGCCTCGGTCGCCGAGAACAGCTGCATCGGCTCGGACCCGCCGTGAATGGGGTTGGCCCAGATCACCGTCGGGAAGGTGCGCAGAGTCGTGTTGTAGTCGCGCACAGCCTCATTGTAGTCGCGTCGCGCCACGGCGATGCGGTTTTCGGTGCCCTCAAGCTGCGACTGCAGGGCGATGAAGTTCTGGTTCGACTTGAGGTCGGGATAGCGCTCCACGACCAGCAACAGGCGCGACAGGGCCTGAGAGAGCTGGCCCTGAGCGGCCTGGTAGCGCTGGAAGGCGGCGGGATCGTTGAGCGTCTCGGGCGTGACTGTCACGCCGGTCGCCTGGGCGCGGGCCTCGATCACCTGTGTCAGGGTGGTCCGCTCGGCGATCGCCGCGCCCTGCACCGTCGCGACCAGATTGGGCACCAGGTCGGCGCGGCGCTGGTATTGCGACTGGACATCCGCCCACTTCGCCTTGGCGGCTTCTTCCTTGGTGGGAATGGCGTTGATCCCGCAGCCCGCCATGGCGGGGGTCAGGATCACGACGGCCGCGAGGGCCGAGATGCGGGGTGAGAGGCGGATCATCGACGTCTCCTGACAAGCCAGAGTGAGACTATCGGGGCTCAAGGCAGGCGGTTCAAGCGTCCAGTTGTTCGGGTGTAACGTTGATCGACCGGCAAGCCGCCGAATAGGTGTTTGCCAGCAGGCAGGCAATGGTCATTGGCCCGACGCCTCCGGGAACCGGCGTAATCCGTCCGGCGACCTCGGCGGCCTCGGCGAAGGCGACATCGCCCACCAGACGGGTCTTGCCCTCGGCCGCCTTCACAGGGTCACGCGACGGCACGCGGTTGATCCCCACATCGATGACGACCGCACCCGGTTTGATCCAGTCGCCGCGCACCATCTCCGGCCGACCGACGGCGGCGACCAGAATGTCAGCGGTGCGGCAGAGAGCCGGCAGGTCGCGGGTCCGGGAGTGCGCCACGGTCACGGTACAGCTCTCAGCCAGCAGCAGCTGCGCCATGGGCTTGCCGACGATATTGGAGCGCCCGACGATGACAGCGTTCAGGCCGGACAGGTCGCCCAGTTCGGCCCTTAGCAGCATCAGACAGCCGAGCGGGGTGCAGGGGACAAGACCCGGCAGGCCGACGGCCAGCCGCCCGGCGTTGACGACATGGAAGCCGTCCACGTCCCTGTCAGGGTCAATGGAGTCCAGCACGGTCGAGGCGTCGATATGGCCGGGCAGGGGCAGCTGGACGAGAATTCCGTGGATGCCGGCGTCGGCGTTCAGGTCGGCGATCAGGGCAAGAAGGTCGACCTGGGAAGCTGTGTCGGGGAGCCGATGGGTGTCGGACCGCATGCCGGCGCGTTGGGTCGTTTCGCCCTTGTTGCGGACATAGACCTGGCTGGCGGGGTCCTCGCCGACAATGACGACGGCGAGGCCTGGCTTGACGCCGTGCGCCGCCTCAAGGCGCGCCGAGGCGGCGGCCAAGCGTTCCACGAGGCCGGCCGCAAAGGCCTTGCCGTCGATCAGGGTCGCGCGGGCGGGGTCGGCCGTCATGGGTTTCGGCTCCGGTCGTCAGGAATCGTGCGGTCGCCGCGATTTACAGAGGGCGCGGTTCGGCGTCTATGATCGGAGTCGCATTCAAGGGGATATCCATGCGCCGTAAGTCCATTCTCGCTGCCGTCAGCCTGCTGGCCTTGTCGGTCTCGGCACCCGCGTTGGCGCAGAGCGCGGAGACGCTGTCGCCGGGACGGAGCGTCGAGGGCCGGATCGCAGACGGCGACGGCACGGCGGCGGACGACGCCTATCGCTTCGACGACTATCTGATCCGGGCCCGCGCCGGCCAGCGGCTGGAAGCGGTCATGCGCGCTGCCGACTTCGATGCCTATCTGGCGGTCTTTCATCAGGGCGACAGCGAGGTCGTGGCAAGCGACGATGACGGGCTGGGGGAGGGGACCCATTCGCGGCTCCGCTTTACCGCTGACCGGGCCGGAACCTATCTGCTTCGGGCCCGCACCCTGTCCGGGATCGAGGGCGGTGCCTATACACTCAGCTTGACCCAACGCCCCAACGCCGGACGTCCGCCGCGGCCTGCAGCCATCCGGGTTGGCCAGTCGATCGAAGGGGCGTTGACTGCCCGCGATCCGGAAAGCGATGGCGGCCAAGCCTATGACGCCTTCACCTTCCGTGCCCGTGAAGGCGACCGGTTCACCATTAGACTGAACTCCGAGGCCTTTGATCCGGTGGTCCGGGTCGGGCAGATGCGTGCTGGCGAGTTCGTCGAGCTGGCAATGAATGACGACACGATGGAGACCGGCCTGAACTCCCGGCTTTACTTCACCGCCGAGGCGACGGGCGACTACGTCATCCGGGCGACGCCGCTCGGCACCGGCGACGAAGGCGCCTACACCCTGGCCCTGGCACGGGGGCCGGAGCCGGCCGCCGCCCAGACCATTGAAATCGGCGGGACCGTTTCAGGCTCGCTGGCCGAAGGCGACGGCAGGGGCACCGAAGGCGCGACCGCCGACGCCTACCGGTTCTCCGGTCAGCAGGGCCAGCGCATCCGTATCGACATGAGCTCGGAGGCGTTTGACACCTATGTCGAGCTGTTTGACGCCAACCGCGCAAGCCTGGCCGAGGATGACGACGGCGCGGCTGAAGGCACCAATTCGCGCCTGACCTTCACTCTGCCGAGCACCGGCGTCTATTTCATCGAAGCGCGGGCCTTCACCGAGGCGACGGGTGCCTACTCGCTGTCGGTTTCCGAGGTCGAGCCGGAGAAGGCGCCCGAGACGCTCGCCTTCAGTTCGCCGATCCAGGGCGAAATCGCTGAGACCGATCCAACGGACAGCGAGGACCGCGGCTATGACGCCTTTGCCTTCAGCGGTGCCTCCGGTCAGCGAGTGCAGGCGATCATGCGTTCCGGCGACTTCAACACCTATCTGCAGATCGGCCGTGCGGGCCCAGAGTTCGAGGCCCTGGCCTCGGATGACGACGGCCTTGGCGAGGGCACGGATTCCCGGCTCAGCTACACCCTGCCCGATGACGGCAACTATGTGCTGCGGGTCTCGCCGCTTGGATCGGATGGAAAGGGGCTTTACGCCCTGGAACTGATCGATCGTGGACCGCAGCCGCAGCCGGGCAGCGTCCTGGTCGGTGCCACGGCGCGGGGCGTCCTGACCGACGCCGACGCCACCGCCACAGACAACAGCTTCTTCGACGCCTACCGGGTGACGCTGAAGGAAGACGAGAAGTTGCTGATCACCATGGTCTCCAATGAGGTGGACAGCTTCGTCGTCGTCGGGCGTCAGCAGGACGGCGGCGCCTTCGAGGTGCTGGGTTCGGACGACGACAGCCTGTCGGACACCCATGCCAAGCTGGAGTGGACAGCGCCTGCGGACGGCGTCTACGAGGTCCGCGCCGGGACGTTCCAGCAGGGCCAGACCGGGGCCTATGCCCTCAACATCGAGAAGCAGCCCTAGGGCCTCGCCGTGGGTCGGCCACGGGCGTAGACTGGGCGCGTGTCCGAAATCGTAAACCGCAAGGATCAGCACCTCGACGTCATCCTCGCGGGGAGGGCGACCCATGGGCTGGGCAACGGCTTCGGTGCCGTTCGCTTCGTGCATGAGGCCCTGCCCGACCTTGACCACGGCAAGATCGATCTGGGTACGGACTTCCTCGGGCGGCGACTCAAGGCGCCGCTGCTGATCAGTTCGATGACCGGCGGGCCTGCGCGGGCCGAGGCAATCAACGCCCGGCTGGCCGAGGCGGCTCAGCATCTGGGCATCGCCCTGGCCGTGGGGTCGCAGCGCTCGGCGCTGGATGTGGAGGGGCCGACGCCGGGGCTGGACATGGCCATGCGGCTCAGGGCACCCGACACGCCGATCCTGGCCAATATCGGCGCGGCCCAGCTGACGCGCGGCTTCGGCGTCGATGAGGCGCGGCGCGTGCTGGACATGATCGCCGCCGACGCCCTGATCGTGCATCTGAACCCGCTGCAGGAGGCCTGTCAGCCCGAGGGCGACCGCGACTGGTGGGGCGTGGGCGCAGCGCTGGAGGCGCTGGTCAAGGCCATCGACGCGCCGGTGGTGGTCAAGGAGACGGGCGCCGGCATCTCTGCGGCCACGGCCGTGCGGCTGTTCGCCATGGGGGTGGCAGCGGTCGATGTGGCCGGGGCAGGGGGCTCGAACTGGGCGACGGTCGAAGGCCAGCGGGCCGAGGGCGAGGCCGACAAGGCCCATGCCGCCGCCTTCGGCGAGTGGGGCATTCCAACGGCGCGGGCCATCTTCGAGGTGCGGGCGGCCTGTCCCAAGAGCCTGATCATCGGCTCAGGCGGCATCCGCGACGGGGTCGAGGCGGCGAAGGCGATCCGGCTGGGCGCCGACATGGTCGGTCAGGCGGCGGGGGTGCTGTCCGCCGCGACGGTCTCGACCGAGGCGGTGGTCGAACATTTCCAGACCGTGCTGCGCCAGATGCGCACTGTCTGCTTCTGCACCGGCTCGGCCAATCTGACGGCGTTGCGGCGGGCACCGCTGCAGGGCTGACGCCGGCCGTCCGCGAGGGGCGGAAAGACACTGTTTCAGCCGAAAAAAGCGTCGCTGTTCGCGGCGACGGCCGGGGTGTGCCTTGCGCGGGGATCGGCAGGCCTGAGAGCGGTCCTGTCGGGGGAGTTCAGCGTGTCAAAGACCGCGCCCGTGGGCGATCAGGCATTGATGCACGCCGGTGCGTCGATTTCGGTCGTGGGGGCGGAGACGGCGCGGATTCGGCCTTTCCTGAGGGGTCGAAAGGGTCGTTTCGGGGTCCAAAGGGGCGGGAAGATCGGGGGCGAGAATACACTGTTGCGCCTCGCGCTTTCGTCATCCTCCGGCGAGCCCTCGGGTCCGAGCTTCGCTCGGCCCAAGGACAGGCTCCG
>VFBG01000108.1 GCA_006515835.1 bacterium | reverse complement strand
CCCAGACGGCGGAAACCGGCAGCAGATCGGCCAGGTTCAGAGTCGAGACCAAGGGCCGACGCACGTCGGCATAAGGCTCGCCGGGCAGAGAGCCCAGCCAGGCCTCCACCGCATTGAGATCCTCGATCCGGGCCACCAGCCCCTGCGCGTTCAGCGCCGCCTCGATCGCGCGGGCCTTGGCCGCCGCCCCCGCCTCGCTGGCGTCCAGAACGGTGACCGTCAAAGTCAGATAGCCGAAGGCGCAGGACTCCGCGCCGAGCGCCGCGAGGGCGCCGTCGCACTCTTCGGTCTTGGACGCCGCATCCGTATCGAGAAGCGGCACCTCCTCCTTGGTGATGGCCTCGCGCAACAGGACGCCGACGCCCTTGCGCTTGGCGAACCAGCGCTTCCTCAGTTTGACGATCTCCCGCTCGGCCTCGGGCTTGTCGAGGCCGATCCAGCGCGCCGTCCAGCGGTATTCGAACGGCAGGGCGCCGAGCGCATCGAGCAGTCCGGGCCGGGTCGCCGACGGCAGGCCCCGCACCGAGACCACCTTGAGCCAGCGGTCGCCGAGACGGGGCGCGACCCCGCCCGTCAGGCCGGCGTCGGCGAGCCAGGCGTCGAGGAACATCGGCGTCTCCAGCAGCCGGACCGCGAAGGCCCGGGGCGAGACGCTGTCATGCAGCCAGGTCAGAAGGTCCGCGTCATCAAGCCGTTCGATCTCCGGCAGGGCGTCGGACAACAGGTCGAGCGTCGTATCGGCCTCGCGGCCGAAAGCCGCCAGCGACAGCCGCCAGTCGTGGCCGCCCCTGGCCAGACCGTCGAACAGCCAGCGCTCCATGCGGCGGGTTTCGTCGGCGGGCGGCAACCAGGTCAGGGCCAGCCGGAAGTCCGTCTCGAAGGCGGGATCGGCGGTCTCGAAGCGGCTGCGTCGTTCCGCGTCGAGCAGCCAGGCGACCTCGAGGTCGAAGGCGCTCTCCGGATAGGCCGTCGCGGGACGGCGGCGCGCCTCCATGTGCAGACACCAGCCCGATCCCAGCCGCTTCAGGGCATTGTTGAGCCGGGCGCGCACCGCCATCAGCTCGTCCTCGGTCGAAGACTCCAGGTCGGGCCCGCGAAACCGGAAGGCCGCCAGGAAGGACCCATCCTTGTTCAGGACCACCCCGGGCGCGACCAGCGCGGCCCAGGGCAGGTGGTCGGCCAGGGCGGCGGGACGGCGGCGATGTTCGTCGAGGAACCGCATTGCGCCTTACCCGTCCAGATGACCCGGCATCGCCAGATGCCGACGCAGAACATCGAAGAACCGTCGGTCGGACCGCGCCGCCCACAGGCCGATCGCATGGGCGACAGCCCACCACAGCAGGCCCAGCCACCAGATCCGCAGCGCCAGGCCCAGCACCAGGGCGATCGTGCCCATGGCGATGGCGTAGTCGCGCGGCATGCCGGCCATCAGCACCGGTTCGGCCAGGGCCTGGGCCACCGGCAGCTCCCACCCGTCCGGCCGCGGGTCCATCACCCGATCTCCGCGCCGCCGGCGAAGCCGAAGAAGTCGAGGAAGAAGGTCGAGGCCGCGAAAGCGATCGACAGGCCGAACATGATGCCCAGGCCGCGCCGCATCGAGGAGCCGTTCTCGCTCATGGCGATGCCGGCGCCGAAGACGACCACGGCCACGACGGCGGCGGCCTGGACCACCGGTCCGGTGATCGATTGAACCACCTGCTGCAGCGGCCCTTCCCACGGCATGCCGGAGCCTCCCGCCAGGGCCGGTCCGGCCAGCATCAGGCCGCACGTCATCGCTGCGCCGAACAGGCGGCGCCCAGGTCTCCATTGCATGATCTGCTTCCTTTGTTTCAGCGCAGGTCACCGCGCCGCGACTCATTGCAAGCAGATAAAATCCCCGCCTGTCAACGTCATTTGATCAAATAATTTCAACGACTTGTATGCGACTTGCTGACGACTTGGTTTAACTCGGCAGACGACTTTGCCAGGGTCGTGGCCATGACCTTTCCCGACCCGTCCGACGACTTTCGGCGACGTTTGACCAAACCTCGGCAGCGCCGGACTTTGGCCGGCCTCCCTTCCGATATCGACGGTTCAGAACAGCCGGTCCCGGCGATCGGGCCGTCCCTTCAAGGGGGACCCCGCCTTCGGATCCGCGCGCTTCACAGAGGCGCGAACCACGGTGTCGATTCGCGGGCCTCCCTGTTGTCGATGGCGTCGGGCGCAGCCCTGACCGTGCGCCTGGTCCTCCCGGCGTTCGGAAGCGGCAGTTCGGCGCGCGGGGGAACACGCAGGGCTGCGCGCGCCATATTCCCCGGCTGGGCCTGGCGACGGCCGGCCCAGAACGACCCCGGTCCCGGCGATCCATTGCCCAAAGCCGTGGTCGGCCGTCTGCAGACGTTCCGATTGATCGCCTTAACCCTGTCGACCGCGTCAATGATCGGCCAGAAGATCGGCCAGAAGATCGGCCAGAAGATCGGCCAAACTGGCAAGGCGGAACCTTCTGTAGCCTCAAACGCCTTACATTATAGCCACTGCCGGGATATGGATGGCGGGTCCCTCCGCGCGGAAAGATCGGCCAAAATGCCAGAAGTTCCCGAGTCTCCAACCCGTATCGAGCCCGCTCGTCTCGAAACGCTCCCGGCGAGGATCGCCGATCTCGTCGCCGACCTCGCCGCGCGGTCGGCGGAGCTCGGCGTGGGCCTCCATCCGAAGACCGCGCGTCACCTGGCCGATCTCGTCCGGATCATGAACACCTATTACAGCAACCTGATCGAGGGCCATAACACCCGTCCCCGGGATATCGAAAGGGCGCTGGCCGGGGTCTCCGATGCGGACAAGCGGGATCTCCAGGCGGAGGCGGTCGCCCACTATCGCGTTCAGCAGGAGATCGATCGCCTGGCCGCCGATCACATGCTCCCCGATCCCGCAGATCCCGCATTCCTGCAGCGTCTTCACCGCGACTTCTACGCGGATGCGTCCGAGGCCATGCTGACCATCAAGGGGGCTCGCCACACCTTCCTCATGACGCCCGGAGAATGGCGCCGTGGCGCCGACCAGGATGTCGAGGTGGGCGATCATCTCCCGCCCGCCTCCGAGCAGGTGCCGGCGTTCATGGCCCATTTCCATCGCCGGTTCGCCTTCCAGCCGGCGCCCGGAGAGGAGCTGATCAGCGTGGGCCCGGGCCGGTCCAGCCGGATCGTCGCGATGGCCACCGCCCACCACAGGTTTGCCTGGATTCATCCGTTTCCCGACGGCAACGGCCGCGTTGGACGGCTGATGAGTCACGCCATGGCGCATGAAGCCGGAATCGGGGCTCACGGACTGTGGTCGATCTCGCGGGGACTGGCTCGGGGCCTTGATCCGGGACCGGAAGGACGGACCGAGTACAAGCGTCACATGGCGCGAGCCGACGAGGTCCGCCGCGGGGACCGTGACGGGAGGGGGCATCTGTCCCTGACTCAACTCGAGTCCTTCACCACCTGGTTCCTGGAGGTTTGTCTCGAGCAGGTCCGGTACATGGGAGAGTTGTTCGAACTGAACGGCCTGTCCGACCGCCTCACGAAATATGTTCTGATCTCGGGTCTCCCGGCGGAGGCCAACGCCCTGCTTCAGGAAACCCTCATCCGGGGGGAACTCGACCGCGGCGAGGCCGAGCGCGTGACCCGCCTTCCCGAACGCAGCGCCCGGCGCATCCTCAAGGAACTGACGGAACGCCAGCTCCTCGTGTCCGATACGCCGAAAGGACCCGTCTCGCTTCGCTTCCCGGCCGATACGCTCGACGTCCTGTTTCCACGCCTCTACGCCTAGCGATCACGGACGCGGAGTCGGGTCGCCGCGCGAGATCAGGCCAGCTGATGGCGACGCCGCCTTGCGCCAGCATGATTGGACTTTTGTCTTCATCCCTTCTCCCCAGACCCGGCCAAGGTTCCAAGGCTGGTCGTTTGGCAATACGGGAGTTTGATCACTCCGGGTGCTCAAACAGCGGGTCTGGAAAAGCCAACATCGCCTATCTGATCAGCCACCCTCGCCCCATGGCCGAAGGGCTGCGCCCGCGCCGCAAGGATATCGCCGAGGAGTTCCGGCGAGGCTTCGTCGGCATGACGCAGGCGCCGGTCAGCCTCGACGAACTGATCGCCGCGCGGGAAGTCCTGATCACGATCATCGTCGATGACATGCCGACCGCCCATCGCGAATTCCTGATCGGCTTCAAAACCGGCGAACCGGATTGGGATCTCATCGGCCTGCCGGGCATCGCCGACCTGCCGGCGGTGCGCTGGAAGCAACGAAATCTGGACCAGTGCGCACCCGGCCGACGCGACCACCTGGTGGAAGGGCTGCGCGCCGTCTGGCCGTCATAAAGCGGCGCTGCGCCCGGGACGACCACGCCTGGACATCGCCTTCCTGACCGACCGGACCGGCGCGTGACCGCGCCGCCGGCCGAGCCGGGCATCAACGGGCCGCGGCGCCGAAGCGCTTCAGGCGCCGCGATATCAGCGATCCATCAGGAAGCAGCGAAGCGCCGGCGCGCTCTGTCCTCACGCGAGCGGCGTCAGCCGGTAACGATCCGCCTCAAGACCTTCGACGGCGAGCACGGCCTCCACGCGCCGGCCTTCGGCGGTGCGCCGGATGTGGACGATCCGGTCTATAGCCTGGGCGATCGCGCGCCGGGGCGGTCGGGCGACCACTTCGCTGAGCAGGTCTTCCACCCGCCGCAGGACATCCCCGGCCGAATTGGCGTGGATCGTCGACAAACCGCCGGGGTGGCCGGTGTTCCAGCTCTTCAGCGTCTCGAGCGCGGCGGCGCCGTCGCGCATCTCCCCGACCACGATCCGGTCCGGGCGCATCCGCAATGCGTCACGCACGAGATCGACCACGCCGATGGCCACCGGGGCGCGCCGGGTCAGCACCGCGACCACGTCCCAGGCCGAGCACTGCAGTTCCGGCGTATCCTCGATCAGGAAGACCCGGTCTCCGGCGAAGGCGGGTTCGGCGAGCACCGCATTGGCCAGGGTGGTCTTGCCCGAGCCGGTCCCGCCGGAGATGAGGATATTGCGGCGTTCGGCCGCCGCCTGTCGCAGCGCGTCCGCCTGGGGCTCCGTCATCACGCCGTCGCGGACATAGTCGGCCAGCCCCCAGATCACCGCGGGGCGTTTGCGGATCGAGAAGGCCGGCGCCGCGACGATCGGGGGCAGCAATCCCTGGAACCGTTCGCCCGTCCCCGGCAGGACGCCGGACAGACGCGGATCCTCGCGCGCCACCGTCTCTCCGACATAGTCGGCGATGAGCTTGATGGCGCGCTCGCGCGCCTCGGGCGAGAGGGACTGGCCGGTGTCCTGACGCCCCTCCCCGCTCCGGTCGAGCACCAGGCGACCGTCCGGGTTGGCGAGGATCTCCACCACGGCCGGCTCCTCCAGGGCGGCGAGGACCGTCGGCCCCAGGGCNNNNGGCGCCTCAAACGAGCGGGGCTCCCGCGCCGGTCCGGGCGCCGCGTCGCGATCGGACCGGCCGGCGACGATCCGGGCCGCCGTGGCGTCGAGCAGCCGCTCGATGCGCCGGTCCACCGCCGCCTGCACCGTCGGATCCTGATCCACGACCGCGTCCGGCAAGCGCAGGAAGAAGGCCCGCGCCACCTCGATCAGCAGCTCCTGGACGATCTGCATGTCGCGCGCCGTCGATCGCATGTGGTCGCGCAGCGATCGTTCGAGCTGCAGCAGGCGATCCTCGGGATCGGCCTGCGGGCTCTTGAGCAGGCCGCGCGCAATGGCGCGTCCCGCCGCCTGGCTCAGGGGCATCCGCCCGCTGCGCGCCTCCCGGTTCAGGCCCGAGACGATCTTGGGGTCGTTGAGATAGACCTGCACCCGGCTGGTCTGGCGGTTAGTCCTGGCCATCGCTCAATCCTTGAAGTTGGTCGAGGGCGGCCTGCTGGGCCGCCATCTCCTGCGCCACCCGCCCGTAGATGTCGGCCGCCCGCGCCGCCGCCTTCTTGTCGTCCATGGCGGCGGCCACCTCCTTGAACAGGGGCAGGCTCGCCGCCGCGTCCTCGCCGAGACTGCGCCGCCCGGCCCACGGATGCGGACGGCGGCCCGGCGTGTCGACACG